>DATGLT010000403.1:0-2795 GCA_035294005.1 Verrucomicrobiia bacterium
CCTCAACCACCAGCCGAGGTTTGAAATCCAGAAAGATTCGTCCGGAGCCGCCGTTTCCTGGAGAATGCTTGGCGATCCCGGCCCCCAAAACCAAGCGGACGTACAAGGCGACACCGGCCCTGGAGCTGAAGTTGAGGTAGGCAGCGAGCGCTAGAGACCTGGATTGCCCACCAGAGGTCTTTACCGAACTGCTTTCCCTTTGGGTTCGGATTTAGAAAATGGGTTGATCACCCTCACCCCAGCATTGCGGAACCCCTCTTCGTCGCGGCTAACAATTGTCAGGTTATGGACTCGGGCCGTCGCGGCCAGAAAAGCATCAAGGATCGGGACCGATTTCTGCAGACCTAACCTCGCCCATTGGTCTGCCACCTCGTCATCCACCGGCAAGAGTCGGTCGGGAAATTCGGCAGCAATCCCAAGCAACCACTTTTCAAGTGCCCTGGCTTTTGCAGGGTCACGCGGGCGAATCCGCTCGATTCCCTTACGTATTTCTCCCAGCACTAGCACGCTGATGAATAACTCCTCCGCCGCGGTTTCTTCAAACCATTGCCGCACTCCAGCATCACAACGTTTCGCTTTGCGCAGTTCGCTTAGGACGTTGCTGTCGACCAGACAGCCGTTCATAGCTCAACGGGCCGTTCCAATTGCGGACCCCGTTCGAAGTCCTCATCCTCACCGACATCGGGCATGGCCAGTAGGGCTTCCTTGAACGACCTTCGCCTGCGCGCCTTTCCAAGCAACGACTCGCGCAAAATGCGCCGATGTTCTTCTTCCGTGGAAACCCCATGTTCACCTGCTTGTTGTTTCAGCTTCTTGACGACTCTTTCTTCGATTTGCCGGACGATGAGTTGCGGCATAATATTTTGAATTTCTAATTCTGCTATCAATGCTAGCATAGAGCTTGCGACAAAGAAAGCAGGGAATCGAACCGAATTCGATGACTCTCGAGCCTTATCAAAGTTTGTCCGAGAAGCACGGATTAGAAACCAATATTTCAGCGTAGCCACCGCCTTTACGGGACCACAAGATGGTAAAATTGCAGCGCGCCTGTAATTGTCAGTTGTGGCGCGGCGGGTGGCAACGAAATGCCGGATTTCATAGCCGTTATCCCCGTGCACCAATGCCGGAACCGCTTCCAATTCTGGCACACTGGTCGCATTGAATTCGCTGAATGATCAGTTACTCAATCGGATCCTTCGCTCCTGTGGAACGTATTACCAGCCACGGAACCTGTTTTTTCATCACGTTTGGTGGGAACGCCTGGTCGAAACGGGATTACGGGTCTTGTCGGTGGAAAAATTTGAAGTCCACGAGGTTTGGTTGATCCGTATGGTTCTGACGCTAAGTGCCCAAGCGTTCCTGCTCTTCAACCGGCCGATTCCGGAAAAGTTGGCCGGCAGTAAAGATGTACTGAGCAAGCAACTTGAGTTGGAACTGCGGACTATAGCAAAAGGTCTTGGTCTGCCAATTGAGCGAGGCTGCGTTTGCGTGGTCCGAAGCGGGAAATATCTTCGGGCAAGCTTCATATGGCCCTGCGGTAAACCCGGACGTTTGATCCATCAGCCGAAAAAGGCGCACCACTTTTCTTTGTCGATCCAACCGTGGTTGCGGAAGACTAAAAATTGATATTCCGGCGGGATGATTTGTAAGCTCAACTCCAATCCGCGCTCCGCCGGCCAGCGTAGGCTCGTGCCTCTCATCCGTAAGACGGTGCGGCGCTTCAAAAATCCCAGTTAAGATCGTCAGCACGTGTGCTCATGAGTAAGAAAAGTTCCGAGTCCCCGCGTCATATGCCAACGCACTGCCAGGAGGTGCTAAAGGCTTTCCTCATCAGTCGGCGCGTGGGTGGGTTATTCCATAATTGCCGGCTGGCAAACTATCTGCAGCGAGCCGGTTTTGAGGTGAAGCTCGTGGAAAAATTGAACCACCACGGTGACGTTTGGCGGTTGGTGCTTTGGCGCGGCAAAGTGGCAAAGGATCACGAATCCGACTGGGCAAAGGTTTCGATTCGCCAGTTCCTGAAGCGTAACGGGATCAACTATCCCAAACAGGAGATTTGTACGCTGGTCGAAGGCAAGCGAATCACGGTCGCCTTCAATTGGATTGAGGGCCGACCAGGCACCCTCCGCCTCAGGAAGAGTCCGCAAATGTAGCTCGCCACTTGGGAAAAAGCCGACAAGAGAGCCCTTGCAGAAGGTCCTGCGTCTGCTTGGAAGTCGACGGCGCGATCCGTTGACGTAATTCGTCCGGAGGAATTGACCACGTCCAGCAAATTACACCGATGCCCTGGAAGCCCGGCTTGAAGGCGCGTTCCCCAGCTAGTGCAGGCGCCGTTGGCTAGGGCCCTGCCGGTTGTCTGTGCCGTTATCAAGCTGCTGGTCAGGCTGAGCGGAGGAACCCCCTCCGGTTTGTTGCCTGACTTGTTTCCCCAAATAAGTTTCGAAGGGTGTTTGCTCCGGCTTAGGAGGTAAAAGAGCGTTGAAGATCCAGACCGCGCAGAAGTAGAAAACAACCCACAAAACAAATTCGCAGACTCCCCACCAGCGGCTTTCAGTCTCGTGGAGCTTGCTCATTCCCAAATGAAGCCCACGCCGGGCCACCTGGGCAAGCGGAATTGCCGCCTCAGCGAAGGGCAGCTGGCGCACCCGTAGCGGCCAGTGGACATCCGGCTTGTGCGCTTTGCACCAATTGGCAGCGGAGCTGGACCCTTATTTCGCCCGCACAGCGTCCATGGCTTGGGCAGCGTATAAACGCACAACTAGATTTGAGTCGTTAAGGCACCCCTTTATACCTGG
>DATGLT010000404.1:0-20237 GCA_035294005.1 Verrucomicrobiia bacterium
CCCATTCCAGTCGTACTGATTCGTCCTCGGCCGGGAGTCCCAACGCCAGGGCGCGACGCGCCCACGCACTGAACCGGTCGGCAAGCGGCACAGAGGTGGTTGTGCCCAGGCGCCGCCAGTCGTTCTCCGATTCCGAGGTGAGCTGGTAATAAATGCACTGTCGCCGCAAATATTCCCTGTAGTCGAACAGCCCTTCCGCGACCGGGGGTTTTGGAGGAGAAAGCACGCCAGTGACCTCGACCTTTTGCCCTTTGAAATAGTTCGTCAGCGCCCCGGCGGTTGTCACCGCAACGATGCCGAAGGCTTGTCGCGGCTTCTGTTTCGCAAAGCCCACTTGGTCCACCTGGATCTTTGCCATCGTTCTCCAGGTGGCCTGATTGTCTCGGACGAACACGCGCAGGCCGGGTGTTTCAACGAGTTCTCCGGAGAGGACCACAAGGTGCGGCTCGGTTCCAGCCAGGATCCTGAGGTCGCAGGGTGACAAGACGGCGGTGTGCCTTTCCGAATTGAGCTGCCCCGCCAGGAAGAGGCATGGATACAAAAGCAGACTTCGATGCCGGGCGGAAGCGATCGCCCCGGTCAGGAGCAAACCAAGCACGACCATTAGCAGCCCCAAAGGCAGTTGAATCAATTCGGCCGCTAAAAGTCCCGCAACGTAGAGCAGAGTCACCGCAATGAGCGGTTGCTTCATGTAATTACCCCAATCCAGTTATTACGGTGGCAAAAACCTCTTACAGCGCAATACAAAACACTGCTCCCGCATAAACCGTTTGCTTAGCGGTATGGCGCTTAACATAATCGCGCGACGATGTTGAAGTTGGGAGTGAATATCGACCACGTCGCGACCCTCCGCGAGGCGCGCTACCGCGGCAGTGGCTGGGGCGAGCCGGATCCGGTGTCCGCGGCGTTGTGCTGCGAAGCGGCCGGTGCGCATGGCATCACCGCGCATCTTCGCGAAGACCGCAGGCATATCCAGGACAAAGACGTTTGGAAACTCCGTGAATCCATACGAACGCGGCTCAATCTGGAGATGGCTAACTCGCAGGAGATCCTCGACATAGCCCTCAAACTCAAACCGGATATCACTTGCCTGGTGCCGGAACGCCGCCAGGAGGTCACCACCGAAGGCGGCCTGGACGTTGCCGGCAATCTCCCAGCCCTGACGGAGAGCCGCAAGCGTCTCAATGATGCCGGCATCGAGGTCAGCCTGTTCATTGCGCCCGACCCGCGTCAAATCGAGGCCTCAGCCCGATGCGGCAGCCAGTTTATCGAACTGCATACCGGCGCATTTGCGGAGGCGTTCAGAAACGACCCCGCGGATGAGCGCGAATTGGATCGACTCGTTGAAGGAGCCAGGCAAGCGCACCAGCTCGGGCTCAGCGTAAATGCCGGACACGGTTTGAACTATGAAAACCTGCCGAGGCTGCATCGTGTTCCGCACCTGGTTGAACTCAACATCGGTCATAGCATCGTGAGCCGGGCCATTGAGGTTGGCCTGGCGGTGGCTGTTAAAGGGATGCTTGAGCTCATGAAAACGTACAAAGGGTAAGGCGTGGAATGATCATCGGAGTAGGCATCGATATCATTGAAGTGAGCCGCATTGAAAGCTCACATCAGAAATTTGGTGACAGATTCTTAAATCGTCTCCTTCACCCAAATGAAATCCAGTATTGCCTGTCGCACCGGACTCCGGGGCCGTTCCTTGCGGCCCGGTTTGCTGCCAAGGAAGCCATTTCGAAGGCCTTTGGCACGGGGATCGGCGCGCAGTTGAGCTGGCACGACATGGAAGTGGGACGCAAACCCAGCGGTGAACCTTTTGTTATCCTGCATGACAAAGGCAAAGCGTTAGCCGCGGCGCGCGGCGCAGCGGTGCCGCGCATCAGCTTGAGTCACACCCAGAACTACGCGGCGGCGGTGGCCATTCTCGAAGCCGAAGCAAACCATGCTGCTGTTCCGTGAAAAAGTCCCGGCCGAGTGGCTTCCAAAGACGCTCGCCAATTTGCCCGCCGTACTTGTCGACCACGCTCATCTCGAGCGCAAAGCCGCCACCTCGGCTTTGAATCTCGAGAAATATCAGGACTTGTTTCCGCGTGTCGACGAGTTGAACGCCATTGCGATCGAGGAGCTGCAACACTTCAAACTCGTCCTGGAGTTGCTCAAGCGCCGCGGCATTCCTTTCGGCCAGCCGCACCCGAGCCCATGGATCAGCGGGTTGATGCGTGCCATCCGCAACGGCCGCCGGTTTCAAGTCATCGACCAGCTCATTTGCTGCAGCCTGATCGAAGGCCGCAGTTGCGAGAAGTTCCAAATGCTGGCCGCGGCATTGAGGGACAGTGACCGCGAATTAAGCGAGTTTTACCAGGGCCTTGTTGAATCCGAGGGCAACCACTACGCCACGTACCTTTTGATGGCCCGCGAAATCAATCTCGTCGAAACGGAACAGCGCTTGGATTTTTACCTCGGCTTGGATGCCGAACTGGTGCGGCAGCCGCACGGGCTGCCTTTGTTGCATTAGATTAGCCTTGTTCTTCCGATTGCCTTGATGCCGATTCGCGCCCGACCGTTTCGCGGCGCCCCAGCCGCGTGTGCTTAAGCGCTCCTTCGCGTTCCAATTGTTTTTCCGCCTCCGCACAAAAGCGGGTCCACGGGATTGCTTCGAGCCGGGCTGGCTCGATCGGTCGGCCGGTCAATTCGCAGATCCCGTAAGTGCCGTCACGGATCCTGGCAATCGCCTCGTCGACCTCGTATATGGCCTCCTGCTCCGATGAAAGAACCCCCAGCGCAAGATCGCGGTCGTATGTGTCCGTGCCGGCGTCGGCCATGTGGGAGCTGAAGGTGGGTTGCTCGCTCAGGGCGTCGTTTGTCACGTCCGACCTGCGCTTGTCGAACGTCGCCCGAACTTGCATCAGGCGCTCAAACGCCTTCTCCCACTTCGGGTCTATTTTTGCCGGTTGCGGACCGCCCGTTAGAATCTGTTCGGTTGCGGCTTTCGGCTTTCGTCCTGGGACTTTCCTCCTCGTTGCCATGAAGAAAAGTTCGCACAAATACCGGTGAAATCAATCGAGTCAAAGCAGGACCGGCGAATGCAGCAAGGGCAGCATTGGCCGAAAGCTTGACACGGGCTGCCCTTCAGTGAACGATTCTGAGGGCAGCCCTCGTGGGCCAGCTTAGCTCAGTGGTAGAGCAGCAGTTTTGTAAACTGCGGGTCGCCGGTTCAAGCCCGGCAGCTGGCTCCATCACCCCATTACTTCTGCAGGCTCTGCACCAGCTGGCCGTCTTCGGCCACTTTAATGGTCGGGTTTTTCCCTTGATCCCTGAACTCGACTTCGTAGATCGTGCGGCCGTTCTCCGAGTGCCGCGTGATCTTGGCGATTGGCGCATCTGGTGCCTGAGCCTTGATTGTCTTTTGCGCCGGTTCAGGCAGCGCGCTCAACGGGGTTCCAACCGCGCCGGTCGGCGTCAGAGCCCGCTCGATGGTGCCAGCGCTCCTGGGCAAATCGCTTCCTACGAGCGTGCCATCCGCGGCGACCAGGACCTTTGAATTGGAGCCGTTTTCGTTTCGGAATTCCACCTGGTATACCTGGGAACCGTTCTCATTTTTCTGGGAAACATTGGCAATTTCCGCATTGGGCGCCTGCGCCCGAACGGTTTTTTGAACCGCCGAAGGCAGTTCGTTGAATTTCTGCGAGGCCGTTTCGACGCTCTGATTACAGCCGGCTACCAAAGCCGAGGCAGCCAGCAGCGTGATAACATGTTTTTTCATAACTTAAAGTAAGCCCCCGACCCCACGTCAAAAGTGGGTTTAACCCGCGAGGAGGTGTCTCAGCGCCCCGGCAGCTTGGCAAAGCTTATGCTGTGTTGACTACCGGCAGCCATCGGCGATGCCCCTCTGCTCGGAGGAACGATGACTGTCAAGTCCGCGAGAAGTCTAATAGTCACTTATGGGAACAAACTTTTGGGACACGGACGCGGAGCCTGATGTGCCCGGTACACGTGCCGTTGAGCCTTTACGTTCCATCGGCGGGGGCACTCCCAAGGTCAAAAAAGAAATCGCGTGGTCAGTTTTGCACTTCCTGCGGTACCGCTTACCCTATCAATTCCGTTCCAGGTTACCGCAAAGGGCTTGCCGGGACATCGGCAGAATCAATCTTTTGGCGGTAGAAAATTGTACAAACCGGTGCAAACATTGCTCCACCAGTTCTCCTTTTGCCGCCCGTCGCGCGCACCAGGCAGCCGCGTTTATCCCCTGGCTGAACGTCCTCAGCAGGGCGGGTATCGAATTCAAGCATGTTTCCATCACTGGCGGTGAACCTTTTCTACATCCAAACCTGGGGCAATTGATTGGTGACTTGCATAGCGCGTTTCCGAACAAGGAAATCGGACTGACTACAAATTTTTTCTGGGCCAATGAACAGAGGATTCAAGCGCTCGGACCCAAGCTCAAGTTTCTTACGCGGATGCTGGTGTCACGGTATCCGAACATCGTGCAAAAGCTTGGTGGCAAAAAGGAGTTCAACAGGCTCCTGGGCCTTGTTCGCAAGGCTTGCCCGCACATTGAGATCTCGGTTGCGGACGGCTCTCATTTGATTGCCTGGCAACTGCACGACCAGGAAATCGTGCCACAGGCGTTTTGCTGCACCTCCGATTGCTATGTTTTGCGGGTAGACGGCAACGTTTCTCATTGCGCTGTCGGTGTCGGCCTCGATAATCGCCCGGAGTATGCGTCCATTGTTGGCCGATGCAATGAGCGACTCTTTGACCTTAAGCAGGGTACCGACGGATTCATCGATTGGGTAAAAAAATATCCCTTGGATCTGTGCTCACACTGCACCCTGTGGCGAGGCGATCGCGCGCCGTGGGAAACATGCGAAATTGCCTAAGCCGACGCTATAGCCGCGCCGGATTGTTACCCTATTTTTGACGCATCCTTATGCAGGCCGGGCAAAACCGATACGAAATCATGAGCCTCAGAGGCTTGGATGAACTTGCACGGCTGTTGGGGTTCCTCGAGTTGGCCGACTCGTGGACGTCCCCGGCACTGTCAGAACGGACATCGCTCGGTTCCTTTGCAGAAAAAATCCTTTGCAATGGAGTGGCAGCTATGGCAGTAACGTCCGACAGCATCGATATTGGATTGGCGGCATTTTATTGTAACGACAAACTCAATCGGAATGCTTTTCTGACGCACCTTGCGGTTCACCCGAGTTGGCGAGGTCACCGAATTGGCTTTGAACTTGTGCAATATGCGAAAACGCTCTCCAAATCGGCAGGAATGACCTCTATGCTGCTCGAAGTCTACCAAACAAACCACAGTGCCAGAAGGTTCTACAAATCCTGCGGTTTCCTTGAAACCAGCGAATCCCATGATTCGCATCGCGGCGGTGGTTCGATTTACATGTCTTGCAGCCTTGAGTGATCATCCTGATATGTTCAAGTGGGTAAAGCTCGGCAAGGTTTTCGACCCAACGACGGGGTCGCGATCGGAGTGGATGAAGGAATTTGCCCAGGCGCCCTGCGTTTTGAAGTTCGAGGACTTTATACGGGTGTATTTCTCGTGCCGACCTGCCCCGGATTCGCGAGGCCAGTACGTCAGTCGCTCGGCTTACCTGGATCTGGATCGCAAAAACCTATTCAATATCTTATCCATCTCTGAACAGCCCACGATTGGCCTGGGAGATTTGGGTAGTTTTGATGAGTTTGGCACGTATCCAACTTCAGTGATCCGGTGGAATGGCCAAGTATGGGCATATTATGGCGGATGGACGCGGTGCGACTCCGTTCCTTTTAATGTCGCCATTGGGCTTGCCGTGAGCAACGATGACGGCGCGACTTTCAGCAAAAGCGGGCCTGGACCGGTTCTTTCCTACTCGCAGGAAGAGCCTTTTGTCATCAGCGGTCCGAAAATTCGCCAATTTGGGGACAAGATGTTCCTTTTCTACATCGCAGGGGAGCGTTGGCTGACCAATAGCGGAAGACCGGAGCCGGTATACCGGATTCGAATGGCATCTTCGCGTGACGGCCTGATTTGGAAAAAGCACAATGAAGATCTGATTCCTCGCAGGCTTGAAACAAATGAGTGTCAGGCTAGCCCGGATGTTTATTTTTCAAACGGCCGCTACCACATGTTTTTTTGCTACAGATATGGCCTGGATTACCGAAATCACTCAAGGGGTTACCGGATAGGCTATGCCGTCTCCGAGGACTTGGAGCATTGGGCGCGGGATGACAGTCGGGCGGGCATCGACGTTTCGTCTGAAGGGTGGGATTCGGAAATGGTCAGCTACCCGCACGTGTTCGAATTAGACGGGTCCGTTTATATGCTGTACCTGGGCAACCAGGTTGGCCGCCACGGATTTGGATTAGCGCGATTGGAGGGCAGCCTCTGATGAAATGGCGGAAACTGGGTCATATCTTCGATCCGTCGAAACACAGCTTGCCGAACAATTGTGCGGAATACGCGCAATCCCCACAGGCCCTGGTTCTGCAAGACCGCGTGCGAATTTACTTCTCGACTCGAGAGAGCGAGGCCAATGGAAAATTCCTCAGCCACATCGCCTTCGTGGACTTCAACAAGAAGATGGATTGCTGTTTGGGAGTGTCAGATCGGCCGGTCATTTCGCTGGGTTCCCTTGGATGCTTTGATGAACATGGCATTTTCCCCATGAACGTTGTTCAGCACGGGGAGGACATTTATGGATTTACATGTGGTTGGAGCCGGAGGGTTTCTGTTTCTGTCGAAACTTCTATCGGAATCGCTGTAAGCCGTGACGGCGGCCGAACTTTTGAACGCAGAGCCGACGGCCCAGTGATGACTTCGAGTCTTCGTGAACCCATGCTCGTTGGGGATCCATTCGTGGTGATGCTCGGGGGAGTGTGGCACATGTGGTACATTTTTGGCGTTAAATGGGCCCCTGCGAACAACGTCGATCCGGCTCCTGCTCGAGTGTACAAGATCGCACACGCAACCTCCGTGGATACCATCAACTGGGCCCGCGATGGTAAACAAATTATTTCTGATGTCTTTGGCCCTGACGAGTGCCAGGCCTTGCCTACGGTCCTCAAGATTGGCCGCCGCTTTCACATGTACTTTTGCTTCAGGCAAGCGACTGACTTTCGAAAAAATCCACACCGCGGGTATCGACTTGGATACGCATTTTCTGACGATCTGGTCACTTGGACCCGAGACGACCAGAGTGCCGGCATTTCGTTTTCGCCTAATGGCTGGGACTCAGCGATGTTGTGCTACCCCCACCTGTTCGAAAGTGAAGGTTCAGTTTACCTGCTTTACAACGGGAACGAGTTCGGCCGGCGCGGCTTCGGGTTGGCCAGGTTCGAGGGGTAATCAACCGGCTGGAACATCGGATTTCAAAAAGCGCATGAGTAACTCAAGAGATTACAACCGGGAAAGCCGGGACGCACAGGGGCACAAATACGCGTACAGTTTTGATTTTGAGGTCATGCATCGTTACATGCTCCGGGCATTCGAACCTTTTTTTCGAGCCGGCAACCTGCTTGAATTGGGCAGTTTCCGAGGGGACTTTACAAAGAGACTGGTCGGAAGGTTTGAAAATATCACCTGTGTTGAAGCTTCGGACGAGGCCGCACTTTGTGCCGAGCGCGCCCTGGGCAAAACAGTAACCGTCATACGCGAGCCTTTCGAGACGGTTGTGCTCCCGGGCAAGTACGACAACGTAATCCTCACCCACGTTCTTGAGCATTTGGACAATCCGGTTGGGACCCTGCGAAGAGTTAATGACGAATGGTTGTCTGAGCGTGGGCGTCTGTTTCTGGTCTGCCCCAACGCCCACGCCCCGTCACGGCAGATCGCAGTCCGAATGGGCCTCATTACCCATAATTCGGCGGTCACTCCGGCCGAGCTTGAGCACGGGCATCGAATTACTTATTCCCTTGACACTCTTGAGCGTGATGCCCGAGCGGCCGGGTTGAAAGTTGTTAATCGCTCCGGAATCTTCTTCAAGGCCCTCGCCAATTTCCAATGGGACAAGCTCCTGGGCACGGACATCATCTCGCCCGCATACCTTGATGCCTGTTACGAGGTGGGGCAGTTGTATCCAGACCTGTGTGCAAGCATATTTCTTCTTTGCGAACGGGGCTCTAATCGGGGCACCGTCTGAAGAGTCCTGTCGCGTCGCCTCGAATGAAAATTGGGATCATGCAACCCTACTTTCTGCCCTACATCGGGTATTGGCAGCTTTTGGGAGCCGTCGATACGTTCGTTGTTTACGACAACATCCAGTACACTAAGAAGGGTTGGATCAATCGAAATCGATTTCTACAGAACGGACAGGACGCCTTGTTCACCATTCCTTTAAAGCAAGATTCCGACTTTCTCAACGTGGCGGACCGCTCGATCGCCGACAGCTTTGATCGCAAGAAGCTGCTCAATCAGTTTTCCTCGGCTTATCGCAAGGCCCCATTCTTTAACGAGGTGTTCCCCCTCTTCACTGAGGTGGTCTGCTCGGGGCAAAAGAATCTATTCGAATATATCTACGGATCAATCGTGGCAGTGCGTGAGTTCCTGCGAATCAAAACGCCTCTTGCCATCTCTTCCAGCCTGAACATAGATCACTCCCTGCGCAGCGAGGCGAAGGTTATGGCGATCTGCAAAGAACTGGGGGCTACACAGTATCTGAACCCAAGCGGAGGAAGGGAGCTGTACTCCAAGGAGACATTTTTGGAGCAAGGCATAGAGCTTGGCTTTATCCAGACCCGTCCAATCGTATATTCTCAATTTGGCAACGCCTTCGTTCCGAGCTTATCAATCATTGATGTCATGATGTTTAACTCCAGGGAGGCAATCACCGCAATGTTGACCGAGTACGATGTAAGCTAACGAACCAGGTTTCGCGAACAAGGATTTATGTCAGGCGAAGCCTCGCCGAACGTTTGCCCTGTAGTAAGGCCATAGCGAAGTCACCACCCAGAAAGGCTGCTTGAATTCGAAGGAGAGTTTTATGAATCGAAATAATTTCTGCATCGCATTTGGGGCGGATAGCGATTGGACTGCTAAACCAAGGTCTTTGAAGGCGAGCGCGAGAAGGGTGCTGCGCCAATAACGTTTGGAATGTTCGTCCACGCGCCCAAGCAGGTAATTGGCCATGGATTCCATGGCTCGCAATTTGTAATCCGGAGCCCTGTTGTTCCATGAATTTGCGCTGTGGATACGATAATGGGCCATGACTTTGTCGATATAACCGACCCATCCGTTTTGAGCCAGGAGCACAAACAAGGGCCAATCTCCGATTCTCAGCGCGAGATACCCTTCATCGAGCTTTGGCAGCGCACTTCTTCTAAACATGACCGAACAGGTTTGGATGTAATTGGTCATGCTCAGGAGCTTCGGATCCGGCCTTTGGAAACGGAAAAGCGGGGCGGGAGCCTTTCCAAGGATTGCGCCGCTGGGCCAGGCGATGTGCTCGACGGCATGGTGAACCAGGCTGCACCCGGGGTTTCGGTCGAGGTACTCTGCTTGTAACTTCAGCTTGTTTGAAGTAGTCCAATAGTCATCCCCTTCCAGAAAGGCTATATATTCTCCCGTGCATTTGTTGAGAATGTCTACCGCGTTGGGCCCCGGACCCATGTTTCGCTCCCGGAGAACTGCCCGGACTCGGTCGGGATAGCGAAGGCTGTATTCCCTCAGTATTTCCGCGGTCCCATCTGTGGAAGCGTCGTCTCCAATGCAAATTTCGAGAGGAGCATCGAAATCCTGTGTCAGAACACTGTCGAGGGTTTGCCGGATGAACCTCGCGTGATTATACGTAACGATATGGACACTGACTTTCGGCGTCATGTCGGAAATCAATGCGAAGCGGCAATCTCCTGGGCCGCTGGATTGCGTGCGAGCAGTGGTTTGATTATTTCCGCCTGCCTTACGGCAGACTCAATGACCTCACAAATGCTGGCGATGTCGTCGCGAGTGACGCACTGGCCGGTTGGCAGAACAATCATCTGGGCGGCGCGACGCTCCGTATGCGGCAGCATCAGACCAGCATTCGGGAAAAGCGCTTTGTACGGTTGCATGCGATGGCATCCCGGCCAGAAGTATTTTCGTGCAAGCACGTTTTCACTGTGCAGTACTTGAACCAATTGGTCGCGGCTCAGGGGGCTTGACGCCACATCGACTTCAGCGACAACGTAATGGTAATTCGGCTTATCTTCAGGCGAATATTCTATGGGCTTGATGAAGGGTGTCCCCGCCAGGGCCGACTTGTAAAAGTTGTAATTGTCCTGGTTAATGCGGACTATTTCGCCTCTGCTCTCCAGTGAGGTTAGCCCCATGGCCGCGCACACTTCGGTCATTTTGCCGTTTATCCCGAGGTAAATGACCCGGTCATAATCCGAAAAGCCAAAGTTCCGCATCCAGCGAATCTTTTCGGCAAGTTCGTCGTTGTTGGTAACGATGGCGCCACCTTCAAAACTGTTGACGAATTTCGTCGCATGGAAGCTGAACACTTCACATTCGCCGAAGTTGCCAATCATTCTGCCTTCGTGCGAACAGCCAAAGGCGTGGGCCGCATCGAACATCACCTTGAGCCCATATTTTCGGCCACGAGCTTCGATTGCGCTCGTGTCGCAGGGCCTTCCCCAAACATGAACACCGATGATGCCCGTCGTTCTTGGTGTCACCAGGCGATCGATACATGCCGGGTCAATGTTCAGGGTTGTCGGATCAATGTCGGCAAACACCGGAGTGATCTCCTGCCATTGCAACGCATGGGCGGTTGCCACAAAGGTGTAGGATGGCAAAATCACCTCTCCGCGCAGTTCAAGGGCGCGGATTGCAATCTCCAATGCCACGGTCGCATTGCACATGCTGATGCAGTGTTTGGCTCCGGTTGCTCGGATGATCTCTTTCTCGAATTCGCGCACCATTGGGCCGTCGTTTGTCAGCCAACGGCGGTCGAGGATTTCCTCGAAGCGCTTCATCAGTGTTTCTTTATTTCCCAGGTTCGGACGGCCGACGTGCAACTTTTCGGCAAATCGCGGTGTGCCTCCGAGCAACGCAAGTTTGGATTTTGTTCTGTAGGAACGCGGGGGATGGGTTCTTTGGTCGGGCTCTCCGGTCCGCTTTCGGACAATGTAGAGCACCGACGATGGGGAAACGCCGTGGCGAGTGCATTCCTCAGGGTTGTTCTGGCAAATAGGCAGTACCTCGAATCCGACGCTACCCAGTCTCTGCATAAAACCTTGGCGGGAATAGACGCGCACATGATCCCCCTGGCCAAAATGGCGGATGCGCTCCGCCTCAGTCAGTTTTGTGAAATCTTCGCGAGTCTCGTTCAAGGTGAGGCAAATCGGGGCCATGCAGATGCCCCAACCGCCCGGCTTGGTTACGCGGAACAGTTCGGACATTGCCTTGAGGTCGTCGGGCACATGCTCCAGCACATGGGAACAGATGAAGGCATCGAAGGAATTGTCGCCGTAGCAGGCCATGTTCGTGATGTCGACCTTGTCGTCGACATTCTTCATGAACCGGTCGGCAGTTCGATAATGAATACTGAACTTACGCCGGATGAATGCTGAGAGGGGGCCGGATGGCGCGATGTCGAGCAGCGAGAAGTTCGGCTGCTGTGACGGTTCTGCCGGCAAATGCTTGGACAGGTAAAGGGCGTACAGCCGATCACGGTCCGCGGCACCGCAGTGGGGACATTGATAGGCCTCGAAGTTGCACGTCTCGAAATCTTGCACGCGCAGGTCGGATCCATGCGTTTCAAGATCCTGGATGTAGAAGTCCGGCAAAGGAGAAAAACCGGGGACCCGGTCTTCACATACGGGGCAGTAGCAAGGCCAGTCGCGTCCCAGGCTTGCGACGATTCCCTGACGGACCTTGGCCGGGACGGTTTCGTAAAAGAGCCGGGTGCAAATGTATGCGGAGCGACTGCGCGTCGGCAGACGCCCTTTCAAAGTGGTCAGAGAAGAGCTAATTGGGTTCATACGTTCAACGCTCAGAGCAGTTCAGTTTCTCATCACCAGGCCCCAAGATTGTTCGCTCCGGACTCGAGCCGTTGGCGTAACTCTTGGGCGGGCGTTACGCAGCTACTTTCGAGCCAGCCATGGACCACATTTGAGGAGCTTTTGGCACTTTATAAGCTTGGTCTACAATGACCTAGTCACTCAGGAACAATGAATTCGGCGCCCGCTATTAGCGTCTGCATCCCCGCCTACAACGGGGACCGGTTCATTGGTGCCACGATACAAAGTGTTCTCAACCAAACATTTAAAGACTTTGAATTGATAGTTTCCGATGACCTCTCATCCGACCACACGATTGAGGTGGTAACACTTTTTCCGGATCCACGCATCCGTCTCTTGCGCAATGACCGGAACCTCGGTTTGGGGGGTAATTGGAACCGGGTTCTGTCCTCAGCATTAGGCAAATATGTCAAATTATTGTGCGAAGACGACCTTCTGCACCCGGATTGCCTGGAGCGCCAGGTACGAGTTCTTGAAAACCCAATCTTTGGTTCTGTTGTCCTGACCGTCTGTGCTCGGAACATTATCAATGAAAACGGCAGGGTCGTCCTCCGGGGGCGGCGTTCGCGTTTCAGAGGCGTTGTGGAAGGTAAGCGTCTCATACGTGGTTCAATTCGGGGCGGGACCAACTTTATTGGCGAACCGGTTGTAGGTCTCTTCCGACGCGAGGCGTTGGGCAAGACAGCTCCGTGCGACACCTCAAATCCTTTCATGAGCGACCTAGATTTGTGGGCGAAACTGCTTAAGACGGGCGACGCGTATGTCGATCCCGATTGCCTGGCGAGCTTCCGCATTTCGCGACAGGCAGCCAGCTCGGTGATTGGTTTGCGGCAGGCCGCAAGTTTCCGCACGTTTGCCCGCAAGCAGTACACCCAGGCAGCGTACGGGGTAAGCCGCTTCGACGTCTTTTCGGGTTCGGTTCGCTCGTTTGGCTGGTGTCTTGTGCGGAACGCTGTCGTGCGTGCCTTTTCGGGCAGGGCTCGGGACGACGAAGCTCTTCCGATCAGCCCGATGGCAATTGCAAATTCGGCAACGAATCCGGGCTCCCGAACGCAAGCGGTCCAAGGCACGGCAACGGCAAATCGCACCTGCTCATCCTGTACCTAGCATGCTCCTGTCGATTATCATTCCGTGTTTCAACGAAGAAACTGTTTTGCGAGACACCTATTTGCGCCTTTCAGCGGTGTTGGGGCAGCGTATTGAGCTCCAGTACGAATTGGTGTTCGTGGATGACGGCAGTGGCGATGGAACAGCTGCCATTCTTAAAGACCTGGCTGCGCGCGATCCGAGGGTTATTGTGCTGAAGTTTTCCAGGAATTTCGGGCATCAACCCGCGGTCAGCGCCGGGCTTCGGCATTGCCAGGGAGATCTGGCTGTAATCATCGATGCCGATCTGCAGGACCCTCCCGAAGTCATCCCGGCCATGTTGCAACAGATGAGGGACACGGGATCGAGTGTCGTGTACGGAGTCAGGAAGAAACGAAAAGGGGAGACCCTTTTTAAACGCGCGACCGCGGCGCTTTTCTATCGCGCTTTGAGCAAATTATCCGAAGTTCCGGTTCCGGAAAACGCGGGCGATTTCAGGGTTATCGATCGCAAAGTGATTAACGCTTTCAACAGTCTACCTGAAAGCAACAAATACATACGGGGACTGATTAGTTGGGTTGGTTTCAAACAGACTCCTTTTTACTACGATCGCGATCCGCGCTTTGCGGGGTCCACGAAGTACAACCTCCGGAAAATGGTTAAGTTCGCCTCTACTGGAATCTTCTATTTTTCGAAGAAACCATTGAAAATCGCCACTACAGTTGGCTTTTCATCCGTTGCTGCGGGTCTTGCGCTTTCTGCGTGGGTGCTGGTTAACAAGCTGGCCTCTCCGCAGTACATTGTTTCTGGATGGACTTCGATAATCCTGCTGATGATTTATTTTGGCGGCGTGCAGTTGTTAACTATCGGTATTTTAGGACAATACATCGGCAGCCTGTTCGATGAGATAAAGAAACGGCCCGAGTACATTGTTGAGGAGCAAATCCGCGCCCAAGCTTTTGAGCTGGTCCGCACCGAGGCAACGCCTCAGGTTCAGGGCTCAACAATCGTCCAGCATCGTCCTCCGGCGGTGTTGCGTCGGGAGGCCCATGAGGTGCTTCCAGAACTCGCCCCAGTGCGCCAAAGGTGATCTCCTCGACACAGCCCCCGCTTCTACGGCGCTTGATTTGGATAATCCCAACTCTAGCGGCGCTTGTCTCTTTGGTCTGGCTCTCCTCTCATTTGGCGGCTCTAAGGATCTTTCAGGTTGACGAGTGCCAGAACCTGTACATGGCGCGGATTCTCGCCAGGGGCCTGGCTTCCGAGTTTTTCACGAATGCTTCTCTTTTCCTGCTGGGGCCTCTTTCCTGGATCACCAGCGGCGCCACGAGTTCGGTTCAATGTTTTGAGACGGCACGATTGCTGTTCCTTGGAGTGTTCTGGCTAAACCTGGCCCTCATTGCGGTTATCGCGAGTGGCAAGCTTTATTCGCCCCGGACGCTCTTCGCTTTGGTTGCGGCGGCAACTCTGGCCCCGCTCTGGGATTATGGATTTGAGATTCGTCACGATAATCTGGTTCTTACCGGAGTCCTGTTGACGTGGTGGACAGTCCGCACAAGGCCGATGGGAGCCGCGTCTTATTGCCTTGCAGGGGCGGTCGCAGTGGCGACGCTTTTCGTCGCGGTAAAGGCTGTCGTGTATGTGGTGCCGCTTTCGTTCGCGGTGCTCGCCTTTCCACCACCTGCTTTCAAGCTGCCCCGGTGGCGTCTCGCCTTATCGTGGGCTGCGGGGGCCGCTCTGGCCACAGCCGCTATCCGCATCGGCTACGGAAATGGCGGTGGGTGGGAGATTTATCTTTCAGTGTTTCACGGCGTCGCTCGCTATTCCACAGGCGGTGGAGGAGGAGGTCCCGGCTTCGCCCCTTGGTTGGCTCTCTCGCGTTTGTTGACTCAAACACCTCTTTTACTTGCGTTGGTCACCGCAGCCGGGGCCGCAACCGTGGGCCACGCGCTCCACCGTGGATTCCGTGCGCCCGGCTGGAACGGGCTTTTTCCTGAATTCCTCCTGTTTGCGGGATGTTTGGCAGCCTTGGCCATCAACCCTACACCTTACCCTTACAACCTGGTCCACGTGGTGCCGTACGCGTTTATCCTGTCATTTCGTTACGTTGACAGTCTAGGGGCGGAAATTTGGGGCCGGGCTCAACTCAGGCCAGTGCTGATTGGCGTGCTGGTATTTGCGCACCTGACTCCTTTTGCGGTTGCTACCCAGAGGCATTTGAGCCGGCTGAACTGGCGTCAGGAGAGGTTAATGTCACTGGCTGAGGATCTCACCGACCCAGCAAATGACCGGGTTTACGACGGAATTGGAATGGTTCCTACACGTCTGAGCATTCACTCAAATTGGTACCTGCATGGGCTGAATATTCAAAGCTTTCTGGATGGTTCTGTTTGTCGCGTTTCCGAAATGCTTTCAGCCAGGCCGCCTTCCGTTTTCATTCCAAGCTACCGGACCGATTGGCTGGCTGAATCAGACCATGATTTCGTTACAAACCACTATGTTCCTTTAGCAGATGATTTTTGGGTCCTGGGCAAGGTTTTGGGGCAGGGAGGCGGCACATTCGAAATAACGCACGGCGGGCGCTATCGGATTTCAACCCTCAAAGGATCGGATCTTAACAACACATACGAACTGGGCGTCAAAGGCGCAGTGACGCCGGAGGATCCTGGCACACTATCGGGCGTCCTGGACGGTCAGCCCATTTGCAATCTTCCCGTCGAGTTAACGGTTGGAACCCATCGCCTTGAATGTTCAACGAATTGTCAACCGGCGGTGGTTTGGGTCGGCCCGCACTTGGACCGCATCCACCGGATAGGTCCGGGCGATCACCGGGCTCTCTTCGTCAACTGGTACTAACAACAGCGGGCCGCGGCGCTAGTGCCCATGGCCGCAGCCGCAGCCATGGCCGCACGAACCGGCGCTCATCTCTTCTTCAGTCGGCAAACGGCCCAATTCCAAGGTCTTGTTCACGTATTGGTGAACGGTTTGCTGGACCTGGTGCAGTTCTTCCTGGGCGTCCATGAAATTGCGGGCCACCTGGTTCTTCATCAATTCTTCGCGGTTCTGCTCGAACTCGGCGATTTCCTCGCCCGAAAGCGCAATAGCCATTTGCTGCTTTTCCTGGAGCGCTTGGCCTTTATTGACGACATTTTCGTATTGCGAACGCGCTTTGTTGTCGCTCATGAACGCATCGATGCGCTGCCTAATGGATTGCATATTGGGCTGCTCCAATATCGTCTGGCAGAGCTCTCGGGTTTTTTGCATTACCGGGCTTTCTTCAATCGCTGTGTGCATAATCAATTTAGTTTGAGAACAATACGCGGGCATCTCTGCCAGTGAACGCGTTGGGCTTACTTTACACCAACCTTGTGGCAAAAAGCAAACGGCGCGGTTTGACTGGTTTGACCGGCTGCTTTGAAGGTCGCCATTGCAGACCTTCAAGATCTAACCGGGCCTGCGTAGCACGAGGCAACGATGCGCAGAAAGGACGCAAGCACGCTGGAATCAGCCTCGTCGCCTCTGCGACTGCACCGGTTATTTTTGTGACTTCGGCGCAGGGACTTGTTCACACACCGCGCGAAGCGAGAATTGTCTCGGTGAATAATTCCGGGGGCCCAGATCAAAGCGCATCGCGTTTACCGGGTGTTTTTCGCATTGCCTTCGCAACAGTGAATCCGGCCGGCGGTGAATAAGCCTGTGCATAAGTTTTAATTGTTGGCAGGAAAATATTTGATAAGCTGTCGTCAGTTCATTGAAAGAGCTGAGATTGGCGGCGGCGGTCAACAGATTGACGCCGGAAATCTCAAGGATAATCCCAGGTGACTGGGGAAAGGATGAGTCAGGCTGGTTGGTTCATCCCCTCAAAAACCGGGCCGTCAGGTCCGGCAGCAGAGGCAGGATTCACCAGTTCCTCTGGCGGCGTTCGCGCGCCGTCGGTACGCGAAAAAGGAACTGCGCGGTCAGGAGCGATAAGAAACCGCTCCGAGCCGGGTTAAGTACCCTGGAAAAGTTTCGAGTCCAGGTGAATGGCAGTTACCCAGAGGGTAATCGGTTGCTACTGTTTATCAGCACGGGCGAACGACTCTGGCGGTCTCTAATCGGAGGTCAGCCAAAGGAAAGACGCCGAAAGGCGGGACAAAGTGAGCGCTCGCACCGGGAAGGACACGCGGTCTCGGCAGGACCCGTGAAAACCCTCCGAAACGCCGGCGATGGTACAAACGCTACGGCTGGCCTGTGAATGAAAAGCAACCTGAGAGTGAAGAGGCGAGACCCGTGGCTTGAGGCTAACGCATCGTCAAAAACGGTGGCCGACCTCACGCTAATCGGCGAAGACGCGGACGAACAGTCACAAACGTGTCTTTGCCTGGTTCGCAGACCGGTGGCGCAACCATCGGCCCAAGCGAGCTGAAAAGCCTCACTCAATAATCCAGTCACTGCGAAGTGCTGGACGGCCCTGCTACGAGGCCGGACACTCCGCTTGCCGTGGAGAATAGCGTCGGGAAGCTGGCAGCCCTGCAATGCGAGGCGCCCAATGCCAGCACGGGAAAGAGAGATTGGCGAACTCCCATCCCCCATTTAGTCCCTGCTCGGCCGCAAGGCCGGGCGGGGACTTTATGTTTCTGGAATGAGCAAACGCCTGTGGAAGGCAGCCGATAAAAAAGATGCTCCACCTGCACAGCTGCGCCGATCTGTCCAAAGCCCCGACTCGATCTCCTCAAGGAAGAGTCGCTACGTCAATGCTCATGCCGCAGAGGCATACCTTAGCATTCCACTCATCTTACAAATAAATTGCGCTTGCCTATTTGACACGCGTGCTTGAAATTTCCTCTCCAGCGGAAATTTAAATCAAAACCAAACCATCACTTTTATGGGACGCATATATAACAACATCGTGGAAACGGTCGGTCGCACGCCCCTGGTGCGTCTGAATCGCGTTACACAAGGCCTGCCCGCAACCATTTTGCTCAAGTGCGAGTTTTTTAATCCGCTGGGCAGTGTCAAAGACCGTATTGGGATGTCGATGATTGAGGATGCAGAACGCCGCGGGACTCTGAAAAAAGAAACGGTGATTATCGAACCGACGAGCGGCAACACGGGAATCGCTTTGGCATTCGTTGCGGCCGCCAAAGGGTATCAGCTTATCCTGACCATGCCCGAAACGATGTCGCTCGAACGGCGGACTCTTCTTGCGATGCTCGGCGCGAAGCTGGTTTTGACTCCCGGAACCGAAGGCATGAAAGGGGCCATTGCCAAAGCAGAGCAGTTGGCCAAAGAGACGCCGAATTCCTGGATTCCGCAGCAATTTGATAACCCAGCCAATCCGGAAATCCACCGTCAAACCACTGCCGAAGAAATCTGGCAGGACACGGACGGGAAAGTGGATATCCTGATTTCTGCGGTCGGCACGGGCGGCACAATCACCGGATGCTGTGAGGTGATTAAACCGAGGAAGCCCTCGTTCCAGGCCATCGCCGCTGAACCCAAGGATTCACCGGTCATTTCCCAGGCCCTGGCGGGACAGCCGTTGAAACCCGGGCCGCACAAAATTCAGGGCACGGGGGCGGGATTCATTCCAAAGAACCTTCATTTGAAGGATTCGAAAGGCAACCCGCAGATCGTCGAGTGCGTACAGGTGACTAATGATGACGCATTCAACATGGCTCGCAGGCTGGCCAAGGAAGAAGGGATTCTGGCTGGAATTTCTTCCGGGGCCAATGTGTGGGCGGCGATTGAAGTGGCCAAGCGTCCCGAGAACAAAGGTAAGATGATCGTGACCGTGGCCTGCTCGACTGGCGAACGGTACCTGAGCACGCCATTGGCAGCCGAAGCCCGTGCCCAAGTGGGAGGGTGACACGGCGAAAAGCCGAAACCGAGAAAGAAGCCGAAACGGAGCAAGGCCTTCCTAGCCTTGCTTTGGGTTTTCGTTCCTACAGCCCTTTTGCGCTTGGTGGGGACATGGTGCAATCTCATCAGCTGCAGTAGCATGACTCCTTCTCGAACGTCTGGCCGAATCGGTCCCCTTTCCCGCTTTTCCCGATTTGGGATCCCGCCTTTACCAAAAAAAGTGTGTCAAAAAAAGAGTTGCGCCCTAGTGGGTTTGCCCTTATTTAATAGGTGTATCGAAGGTTTGAAGCTGCGGGAGTGGGTCAGTGTCCTGTCAACGAACGCAGCAGCTTCCCAAAATTCAAAGTTCTAAGTGGTTTTCGGGGATAAATTCTGAAGCCTTCGAATTGCACAACCGTATGAGTACAGCAACCAAAAGTGACCATAATAACAGTTCGGGGCAGACCCATTCCGGCGCGGGCTACCTCGAAATCTCCGAGAAGGGCTTCGGCTTCCTGAGGACTGCCGAGAACCACTTTCACCCAAAGCCGACCGACATTTTTGTCACCCCCGATACAATCAAGCGCAGCTTTCTGCGGGAGGGCAGCCTGGTGGAAGGGCCGACGCAGCCCCCGCATCGCGGGAACAGCCCGCAATTGCGTTCCGTCGACCGCGTCAACGGGATGCTTTTCGAGGAATACACCAAGTCTCTGCGTTTCGAGAACCTCACCACAATTGATCCGATCGAGAAGTATCGTCTCGAGACCAGCCCCGACTTAATTGAGACGCGGGTCATCGACATGGTGACGCCCTTGGGCAAGGGCACGCGCGGCCTGATCGTAGCGCCGCCGCGCACCGGCAAAACCACCGTGCTCAAGCAGATGGCCAACGCGATCACAACCAACCATCCGGAGGTTCACGTGCTGGTGCTGTTGATTGACGAGCGGCCCGAGGAAGTGACGGATTTTCAACGATCGGTCAAAGCGGAAGTCGTCGCGTCGTCCAACGACCAGGACCTGGAGACGCACGTGCGCCTGTCGCGGTTCATGATTGAACGCTGCCGGCGGATGGTCGAGGCCGGCAAAGACGTTTTTGTTCTCCTGGATTCGATTACCCGGGTCGCCCGCGCTTACAACAGCGTGCATGGCGGCAGCGGCCGCACGATGACGGGGGGCGTGGACGCTCGGGCACTGGAAATTCCGAGGAAGATGTTTGCCTCGGCCCGGAAAATCGAGGAAGGCGGTTCCTTGACCATTATAGCCACAGCCCTCGTGGACACCGGTTCACGAATGGATGAATTGATTTTTCAGGAATTCAAAGGCACCGGCAACATG
>DATGLT010000405.1:0-5678 GCA_035294005.1 Verrucomicrobiia bacterium
AAGAATTGGCGCACCTCATCTACGCAGGGGCCGATTTGATCCTGGTCCCGAGCGGTTATGAACCGTGCGGGTTGACTCAAATCATCGGCCTCAAGTACGGGACCGTCCCGGTCGTGCGGAACACCGGTGGCCTGGCCGACACGGTGTTCGACGCCAACTATTCGCACAAACCTTATCACGAGCGCAACGGTTACGTCTTTAACGACTATAATTGGCAGGGGCTGGAATCGGCGCTCGATCGGGCGATTGGCCTTTGGAACCAATATCCGGAGTACTTTCGACAGTTAATGATCAACGGCATGCGGTGCGATTATTCGTGGAACCGCCCCGGGCATAACTACCTGAATATTTACAACCATATTAAAGCGGCCTGAATTCCGGCACAAACCCACCGGCGAACCGGCCGGACTTGCGTTATGACAAACAGAATGTTTATCGGGAATCAAACATCCTGCTGGTCTGCGCGGCCGATCGAACCTTTCGAATACGCGCTTGCGAATGGTTTCGATGCGTTCGAGTGGTTTCCCGACAAGAAGACGGAGTGCGGCTGGGATGACCAGGACCTGGACGCCTCGTTGCGAAGGTGGATCCGAGACTCGGGGAAAGAGCGCGGGATGCGCCTCTCCGTGCATGCGCGTTGGCAGGCAAACCCCCTGGACCCAAGCAGCCGGGCGCTGTTCGAACGCGACATTCAACTCGCTCTGGATGTCGGGGCTGTTTTGCTGAACATTCACTTCGCCGAAGAACGCGAGGTTGAAGCGTTCGTTGAAGCGATAAGGCATTTGGCCGGCAGGACGGCGGCCGTGGGCCTGCAATTGGCAATCGAGAACACTCCCCACCACACGCCGGAACAGTTCAATGAACTGTTCGCTCAGCTGCAGCGGGCGGGAAACTACCAGGCCGGGCATGTCGGAATGTGCCTGGATATCGGCCATGCCAACTTATCGGCTGCTACACGGAACGATTACCTTGCCTTTGTTGACCGGCTTTATCCAGAGGTCCCGATTATCCACGTTCATATGCATGAGAACTGGGGGGATTCCGACACCCACCTGGCGATGTTCACCGGGCCGGCAGCTCGAAACGACCTCGGCGTGCGAGGCCTCGTCGATCGGCTCAAGCGCCGGTCCTTTTCAGGCTCGATCATTCTTGAACAATGGCCCTCTCCGCCCTCTCAGCTGAATGTCGCTCGCGATCGTTTGTTGGAGTTATGGGGACCGATCGAGGATGAAAATCCGCCCGTGGCGTCGCCCCAAAAAACGGTCCTGCCTACGCCTCGGCGAGTTGTCCCGCAGTCGCCCGGGCGAATCCTCCGGGAATTGGCCGAGGGAAATGCGCGGTGTCGCAGCTGGCGCGAGAAGCTCGAGTTGGTGAACGAACTTCTCGCTCGGGAAGATCCTGCTGTCAATTCCGATGACCTGATCCTCATCGCAATCTATTTGCGATTCCTCAGCGCCGGCCAAATTGCTTGTGTTGAGGATGGGCGCCATTTTCGACCCGCGCATCACGCAAAATTGGCTGCCCAAATCTACTCGCGTTTGGCCGAGCTGCGACGGCCGGAAAACGAATCCATTTTACGCAAGATCTATCCCGCCCTGCCGTCAGATTCGCCCGAGTTTCAGCGGCCTGAACCCCTGACGCGCATTCGCGACATCGCTCACCGCAACGACATCGACGCGGAGCTCAAACGCGAAATCAAAACACGGCTCCAAAACAAATTGCACCGTTGCGCCGATCCCGAAGATCTCGTCACTTCCGCCGAGCTTCTCCAGCGCGTGACCGCGCCGGGAACAAATTATTCGCCGGGGTTTGTAGAGCAGTTCAAGATTTTCCATAGCGAGTTGCAGGAATTTTTCAACGCGAGTTCACTGGACGACCGCCTCCGATCGCTGGGGGGCTCCGTACCCGATCGCGAGAAGCAGCTCATCGATGCGTTTCTGGCGCAGAAAAGCGCGAACGCCCTAGGCGGGTTGCTGTCGACGCTGCGGACCCTGACCGAATTGCGTGATGCCTTTGCCAAAAGATTGGAGACGGGGTTAAAGCCTCTCTCCAGCGAGCTGATATTGGCCGACATTGGGCTCGAGGATTTTGCTTTCGTGCTGCTGAGCGATCTGATTAACCAAACCGTCGCCGACGAAAAACGGTCACCGGCAAGGACGCTGATCGAGGCCTTGAGGTTGTCACTGCGCAACGCGGCGCTGAGCGGGGTCGATCCGGCAGAAAGCCGCGCTTTGCAGTCGGAACTAAGCGCGTGGGGCGAGGATCCGCTGGATGGCACCCGGGAGGAGAAGCTGCGCTGGCGAGCCAGCCTGTTGCGTTGCCGGCGTTTCGCTTCTGAGTTTGGGACGCGGACGGTGAAGTTATTTGCCGGGAAAGCCGAGGCAATGGGCAGCGCGTTGGGCATTAGCGAGAGGGCCGCAGGTGTATTCTCAGAAGCGGAGATACGCAGCAACGTTGTCTTCCAGACGTCGAAGATGGCAGACAGTTTACTCGTCGATTTGCGGAAAGGTCTGGGAATGACGCCCTGGGACGTGGTTGTGCCAGGCAACGCTGTCGGGAAAGTCGTTGCGGTTGAGTCGCTCGCCGCGGCTGCCGCGAATACCGGGGGCCGCTCCATTGTCGTGCTGGGCTCAGCAAGCGGCGACGAAGAGATTACGGGCCAAATCAGCGCCATTGCTTTGGGGCATGAACTGGCGCACCTGGCGCACCTGAGTGTGCGCGCACGGCAGGCAGGGGTCGTTTTGGTTACCTGTGAAGACTCAGCCGAATTTGAGAAGTTGCGTTCGATCGAGGGACGAAGCCTTTGTCTTACTGCGGAGTTGGACAAGGTCACCTGGCGGGAGGAGGCGGATCCGGTGTCTGCCCCTAAGCCCGAATCCCTGAAATTTCAAAAAATCCAGGGCTCGCGGCTTACGACGGATCAGTCCTGGTGCGAACTGGAGAGCGCGCCTGTGGATCTCGTGGGCGCCAAAGCCCATGCAGCGGGCCGGCTTGCTGCGCTTTCGCGCCGGAAAAGCGCCGGGTTCAGGACGCCTGACGGCTTTGCCGTCCCGTATGGGATTTTGGAGAAAGCCATAGAAGGGGCGGGGGAATTGGGGTCGGAATATCGAGACGCTGTTGAGAAGATAAACGGATTGCAGGATGGCGACTTTGCGGCTTGCGCAAATCGTCTTAGAGAAATCGTGGGGCGACTGAGCGTTCCACCAGTCATTCCCGATGAAGTGAGACGAAGGTTTTCAAGCAGTAAACGCCTGGTAGTGCGGTCGAGCGCGAATTGCGAAGACCTCGAGGGTTTTGCGGGTGCGGGACTATACGAATCGGTTGTGAATGTGCTTCCGGAAGAAGTCGAGAGCGCCATAAAAGAAGTTTGGGGTTCATTATGGACCGTGCGGGCGGCGCAAAGCAGGCGCGCTGCAGGAATTGAACACAAGGACGCCCACATGGCGGTGCTGATTCAGGAACTGGTTGATCCTGATTTCTCTTTTGTGCTGCACACGGTAGATCCTGTGAGTGGCGACCGTGGCGAATTGTACGCGGAATTGGCGGTCGGGCTCGGTGAAACGCTTGTTTCGGCGGCTGTTTCAGGCACCCCATACGGGCTAAGCTGTTCGAAACCCTCCGGCCTTGGCAGAGTCCGGACTTTCGCAAACTTCAGCCGTTCAAAGCGCGCGAGCGCCACGGGCGGACTGGAGGAGGAAGTCCTCGATTACTCAAAAATTGAATTGAGCCGCCGGCTTGGGGCCCTGGAGGAGCTTGGATCTCGGCTGGCTGAAGTCGGGGCTTTAGTTGAGCAGGCCTTCAATGCACCGCAGGACATTGAAGGGGCGATAACCAAAGGGGTTGTTTACCTCGTGCAATCACGTCCGCAGCAAGGCCTCGCCGATTGATATCGTTCATGAGCCCGCCTGTGGTATGGAAGACGTTTGGGTTATTCGAGCCGCGGATCGACGGCGACGAGAGTCTCATGCAGTTGGCGTCGTGTCGTTTCGCGGACGTTGGGATGGGGGCCGAGGTGCATGCCATGACCGAAGATGATTTGCGCTGGGTTCTCCGTTTCAGGCCCCGCCAGGATTCTCCCGTTGTATTGCACTTGCCCCGTCACTTCAACCTGCCGGATCCACAGGCCCACGAGCAAATATTGCGATTTGCTGACGGATTCAGTTCTTCAATTTATGGGATGGTGCTTCACGACTCGCTCGACCTGCTCGATCACTCCGATGAGTACCTTCAAAGTGCAAAGCGGATGGACGCCGAATTGAGGAAGCATCAGCCCGGCCCCAGGCTCTTTGTCGAATACGCAGTGGGGCTCGAACCCGAAAAATTCAAAACCTTCTTCTCGGCGATCGCTGATTTGGAGCGGGTGAGCGCCTGCATCGACATTGGCCACGTCAGCATGCGCGCTGCCGCCGTCCATTTCGCGGCGAAACATCGCGGCCGGGATTTGCGGGAGCTCAAGTCGCAGGGGCCTGAACTGCCCGGGTTGATGTCCGATGTCGAGGAAGCCGTGGGCGCGGGCCGCCGGGCCGTAATCGACCTGGTGAGCGCCGTTGGGGCATTGAATAAGCCAATGCATTTTCACCTTCACGACGGGCACCCACTTTCTACCTTCAGCCGATTTGGCGTAGCGGATCATTTGAGCTTTTTCACCGACATCCCCTTGAATTTCACCTACAAGGGCCGTAACGCGATGGGCACGGCCTTTGGACCCAAAGGCCTGGGTGAAGTTATCGCCACGGCACTCGGCGCCGGGGCGGGAGAGCTCTCGTTCACGTTGGAAATTCATCCCACTGAAGAACAGCTACCTCTCGGGGACGCGGCGCCGCTGTTCAATCGTTGGCGGGATAAAACCAATGCGGAGAAGATGAATCATTGGCTTGCGGTGCTCGTAAAGAACCACACGTTGCTACAGCAGTGCCTTGAGGCTGCTTCCCGCGGCCGTGCCCGGAATTAGGTTGCGGAGGGGGTAGCGCCTTCCTACTTTCGGTCAGTGCGCTACCCTGCATGAAAACCACACTTTCTTTGTTAGCGGCAACTTTTCTGATGCAAACGGTCCATTCACCTGCGGTCTCATTGACCAGCAACCAGGTCGCCACCGCCAATGGCGTCCTTGAAGGCGTGTTTGAACCGGGCAGCGGTATCCGATCCTTCAAAGGGATTCCTTTCGCGCAACCGCCGGTCGGTCAGCTGCGCTGGCGTCCTCCGGTTCCTCCGCAAAACTGGAAAGGGGTGCGCAAGGCGGATATGTTCGGACCGCGCGCCATGCAAAGGCCAATCTTCGGCGACATGGCTTTTCGCTCGGACGGCGTAAGCGAGGATTGTCTTTATCTCAATGTTTGGACCCCGGCCAAGTCAGCCAGGGAGCATCTTCCCGTGTTGGTTTATTTTTATGGCGGAGGTTTTGCCGCCGGGGATGGTTCGGAAGGAAGATACGACGGCGAAAGCCTGGCGCGCCGCGGGATTGTCACGGTGACTGTAAATTACCGGCTGAACGTTTTCGGCTTTTTCGCGCATCCGGAGTTGACCAAAGAATCTCCGCATCATGCGTCAGGGAACTACGGGCTGATGGACCAGTCCGCGGCTTTGGCGTGGGTTAAAAAGAATATTGCCGCTTTCGGCGGGGATCCGCGGCAGGTCACCATTGCGGGGGAATCGGCCGGGTCGATTTCTGTGTCGGCGCA
>DATGLT010000406.1:0-64386 GCA_035294005.1 Verrucomicrobiia bacterium
CGCGAACAAAAGCAGCAATGGATGGCGGTAACCTCAACCTTCGACCAAATCTGGAAACCTCATCATGCATGACCTGGAAAAGCTGATCACAGTATGGCGCAAATCCGCGGGGAAAAGGGTAAAGGCCGAAACTCTGGATGAACTCGAGACGCATTTGCGCGAGGCTACCGAGCAACTGGTTCGTTCGGGAATGAATCTGCCCGATGCGTTTCACCGAGCCTTGGCCGATCTCGGCAACCTGCCGAAGATAGCCTCAGAATTCCGCAAACTCGACGAGCCACTGTGGTTGCCTGTCAAATTGGCCATCACCGTGACTGCATTGTTGGCGCTGATCCTCGTAATCTTGTTCATAGCGCGTTTGGATTCGAGCCGGTCGAGTGTGTTGCTTGCCGCTCACACCTTCGCCGTGACGCTGGGATACACGCTCACACTGCTCATCGGCGGCCTGGGAATCTGTTTCGTCAGCCAGCGATGCCTGGAGGATTTTTCGACCCCTCGGTTGCAGTCCATTGCCCGCGTCAGTCTGGTTCTGGGCAGCGTTGCGCTGTTCCTAACGACCGTCGGCGTCTTGTTGGGGATGGTCTGGGCCAAAATCGAGTGGGGCCGCTATTGGGCTTGGAATTCCAAGGAGATCGGCGGTCTGAGCGTGGTGGTTTGGCTGGCTTGCTATTTGGTCGCGCACCGGTTCTTCAAAAGCAGCGAGCGCGGAGTTCTCGCCATCAGCATGCTCGGAAACATTGTGGCAAGCCTGGCATGGTTTGGACCACAGGTGAAGAGTTCGCATCAATCTGGGACTTCCGGCGCCTCCTTCCTGCTGACAATAATGGTCCTGGTCAACCTGGCTTTCTTCGCCATTGGCTTCGTCCCCGCAGGCCGTTTGCGATTAAGAAACGACGCATAAACCATACCTGGGATTACATGCTCCGCCCTTGGCACTTCGGCATCCGCTTGACAGCTTCTGTTCGATGTGGTATTTCTGAAGTAACAGAAATAAAAGAAAATGACGACGCCAAAACGGAATTCCGCAACTGCTGCTCAAGAGTATGAAATCGGCCGTGAGAGCGTTTTTTTTTGAAAGTATATTTCTGTGAATTCAGAAATCACAGATGTGATGAGATTGATTGCCGCCACTTTCGTTTTCGACCTGGAGCCCTATCTGACAAATGTCCCCAGGCGCATCGGTTATCACGCCATCAATCTGGTTTTCGTTTACCTGCCACTCATCTATCTGCTGACGGCCGGGCAAGGAGCGAAATGAAAATCGCAATTACCGGCGGGACTGGATTTGTCGGACGAAATATCGCTCGTGCCTTGGCAGCAGAGGGCCATCAGCTCATCCTCGTTGCCCGCGGAATGGATCGGACCGACCCGAATACCCGGAGCCTGGCTCAGTTCGTTTCACTGGGTTTGGAAAACGAAAATCAACTGGCCGCAGCGATGGTTGGGTGTGATGCCGTGGTCCATTGTTCCGGAATCAACCGCGAACGTGGGGGCGAGACGTACAGAAAGGTGCATGTCGACGGGACAGGGCACGTAGTGGAGGCGGCACGAAAAGTTGGCGCTCGGAAAATCGTGCTGATCAGTTTCCTGAGAGCCAGGCCAAACTGCGGCTCAGCGTATCACGAATCGAAATGGGCTGCCGAAGAGATCGTCCGGCGTAGCGGCCTGGATTATACCGTGCTCAAATGCGGTGTCATTTACGGACTCGGCGACCACATGCTCAACCACCTCAGCCGTGCATTTTACACTTTTCCGGTGTTTGGGTTCGTTGGCTTTCGCGATAGGCCAATTCGTCCGAACGCGGTGGAGGACATTGCGCGAATTGTCAAAGCCAGCGTGCTGGACGGCGCGCTGGCCCGGAAAACCGTCGCCGTGCTCGGGCCTGATGAATTGACGCTGCGCCAAGCAGTCCGTCGCGTTGCGAGTGTCGCCGGTCTCCATCCGCTCATGTTTCCGATGCCGGTCTGGTTTCACCGGGTCCTGGGCTGGTGTCTCGAAAGGATGATGAAGGTGCCGATGGTTTCGACTGCGCAGGTCCGAATGCTTCAGGAAGGTCTGGCGGAGCCGGCCCTTACGTGCGACCCGATGCCGGCCGAGCTTGCTCCGCGCATACGATTCACCCCCGAGCAGATCCGTAAAGGTTTGCCCAGGCCGGGTCCGTTCACCTGGCGGGACCTGCAGTGTTTCTCACGCCAACCCGCAGGTCTGGGGCACAAGCATTCGAACCGAGTCTTTTTCGAAATGCCATGAAAACCGAAATCAAATTAAACCAACTCTGGGGCTGCAGCGGAACTATCTCGCGAAAACCATTCGTCATCTGGGCAGCTCTGCTGTTCGGGATAGCCGAAGGAGAAAGGATCACGCATGAACAAGGCGAGCGGTAAAATCATTCTGGCCGGCGGCTCCGGTTTCCTCGGCCAGGCACTGGCACGTCATTTCCTGAACGGCAAATGGGACGTCGTCATTCTGACCCGGTCGCCTGGCCAAAGCGGCCTGCCGGGACGGCAAGTCCGTTGGGGTGCCGACACGCTTGGCGACTGGACCAGCGAGCTGGAGGGCGCTGCCGCCGTGATGAACCTTACGGGCAAATCGGTCAACTGCCGGTACACCGCGCGTAACCGAGAGGAGATTCTGGAATCGCGCGTGAATTCGACTCATGTCCTCGCCGAGGCCATGGCCCGGTGTGCCCAACCACCGCCGGTTTGGCTCAACGCCAGCACGGCCACGTTTTACCGACACACGTTTGGCGAGCCGTGGGATGAAACGGGCCAAACCGAGGCATCGGCCGAGGCGAAGGACCGGTTCTCGATTGAAGTCGCCCGGGCTTGGGAACGAGCGCTCAACGAAGCCTCCACTCTGCACACGCGGAAGGTCGCGATGCGTATGGCAATGGTGCTGGGATTGGGGAAGAACAGCGTCTTTCCGGTGCTTCGTAGCCTCGCCAGGCTGGGGCTGGGCGGACGCATGGGCAGCGGCCGGCAGTTCGTCTCCTGGATTCACCAAAATGACTTTTGCCGGGCGGTGGAATGGCTGATCTCCCACAATGATTTGGAGGGTCCCGCTAATTTGGCCGCTCCGAATCCTCTCCCGAATACAGAGATGATGCGGATTCTGCGGCAGGTTTGCGGTGTTCCATTTGGTCTTCCGGCGACCGATTGGATGCTCGAGGTCGGTGCGTTTGTTCTGCGTACCGAAACGGAGTTGCTCATCAAAAGCAGGCGCGTGGTTCCAGGGAAATTGGTGAAATCCGGTTTTGTCTTCCAGTTCCCCACCATTCGAGAGGCATTTGAGGACCTGAACAATAGCACATAGGAACCCATGCCATGGGCCGGTCGTATCCGAGTCCGAGCTCGCGGATTGCTCGGATGGCCGGGAAGCCGCCAACCAACTCGGGACCGGAACTGTGTTGCAAAGATGCAAGTACTGAGCAAATGTAAATCAACGAAGAAAACCTATGGAACAGACAAATCGTATGGAAAATGAAGCTGGAGAGGCGCGAGCCAAACTCGAAGGTGTGATTGAAAAGGCCAAAGAAGCTGGCAAACGGTTGCAGGAACAAACTACCGCCGCCGCCAAGGCCACCGACAAAATGATCCGTGAGAACCCGTATCAGGCACTGGGTGTTGCGTTCGGCGCGGGATTGCTCGTCGGCGTGTTGGTCATGTGGAGTCGGCGAGACTAGGAATCGCGAACGGGGTGGCCTGGTTTGGTGGCTCGCGGACTTCGGCCAAGAGTCCACGCTGTAGTATATTTTGCAGCGGGCCTCAAGATCGGTTGATGCCCGCGGAGGCTCGTTTTGTTTCTTGATAGCGCGCTTTATGGGCTCGTTCCAGCGCGCAACAGGCTAACGTGATTGCTCGGCGCGTGACTGAGGCCCAACAAAAACTGAAAAGCTGGGCCTCTAGCCACGTCAACCTGGCTGTTAGAGGGAACTCTCTTTAAACAACGAGCGAACAAATGCCGCAAGCGCTCTGCGATCAGGTTCGGGAATTTGGTCCTTCCATGCGGGCATACCGGTGCCCGGAATGCCGTTGCTCAGAACCTGCAGGATATATTCAAAGTCGGGCTGTTTCAGCCTGAAGTCTGCCGGCGCAGGCATTAGCGCAGTGGCAGCAGTTCCTTTTCCGTCGCCCGCAATCCCATGACACGGCGCGCAATTTTGCATGAAGACCTGGGTTCCGCGCTGAAGGCCTTCGGCTGATAGCGCAGGCTGGTCGACTTGCTGATGCAGGCTTTGGATAAAAGCGGCGAGGGCGCTTAAGTCCTCTTGCGGCAGAGAGCGCCAAGACGGCATTGCAGTGCCACGTTTCCCATTCCAGAGGACCTGGCTCAAAAGGACCAGAGAATAACGCGTCGACGCCAGGTCCTTTGGCTTCCGCAGCAGCACTGGGGCGACAAAACCATCGCCTCGCCCGGTCATCCCGTGGCAGCCGGCACAATCTTTCTTAAACAATTCTGCTCCCTGTTCAATTTGCTTGGTATGCTGTGCGCCTTCTGAAGGGACGATGAGCGGTGGAGCGGTCTCGGTGAGCGCACTTGGCTTGACCACAGGGCCAAAGTCAGAATCCTCATCCTGAACAGCAGCACGCTTCGAATCGGGACCGTGAGTAACAACCAGGTACTGGACGATGGCGGTCCTCTGCTCCTGGTCCATTTGCGCACCGTAGACCTTGGTCATTTTGTCCACCGTCTCCTCCCACTTCCGTTGTGGGAAGAAGGGCTGCATCATTACGTATCGGGGCGAATGGCAACTGACGCACACGACGAGATACTCGTCACGGCCAGCGGCCAGGGGTACGTCCGGTTCGAAATGCGGCAGCGTTATCGAGTGTACGTTCTGAGCCGCCCGCGCCGAGTCGGGTCCGGGGCCGTTCGACTGGGACTCGGATGCACCGCAATGACCGACCAGAACTAAGAGGGAGCACAAGCCCCAAGATGCGAGGTGATCTTTACAGGTCAGTCGCTTCACAGAACCTCCACCTCGGTATGCTCGATCACGTTCCGCATGTAACCGCCGCGATTCCACAGGCTGGTGGTCTGTTGCTGTCCGGCCCGGTTCAACGCGCGGACCTGGAGTTGGTACTTTCCGCGCGAGGGCGGGTTCCAGCGAAAACGCCAGCGGCGCCACGAATACTTGCCCAATTCCCGATCGAGTTGCGCGTTGAGCCAGGTGCGGCCGGCATCCGTCGAGACTTCCAGGCCTTGAATACCGATGCCGCTGTCGAAGGCGAGACCCTGAATCTCAAACGGACCGTTCGCAGGTATTTGCTCGCCCGGTTCGGGCCGGACAAACAAGGAGCGCAGGCTCATGCGGTTGATCGGGGTTGTTTCGGCAGCCAGATGTTCAGGCGTTTCGTTCCCATCCGGTGAAGTCGGAATCCGGTAAGCCTTGTCCATCCAGAAACCATGGAACTTCTCCGGGAGCACTTGGATATGGCTCAAGGCCTTCACCCAATACGTGGCGTACCAACCCGGAACCACAAGCCGCAAAGGAAAACCATTGAGCATCGGCAATTCTGACCCATTCATCTGGTAGGCGACCATCACTTCGCCGTCTCTGGCATGGTCGACGTCGAGCGCTTTAACAAAATTGGGCGTGCCCGGCATGGCGGCACGATCCAAGCCGTTAAAGGCCACTTCAATGGCGCCTCCTTTCAACCCGGCCCGGTCCAGCAGGTCGCGGAGTCGAACCCCGGTCCAACGCGCATTGCCCATGGCACCGTTCTTCCATTGGCCGCCCGGCACCCGGGGTTCGAAGAAACTGCGGGAGTTTCCTGAACACTGGTTTACCGCCACAACAGAGACCGTTTCAAAATTGCGGCGCAATTCAGCCAGCGAGAGCGACAATGGCTTTTCCACGTGCCCCTCAATCCGCAGCCGAAAGGCTTCAACATCGATGGACGTAGGAATGCCCTCCAAATGCCAGCGAACGTAAAAAGCTTCGTTGGGGGTTAGGTCCTCGCGGAAATATTTCAAGGGCGTCTCCAACTGTGGAGGGCGATCCGTTCGAAGAATGAGGTCAGTTTTTTCGGGAAATCGAACGAGTTGTTCCGCTCCGGTCGGCATTTCGGGGATCGCTGCCGTAACCTTGGGCAGGATCAGCCCCCCAGCCCCTGCCGCGGCAAGCGCGCGCATAAACTTGCGGCGATTCATGGCATTCCGTGCCGGCGAAAAAGCGGTTTTCATCGTTTCCGGCCTATCCTAACGAAGCTTTGGATTTGCATCAACAAAGCCCCGGTGATGAATCGGGTGGCCCCTTCGCCGACACGCTCCAAAAGAGACCCGTACACTTGCCGTCAGCCCAAACTTTCGCAGAGGCGGCTATACGCCAGTGTCTCTCATGAAAAATGCGAAAAACGTGCCCTCCTTCTACCCGAACAAATTTGTACCCCGGTGCCTGGGCCACTCCGATGATTGCGGAGTCGCGCGCACACGCTACCCGATCACATTTGTCCCTTCTGCCCCGAGTCCACCTGCCACTGGCATCGCCGGGGGGAAGGCGACGCATCAGGGAAGTCTTTTGCCGGGGAGTTTATTCATGAAAGAACAAGTCAGGTGAAATGCCTGTCGCATCCATCGCGGCTTGAAGGTGAAACCCGGAGTACCGGTAACCGACCAGAATGGTCCAGATTTGGTAATCCAAGGTTTGGGCGTGCTTTATCAATTTCAATCCGTTGATAAAGCCCCCGCTAATATAGTAGTCGGTGACCAACCCGTCGGGCTTGATTCCTGGTTGGTCTAAACTGCTCCACGCGATTGCCGGGTCAGTAAAAGAAAGGTAATCGCAAGGGCGTTTGAATCGTGTTGATGCCATCTCCTCGGCGTATGCTCGGAGTATACCCAAGCAGTTTGAATCACCGACTAGATAAACCACTGCCGCGCGCCCGGCGACTTGTTCCGACTGTTGATTTAGTCGGCTCGTGGCGGCCCTTGCTGGCAGCGCGACGGGGTCGCATGATAACCGGATTTGCTTGGTGTGGTGCAGACTTGGGCATGTGTGCACCTCCTCGATTGCGCTTAGCAGGTCTCGATGGAAGCTCTCGATGCCTTTTTGCAGCAGGTAGTCCGGTTGCGCCGGCCAGTCAGCTACAGCACCGCGGAGATGCTCCAGCGGGAACCCGCTGATTACAATGGCGGGAATTGTTGGGGCGACTTTGCGAAGCTCCTGGACGATCCTCAGGCCGCTAATGGGCCCGCCATCAAAATAGAACGCTGTCACTAAAATATCCGGAAGCTGCTCTTTGTCCTTCAGCGCTACCAATACTCCCGTGGGTGAAAACGTCCTAACAGTAAAGCCGGTTTGATGGGCAAAACACAGGCTCAGGAATTCAGCGGAGCACGGACGTTCGACAATCCAGAGAACGCGCTGCCTTTGGGGAATTGGGGCCGCTCCTTGGATGCTCATGTCTGATTGCTTGTGAATCCGTTTCATTTCACTTATCCGGCAATTCAGTGCGCGGTGGCTGCAGGTGTTTGCGGATTTCCAAGCGCACTCCCTCGACTGCCGCTTTGCATTTCTGGAGGAGCGGTCCGAACTCGAATTCGAGCTCAGGATGCTGTTGGATTAATTCTTCCAAGTGATTCGCTGAACGCTCGTCGCTGGCGTTGGCCTGTGTGGCGATCACAAAGCAACGAGCCGCTTCGGCATATTTTCCCTGGCCCTGCAGGGCGAGCCCAAGATTCTTGTGGGCGTTCTGTGGCTTGGCCGTAATCTCAATGGCGCGTCGACAGTAACGTTCACCTTCTTCAAAACGTCCCAGTTGGTTCAGCGAGTATCCGAGATTGTTGTGGAGATAGTACCACGTGAACTGGGCACAGGGTTCCATGCTGACGCCTTGCAAATAAAAACGCACCGCCAGATCAAAATCCTTGCTCATCTCGGCTAGTTGGCCCAGGGACAGGATGAGGTATGCTTTGTTTTCGATGTCCGGGACTCTGGCAAGCAGGTCCCGGACAGCTTTCTCGGCCTTCTCCACTTGATAGGTGGCCTTGTAGAAATTGGCCAGGTCCCACATTGCCTTAATGGGGTTGCCTGCTTCGGCCCCTTTTTTGACCTCGGCCAGCAGGCGTTCTTCGGCTTGTCCCGCGGTCAAAGGGACTGCTCCAGGCGGCGGAGGGGTAGGCAACCGGTAGGATACTTCGAATCGTTCTTCTGAATTTTTGTGTTCTTCCGTACTCATAAATTTGACTGCTTCTCCGTTTCTTCGTTCTGACTATGGATCATGTCTTCGCCTGCTTGGCGTACGCATATTCTCAATTTGCATCAGGATAGCTTTTGGACTTCGAGGCATTTCATCAACTCATGCACAGCGAAAGGCTTCCAAAGGAAGCTGCAGCCGGAAAACCGGGCGGCTCTTTGGCGATACTCCTCTGACCGGCTGCCAGTGCAGAACACGATGTGGGTCTTTCCCAGCCACCCTGACGCGTTGGCGGCTTCTACCAGCTCAAAACCGGTTGTGTCCGTCAGCTCGATGTCGACCAGAGCGGCATCAAAAGAGCCGCTGCGCAGCAGCTGTAGCGCCTCCTTTCCAGTAGACGCAACTTGTGCCTCGATTTCCAGCGTCTCCAGGGTATGGACGAGGACATCCGCCAACTCTGCCATGTCCTCGACCACCAGTAGCCTCATCTTTTGTCGGCCAACAGTCATGCGAGCGGCGGGATTCTCGTTGTCTGCTTGCACCGGGCCAGGGTCTGTTACTTTCTGACGCGTTACGCCGCATCCCTTCACCGACGCCTCCGAATCCGTCATTAGGTCTGAACATCTATTCATATTTGAGTTCCATGTTTTCCATCCGAGGATCCCAATGCTTGTCGCAACAGGTATTGGGGACAAAAGCTGGACAAACCACCGCTTCCCGAGCGGGTTCCGCTCCGTGGGTACGTCATCCTGGACTGCGCCTTTCCTTTGCTTGGATGTTCGGGCCAGAGAATGCGCTGAGTTTGACGAGTTCCGACCTCCCGGGGATTGTTCATGTCTGATTGGGTTCCTGTTTGACTGCCAATCCCGAAATAGCAGATTCGGGACCACGGACGGATTCAGGCCGATTCCACAATTCCGGCGGTGCAGTGATGATCGCTCCGCGGGCGCCGCAACTTTGTCGAGGAGTGGTCTTTAACTGAACCAAATCAGGCGCTTTTGAACCGGCCGCGCTCATGCCTTGGATCTTGTCGAAAAAGATGACGACCTCCTCGGGTTGTGTCCATTTTTGACACGGGGTTTGGACACGTTATGTCCTAATTTCCCACAGCAGCACTCATGCACTGGCCAAATCCTCGCCGCACCGGGCCTGAATTGTCGACGGCATCGTCGTCGGCACGCCCCATGCGGAAAGGCTCGCATGAACAACGTGATGCCACATGAAGAATTCCGGGTAAACGGTGACGCCCTGGAACTAAAGCCGCTCGTGCTGGTAGTCGATGACGATGCGGATATGCAGGCTCTGATCATTGGGGCATTGAGACGCGCCGGGATGGCATGTGTCGGCGCCAGCTCGGTGGAGGAAGCTCTTACTGCAATGCAGACGCAAAAGATCAGTCTGACTGTGTTGGACTGGGGGCTGGACAGGAGCGGAGTTGAAGTCCTCACGGTAGCCAGAGAGCTTTACCCCTCGATGCCGGTCGTCGTAATCAGCGGAATGCCTTTGGAGGTTCGGACAGATGCGGTCGTGAACAAGGCCGACGCGTTCCTGAGCAAACCTTTCAGTGCGACTGTTTTAGCGGGCCAGGTGATGCAGTTGATCGAGAGAACCCGTCAGGCGCCCGCCATCTTCTTGCCGCAGAGGCCCGAGGACGTCCTCTCTTTGCAAGAGGTTCAATCGATTTACATTCGCCACGTCGTTCAGCTGCTTGGAGGCAATAAATCCAGGGCGGCAGAAGTTCTTGGAATCCACCGTCACACCGTTTCGACTGCGTACACGGCAACCTCCGAAACACAAAAGTCATGACCCTTTAGTTGGACTCCAAGATATGAAGCGTTCAAGGCGCGGGTGGGGTCGCAGCTGATTGACGGCCAGCAATCCGGGATTTGCAGAGAAAATGAAGGTTGCTGAAAAGCTCAGCCGAAGGTATCGGCACACCCTCAAAGAATTAGCTGATTATCCGCTCGCTAAGCGGGCCTGCAGTTAGGTCTCACGCGCGGTTCACTCTTCTTCGCTTTTCCCGCCAAACACTCCTCCGAGTGGGGAGCGTTCAGGGATAAACGACTGGCGTCAAAGTCGACCCTGTCATCCAGCGCCAGAGTAAGCGACTGAATCAGAACCAGTTGGGCCTGCATCCGACCCCGTTCCCTGCGGTTATGGGTGACCGGGCACACTGCTGGCTTCTCTTGCTGTTGGAAGATCATCCTGACGAAAGGATAGCGATCCCAGCCAGGAGCGCCAGCTATTTAAGGATCGATCTGTTTGGCGGTTTCAGTCCGCGTCTAGACGGAAGTATTTCACGCAAAGCCGCGAAGACGCAAAGAGGTCGGAGTTATTGGGCGGGGGCGTTGGTGAGGAGCTCGGGGGCGATACATCAAACTGTGTTGGAGGCTTGGAGTGGTATTCCTCGTTGTGCAAGGCGTTCAGGGCAAGCAGCAGTTGGTCCCTGCGTTTTCCCAGTTGGAAGGATGTGATCAGTAGTGAGGTAATCAAAACAACAGCTCTGGTTTGGCGGACTGTTCGACGTCTCGGTTGTTGTAAAAGGCAAGGCTCCGGGACCCAGGTGGTTGAGGTTCACAGCCGAACCCGCAGGGTTCGCAGCGAGTAGCCGTGGGTCAGGCGACTTGGTCGCTTGACCCACGGAATCGCGCCGAAAAAATCATTGCATCCCGCCAGGGATGCCAGCAGAAAAATCCCCGCCGCGGCCAAACTCGTCCTAGGGACACCCTCCTCCCGCAAAGAATTCGGTGACGTAGTACGCGCAGGTGCCGAAAAACCCGAGGGCGTCACGTGACTCGTCGGAAATTGCCAAGCCGCCTTCGTGTTCGGGCGGGGAACTGGCAGCGCTGGGCTTGAGGGAGGCGCACCCTCCGCAAAGAAGCAACCAGGCCAGTAACCAGGAGAATAGACCAAAATGGCAACGCTTTGTCGCAAACATAACGGCCCGCTATTTCCCGATCCTCGACCCGAGCACCGGAATAGTCAACCGATTTGAACGGACCCCGATTTGAATGAACCCGAAGATTTGAGCTGTGGTTGTTATGAACACTATCCGTGACCTGATTGTCAGCGGTGAAATGGAACTGGATCAAGACTGCGGGTCTGGAACTGGCTGTAGGCCATGTAGTAGAGCACGGGAACCGCCATGCGGCTGATCAGGAGCGATGCAATTTCGCCGGCCATCAGAGAGATCGCCAGGCCCTGGAAGATCGGATCCGCCAGAATGACACTGGCGCCGACCACGACCGCGAGCGCCGTTAGCAACATTGGCCGAAAACGAACCGCGCCGGCGTCCACGACCGCTTGGTCCAGGGGCATGCCCTCCGCCAGCCGTTGCTCGATGAAATCGACCAAAATGATCGAATTCCGCACAACGATGCCAGCGCCCGCCATGAACCCGATCATGGATGTGGCCGTAAAGAAAGCGCCCATGAGGCCGTGGGCCGGCAAAATGCCGACCAGTGAGAAAGGGATCGCCGCCATGACGACCAGGGGCGTGAGAAATGAGCGAAACCAGCCAACCATGAGGATGAAAATCAGCACACAAACCGCGGCGAACGCCGTGCCGAGATCACGAAACACCTCGATGGTGATATGCCATTCGCCGTCCCACTTTATCGATGGCTTGTCGTCGGTAAAGGGCTGGACGGCATTATAGATCTTGAGCGGGGCACCGGTTCCGCCGAACGCGCGGGTGTCAAGCGCGCGGAGCGCCTGATTCATTTTTAGAATCGCGTAAACCGGACTCTCGACCGCGTCGGCCACATCGCCGATGACGTAGGTAACCGGCATGAGATTCTTGTGGTAGATGCTCTTGTCCAAGGTGGTCGGTTCTGCCCTTACCAACTCGCGCAGCGGCACCAGCGGCGCCGAGGGATTGGCGGCCGAGCGCACTCGCAAGGCGAGCAACTCTTCCGGGGTAGTGCGACTGGCACGCGGCAGCCGCAGAACGATGTCTACATCTTCCTTGTCCCGTGGAACGTGAAGCAGGTCAACAGCCTCGCCGCCAACCGCGATGCGCAAGGTTTCTGAAATGGTTTCCGCGCTAATGCCGTTTAAGGCAGCCTTTTCTTTATCGACGATAAAGCGCGCCTCTGGCTGATCCGCTTCGATGTACCAATCGGTGTCCACCACGCCCTTGGTGTTGTGGAAAACGTCAATGACCTTGCGCGCCAGTGCGAGGCGGCTTTCCTCGTTCGGCCCATAGATTTCGGCCACCAGGGTTTGCAGCACGGGTGGACCAGGCGGAACCTCCGCCACGGCCACACGCGCGCCGTATTTGGCCGCGATAGCTGCGACCCGCGGACGCACCCTTTTGGCGATGTCATGGCTTTGAGCCTTGCGCTCGCCCTTCGGAACGAGGTTAACCTGCAGGTCAGCGATGCTGGCTCCGCGACGCATGAAATAGTGCCTCACCAGGCCGTTGAAGTTGAAAGGCGCGGCGACGCCGGCATAAACCTGGTAATCCGTCACTTCCGGCTCAGTCCGCACTGCGGCCGCGATCTCGCGAGCAGCCTGTGCTGTTTGCTCGAGCGCACTGCCTTCAGGCATGTTGAGAATAATTTGAAACTCGCTCTTGTTGTCGAACGGCAGCATTTTGACCTTCACCCAACCCATGCCGACCAGGGCCATGGCCACCAACAGCAACCCTACGATGCTGGCAAGAAATGCGTAGCGCCACAGTCTGCGGGCCAGCAGCGGGCTCATGAACCGGCGGTAAAACCGGGTGAAGAAGTCTTCCGGATGTTCGGAATGTACGTGAACCACGCCATTGGCCAAGGCGGCGCCTGCGGTCATCGAGGAATATTTTTTGCCCCAATGCAGAACCCGGATTGAGGCCCAGGGCGTCACGATGAAAGCGATAGCCAGGGAGAAAGCCATCGCGGCACTGGAGCCGATAGGGATGGGCCGCATATACGGTCCCATCAACCCGCCCACGAACGCCATGGGTAATACCGCCGCAATCACCGCGAAGGTGGCGAGGATGGTCGGATTACCCACCTCATTCAGCGCTTCCACAGCGATTGCCGACCAGTTTCGCTCCCTGTTCTGGGGCAGGTGGAAATGCCGGACGATATTCTCGACGACCACAATGGCGTCATCCACCAGAATGCCGATCGAGAAGATCAGAGCGAAGAGCGTGATTCGATTCAGCGTGTAGCCGTACAGGTAAAACACGAGCAACGTCAGCGCTAGTGTCGCCGGGATCGCGATGGCCACGATCACCGATTCGCGCCAACCGAGGGTGAGGAAGATCAGGACGGACACGCCAATCACTGCGATGCCCATATGCAGGAGGAGTTCGTTGGACTTTTCGGTCGCCGTTTCGCCGTAATTACGCGTGATGGAGATCTGCACATCAGCAGGAAGGATCCGTCCCTTGAGCGTATCGAGCTTCTTGAGAACTTGTTCCGCGACCGAAATGGCATTCGCGCCGGGGCGCTTGGCAACGGTCAGGGTAACGCCAGGTTGTTCTCCAGCGCTGGTCGGGTGGCTCGCACCCTCGCCGAAAAACACATACTGAGACGGCTCCTCTGCGCCATCCTTGATTTCAGCTACTTCGCGCAGGTAAACCGGCTTGCCGCCGAAAACACCCAGCACCACATTCCCGACCTCCTGCGCGTTGGCCAGGAAGCCTCCGGTTTTGACAACGGTTTCTCGGTTGTTGCTGGTCAGCTCGCCGGCGATGCTTTGCCGGTTTGCCTGGGTAAGCATCGGCACGATTTCCGCCATGCTAAGGTTCCGTGAGGCGAGCTTTGTCGGATCCAACAGCACTCGCAACTGTCGCCGGGCCCCGCCAATGATTGATGTCTCGGCCACCAGCGGCACCTGCTTCACCGCATCGTCCACCTGCGCGACCAACCTTCGGAGCGTCAGGTGATCGTAATGTGCGCTATGGAATGTGAGAGCCAGGATCGGAACGTCATCGATCGATTTGGGCTTAATGAGCGGAAACGAAACGCCGCGCGGAATCCTGTCGAAGTTCGACTGCAGCTTCTGGTTGAGCTTAACGAGGCTCTTCTCGACGTCCTCCCCAACCTTAAAGCGGACGATGGCGAGGCCTTCGCCGGGCCGTGAAGTGGAGTAGATGTATTCAACGCCAGGGATCTCCCACAACAACTTCTCCATCGGCCGGGTCGCGCGCTCCTCAACCTCTTTGGCGCTGAATCCCGGCATCGAGACCAGCACATCGATCATCGGGACTTTGATCTGTGGCTCTTCCTCCCGCGGTAGCATGATGACTGCGGCTGCGCCGAGGAGAATCGACGTTATGACAACGAGTGGCGTCAGTTTTGAATCGATGAATACCCGGGCAATGCGCCCGGCAAAGCCGATTTCCCCGCTCGGGCGGTTGGACGGTGCGTCAGACATCACCTGGCCTCCACGGGTTGCCCATCGGCCAGCAGGGCGGCTCCCCGGACCACGACGGGCTCACCGGCATTAACTCCGGCGAGAATCTCAACCTCGTCGCCAATCGTTCTGCCAGTTTTTACCAAGTGCAGTTGCGCTCGCTGGTTGGTGACCACAAACAGGATTTCCAGTTGTCCTCTCACGACTACTGCGGAGGCGGGCACTCGCACCGAATTGCTGTCTCCAACCGACACAATCAGTCGGGCAAACTGGCCGGACCTCAGGCCTGCGGCTTGGGGTAAGTCGAGTTTGACTCGAAACGTGCGGCTGGTCGGGTCGGCAGTTGGCGCTATCTCCATTACAGTGCCGGCCAACTCACCCTTTACGGAATCAACTTGAACGGGTAGGCGGGCACTCGGTTGAATCCGCGAGGCGATGGACTCAGGCACATCGGCCTCCAACTGAAGCATTGATGGGTCTTCGATGCCGATTAACGGTTTTCCAGGAACGGCGAGGTCGCCCACATCAGCCCATTTCTTTGTCACCATGCCATCAAAGGGAGCCCGGATTTCAACATAGCCCATCATCGCCTGAGCTTCGGCCATCGCTGCTTTGGCCCCGCGGTAACGTGCGTCGGCGGCGTCGTAATCCGATCTCGTGGCGGCCTGTTGGTCAAAGAGCGCAGCGGTGCGTTTCCAGTCGCGCTCGGCTTGTTGCAGGCCCGCTTCAGCCTGTTCCATGCGCGCTTTAATTTCTGCCGCGTCCAGGCGGGCAACCAACTGTCCGGCCTTGACGGGCTGGCCGAGCAGGACCGGCATTTTGTCGATCCTCCCGCTCAGCTTGGCTTCCAGCGTCGCACGCAGCTTTGCCTGCACGGTGCCGGGTACCTCCTCGGTTGTGGGTCGCTGCTTGTTTTCAGCGGTTTGAACCTGAACCTGCGCTTTTGCCAGGTCGGGCTGTGAGGCGGGATGTGGGTCGGGGGTGCGGCTGCATCCGGGTAAGAGAAGCGTCGCTAAAGCCAGTGCAAAGGGTGCTTTCATTTTGTTTCAGAGTTAGCCTTTGGAGTCCAATTGGGGCAAAGCGAGCGCCTTGCGCAGTGCCGCGACAGCGATTTGCTGGTCAGCTTCGGCCTGGGCACGGCGCACCCGCGCCGCAACTACCGCCGTCTCCGAATCGATTAGCTGCGTGGACAGGGCCGCCCCCTGCTCGAAACGGGCGCGGGTCAAACCGGCGCTTTCGGACGCTTGCGCCACCGCCTGTTCCGTCACGCTGAGCCGCTCGTTGGCCGCCTTCAAATCCAGCCGCGCCTGCTCAACCTCCAGGTCGAGAGCGAGTCGAACTTTGCGTTGTTCTTCGCGGGCAACTTCCAGGTTGGCGTTGGCCTCGTGAACCTTGGCCCGGGTCAGCCGGCCATCCCACAGATCCCATTGCAGGAGCGCGCCGGCGGTATAGCTGCGCCCCCCGTTCTCATACTTCCAGCCGTAGCTGTAATCGAAGCTGCCGAAGGCATCCACTCGCGGCAAGTAACCGCCCTTAGCGACGCGCACTTGCTGTTGTGCCGCGCGTTCTCGTTGCCCGGCCGCGGCCAGTTCGGCACGCCGGGAAAAGTCGCCCGAATCCGGAGCCGTCACTTTGGGCGCGCTATCAGCGACCGCGAAATCGCCGCCCTCGATGCCCAGCAGGTTGCGCAGCGCGCGCTCCGCCAGGGTGTTTGCGTTACGGGCCCGGATGAGGTCCTCGCGGGATTGAGCAAACCGAACCTCGATGTCAAGCAGGTCGCTTTTAAGCAGGGCGCCTCCATCGAACCGGTGCTGAGCGACTTTGAGGTTGCCTTCGAAGGAGCTGACCGCCGCTTCGGTTGCCCGGATGAATTGGCGCGTTTTGAGCACGGTGTAAAACGCACGCGAAACCTCAAACCCGAGGGCGTTCCGGATTGCTTCAGCTTCCTGGCGGGAAGCTTCCTTGTTGGCTTTCGCGGCTTCGTGTCCGGCTTTGCTCTTTCCGCCCGCGTAAAGTGGAACCGTGACCAGGCCCCTGGCGTTGAGGTTATCCACAGAAGGGAGGTCATTGAAATTGGGAGGCGAATTGTAGTTGTATGCCCGTTCGTTCAGGATGCTCCCAAAGGCCAGCATTGGGTTGTCGGTGCCAGTATAGCTGGACTGGAACTGCAGGCGGGGCCAGAACGCCGCATTGGCCTGCTCTAATACGCCCTGGGCCGCAGCGATGCGCAGTCGGGCCGACTGCGCATCCGGGTTGTGGGCCAAGGCATACTCGAGGCTACGTTCCAAGGTCCACGGCTCGGCGCCTCGCACAGTGCTGTCAACCAGCATGGCTCCAATAAGAGCGACAATCCACGTGTGGTATCTCATAGGTTCAGATTCTTTGGGCTGGGACTGGGCCTGGCTGCCCAGCCCTGTTTTGCCGTCCCCGGGTCTATTTTGCGCAGCAGGACTTGGCAGCCTTCTCTGCTGCACAACAAGATCCGCCCACTCCCAGTTTGCGCAGGATGATTTCCAAGGGGCAGAAGTTGGTGAAGGAGGACTGCAGCAGATTAAATCCGACGAAAGCCGTGAACCAAAGCCAATTGGGACTGTGATAACGCGCCAGCGCCAGGCTGAGGAGGATAAAAGTGCCGGCAAATCTACGAATGATCATTTCCATAAGCGTATCCTTCTGAGTTCAATGAAAACTGCCCGCCAAAAGCGCCCCCACCACCATTCCATAGAGGCTGCTGACAATCGGATTGCTCGTTAACGGGCAAGTGCCAGTCGAACAGCCCCAAAACTTGTAACAGGCAAAGCCAAGGGTTCCGCCAGCAAGAGCTCCGGAAACGATGCGCACAATCAGGGTTTTGGGTCTCTCACATGTTCGATTTGTCTGTCACTGCTAGAACCGAGCCACGAACGGGCAAAAGGTTACACGGACCCCGAGGCTGGATCTGCGGCACCTTGCTTTGGTGTGACGGTCGGATCGGACGGCTCTTGAAGGCGCGCAGGGTAAACCTCATCCGGCGTAAGAGATGAACTTCCCCTTTCGACAGCGGTTACTTCCTTGCGGGTTCGGCTGCATCATCGAGACACCGGTGGGGGACCGGCCGTTACTCCTCTGATGACAATATGTTTTGGCTGCCTGGACCTTTCAGGGCTTTGTTTGCGCGCTGGCAGTCACCGATCTCCGGTGTGCGTTTCTTTCCATCGCTGCCGCAGTGCCGTGTGCAGCCGCTGGCGGAATTCGCCGGGTAATTTGTAGGGTTGCCCCTCTTTGTAGAGCGTGATCGTCTTTCGGATGTTGTCGACGACGATTTGGCATGGATTACAGCCGGCCATATGTTTCTCGAACTCCTCGCACACGGCCGGGTCAACCGTGCCATCCACGTATTCGTTTAAATACTTTAGCAGTTCTTCGCACTTCATGGCTTTTGAATCCTCTAAAACTGAGCCCTGTCTGATGCAAAAGTTACAGGGATGAATTCTCGACCGCCTTTGGCTTGGAACAACTCAGTGCCCATGGTCGTGTGCCGGTGTTACGCGCCGAGCAGGGTCGCCCAGCGTGCGGGTCAGCAGTTCCCGAAGTTGTAGACGGGCGCGCAGCAGCCGCACCTTCGTATTGGCCTCGCTTAAACCCAAGGCCTCCGCAGTTTCTTTGACTGAAAGTCCCTCGACGTCACGCAGTAGAAAAACCAATCGGTGCTTCTCATCCAACTGGATCAGTGCTTCATCGAGCAATTGCTTGATCTCGTGCTGATGCACCAATTCCTCGGGAGATTGCCGCCAATCGGCAATGTATTCCGGGTGAGGAACCGCATCGGAATCGTTTGTCCCTTCGGTCGCTGCATCGAGGGAAATCGTCTCCAGGCCTTTCCGCTTGCGAATAATCTTCAGGGCGGCATGAGCCGCGATGCGTAGCAGCCAGGTGGAAAAACTAGCCTCGCCCCGGAATCCGTCCAGATTCTCGAGAGCGCTTAGAAAGGTTTGCTGGGTGACATCTTCGGCGTCCTGCTCCTGACGAAGCATTCGTAACGCAAGCGAATAGATACGCTGCTCATAACGGTTCGTCAGTGCCTCAAACGCGTCCAAATCGCCCTTTTTGGCCGATTCAACGAGCTCCGCCTCCGGCATCATAAGAGGTATCGCTTCGTTCGTCATTTGCCTGAAAACACTGGCTTCAGCGGGCCCGCAATTGGGAACCTCTCGGCTCCTAACTCGGATCGACATGGTCACTGGCGGGACTCAGCAGTGCGTCTGGTCCGCCTCGTCGGAATATTCGGAATCGCCGGCCCTGCCTGACGCAGTCTAACAGAGCGCCCGTTTGCTCGTGTAGGTTTTTACGCATGGCGGACGCTATGGTCAAAACAGACACCAAAATAGTGTCGCCGTCAATCTCGTTGGAGCCTTTATCGGCAAAAGACAATGTTAGCGACTCGCCATCCTTCCGGCGTCCGCTCCAAGAGCACGTGAAAGTGACATTGGCGGTGATCGTCATGGTAGTTCAAGCGCGCACTGGCTTTCGATCTGGCTTCGATGTGCGCCGAGGAATTTGTCAGCATGTCGCTTTTTAGAATCATACTCATCAGGTTTGTCTCCGAACCCGGCGCTGCGGAGTGGAGAGCGCTCGTGAACATTTGGCGATCCCCTTGCTGCGCATGATAAAAGATGTTGGTAGAGAGGTCCTCGATTGTTCGGCCTTCAAAGGTTCGTTGCGACTGAGGCCCCGCGGCAAGCATGAGGCTGGCGCCGGCCAGAGAGGTGCAAATAAACGCATAGGTCAATATTTTCATGGAGGGATTAGACGGAATAGCTCCTTAAATGCTCCCGTGCTTTCCTGAGCCTAGGGCCCTTGAGTGCAGTGCTGAAACATCCCTTTGGACCCGCGTCCGAGTTCAAGTCGTACCCGCTACCTGAAACCGAGCAAGCTGTCTCCGGGGCGCGGACCTGCGGTTGGGTTGATGCGCCGTCAAAATAGACACCCAGACTCTCCGACAACGCAACTGTCCCCTGACGGTGCGGACGGCATTGACCCTGAGGTTACGTTAGCTACATCAGACTAAAGTAACTTCTCCACGACAAAACCGTGCATTAAAGCGATCTTTGCTGCCGTGGAAAAGTCGATGAATTCATCGGCATGTTTGAACACGCGCAACTTCAGTAGTTCCGCGACCACTTGGAAAGGCTTTACTTCAAGAAGTTCGGCCAGTTCTCGGACTTCAATGTAGTCCGGGACGAATATCCGTTTTCCCGGCTCACCAGGTTCGAAGAGATCGAGCGCCGTGAGTTTGGGCGGCCTGGGTGGCGGCTGTGGCGGGCCGCCCGCAAAAGCCGGTTGTGTTTCCGGGGCTTTGTCGGGTGGCGGTGTGAAGTCATAGCCGCTTTCCATTAGCTACTCACCTTTGGCCCGGTCGGGCCGAGGCGGATAAAGTGCGTGTTTCGGAATCCTCGGATCCATTTGGTCCCATTTGAACATCATGACGGGTTCCGCCGAGCATTCGTAACGAATGGCTCGGCAAACACTACCGCCAGTAAGAGGAAGCCTCGGGACAGTCATTGTGAGCTCATCTTCTTCTGAACGCTTCTGGTCTTCTCATCCATGGTCTGGGTCCGGTCATTTCGGGTCCCGACCTTCATCACCGTGAAAATCCTTGGAGCTCCTTTTTCATGAACAACCTCGTGACACCGGCGAACGGCGGCAAATACCTTGTCCCATTCCCCTTCGATGTTCGTGCCATTGGCATGCAGCACCGTTTTCAATCCGGCTTCGGCCAGCACCTTCTCGCAGGCGGCCACGTACGAGGACAAAGAAACTCCCACGCCGATTGGGACTACGCATAAATCAACGATCACGTTCATGTTAACTAACTATACGTGAGCCACTTTTTGCGGAGTGTCCAGCCCCCTTTATGGCCGGAGGCGTTTAATACGGTCGAGCGAGCCGCCCCACCCGTCAGCCAGGACGCCATTGGTTGCCGATTTGGCTTTTCCAAAAAGTGTAGTAAATTTAAAGTAAGAATGATGTGGTGTTTGTTCCGCTAATGGTGTGTCGCGCCATTTTGCCGGAGCAACAAAGGTCAAAGCTTGAATACCATGTCATGAGACGGCCTCAAAAACGAATGCCGAAGGAACCGGAGGAATCATATGCTCTCGAACATCGCTTACGAAAAGTGTTTGTCCTTCATCAATATTCAATTGCGTCCCGCTGACGCACCGAAACCATCATTGCCCGACTTAATCCGCCCGGTGATCACAATTTCGCGGATGACCGGTTCCGGAGGCCGCACTATTGCGCTGGAGTTGGCCGATTATCTGCAGACCAAGGTGCCCACGGATTGCCACTGGACAGTGTTCGATCGCAATTTGATTGAGCGAGTGCTGGAGGATCATGCGCTTCCGCGGAGATTTGCTGCCCATATGCCGGAGTCGCGCATCCCAGCGTGGGCGGACGCTTTTGAGGAGATGTTGGGTCTGCACCCGGATTCATGGTCACTGGTTGAAAAAACGGCCCAAACCATTTCACGCCTGGCACAATTGGGCTATGTCATCATTGTAGGGCGAGGCGCTAATCTCATCACCCGGGAACTCAAAAGCGCCTTTCACGTGCGGTTGATCGGTTCCCTGGAGCAGCGCGCCCGGCGGGTGGAGCACATTTTCGGATTCAGCCCCCGGGAAGCTCTGCGCTTCATTCAGAAGGAAGACAGTGGCCGCGCCCGTTACCTGAAGCAGTTCTTCGGCAAGGAAATTGATGATCCCTTGCTCTATCACGTCCTCATCAACACCGATCTGACCGCCTACTCGGAAATCGCGCGGTGGATTGGTGATGAGGTGATTTCGCGGTTCCACATGAAGGCGGAGTTGCCCGCCAAGGCTGCGTGACGCGAAGAACTGCCAGTTCAAAACAAGGTAACAAACGTCCGTTGGCTCTGTAAAACGGTGGTTGGGGTATCGGAAGCGTGGTTGAGCTTACAAGGTACCTAACGGGATTTTGAAGGTTCGACTTTCCGCAACGGTCACTGAAAGCCCCATAAAGCGAACGTGTGCTGTGGAACAACGGTTTACAATTACGAGGGAATTGGAATGAGGTTTGCATTGCGACGATGCATGAGTTTCGCATCTGACAAACCTCAGCAGCGACAGAGGCACCACATATGCACGTGCGGCCTTTGCCGAAGCATTTCATCTCCGGCCAGGAGCTTCGTAAGGCCGGCAGTAAACAATCGGAGAACCACCGCCACCCACATACAATCTCCATCTCAGATCGGGAAGCCGCTGGGATTACTCGGAACAGAGGAGTACTGGCACGGTGTGGGATTGCTTTGGGCTTTCACTTACCCTGGACCCGGGCCGCTGAGAGGTCTGACGTTCTATGTTCCAGCCGGGGCAAGCTTCGAACACATTGCGAGTCGATGGTCCGAGAAACAGGCGCTCTCTGGTATCGACGAGTAGACAACCAGCTGCGGCGTCAGCGACGAGGACGGTTCATCGGCCCCAAACGGGTGCCTTAATTTTTTGTATTTCCAGCCCCGGCCGAAGGACATTTCAGTGAGGTCAGTGTCTGTTGTCTAGCGGACTGCCGCCGATCCCGCGGACCTGGTGTCCGCAACGGGCAGCTGGTCACCGGCGCCAAGGTCCCGAATCAATTTCTGAAATTCCGGATTCCGCCGTAGTTCTGCTGCGGCCATTTGTTTGAGGCGATCAACTGTTGGCGCAGGAAGTTGAAGCCGGGTCGGAACGGAATTGAAAAACCGACGGTCCGATTCATCGGCCAATTCGTTGAAATGCAGCTCGATGGTATAAGTGCTGATCTCGGCAGGTTCAGACGTGTCACCTTGCATTCGAGTGGCTCGCTCTCGAGAGAGGCGCGCGATCACTTCCCGGAACAATTCGAGCGTTTCGAACGAGTAATGGCTAACCGCAGCGCCGCTCACTGAGCCGAGCAAAGCTCCCAAACCTACTGAACGCTCCTTCGAGTCCCAGCCGTAGTCCGACTGTCCAATTGCGCCATCATCGCGAAAATCACCAGCCCAAAACGCGAAGTTTCATACAGCAGGCCGGCCGCCACACTACCGGCCAGCCAACCTGCGCCGTAGCCCAGGTAGAACAGCCCGAACGCCAGGTTCCGCTTTCCTTCTGGAAGCACACTGGCAATTAACACCTTCAGGAGCGTGTCCTGCGTTGCGTATCCGACACCCAACAACATCAGCCCGGCTAGAGTGACCCAGAGGCCTCCAAAAAACACCAACGGCGAAAACGCCGCCGAGAGAACCACCCCCAGCACCACCGCCCCAATCCCCACCCGGTCATACATCCTCCCCAAGACCAGGCTTGCCACCACTCCTATGCCCGTCGCCACGGCCAGGAACACGGGGATCGTCCGCTGACTCAACACACCGCTGCTTGCGAGGTGATAGGACACCAGTTCGTAACTCATCAGGCCGGCGGCAAAGCATGTTCCCGCCGCCATGTATAGCCAATACGGCCGCTTGAATCCTCCCGCCCGGCTCGTCGCCGGTCCCCCAACCTGTAGCTTCGAGGGCACCGGAAACATAAACCGCGCAATTGCCAAAGCGCCCAGCGCCAGCACTGACGAACCCAGCAGCCATCCATATGCCGTCCGAAAATCGGCTTTCAAATCAAGCGCCAGTGCCACCACCAGAGGTCCCACTGTTGCCCCGGTCTCATCGAGCGCGGTGTTCACGCCATAGACCCAGCCTCGGCCGTGCTTTCCGGTCGAATACGAAAGCATTGCCTCGACTGTCGGCTTTCGCATTGCTCGGCCTATGCGTTCCATAAAAATGAGGGCGCCCGCCGACTGCCAACTCCCCGCCAATGCCATAGCCGGCACTGCCAGCAGGTTAATGAAGTATCCCAGAAACGTGATCCACCAATACCGCCCGGTTCTGTCCGCTATATATCCAGCCACTGAACGCAGACTGTATCCGAGGAACTCACCGGCCCCGGCAATGATGCTCACTGCGGCAGCGCTGGCGCCAAGCTGTCCAAGGAACGTGCCGTTAATGCTCCCGCCCCCTTCGTAGGTCATGTCGGCGAACAGGTTAACAACCCCCATGACCAGCACGAAACCGAAAGCCGATCTCGCCGTCACTCCAATCATCGTTTTGCCCACGGTTGAACTCACCCGAATCTCCGAATCGTTGTTGCCACCAATTAGCCAGGAAGATACACGTTTGCAAGATCAGCGCTGGTTACAGCCGGAGCCACTTATCAATACAACCGAAAATAAATAAGGTCGGTTGAATAAACCTCACGCGCCTGCGCAACTTTGGCAGGCTCTCCAAACAGAATTCAGGCTAGTGATGCTTGAGGCCGAAACCCCGAAACCGTAGTTGACAAACGGGCGCTGCGGGATTAATTCGTATCTATCCCCGACGTATTTCACGGATAGTGTCATCCCCACGGACATTGGTGTCCGTGAGCGAAGCATTACTGGGGTACGCCTGGGAAACATACTTTTGCATGGCTACCCAAAAGACTTCGGGAAGTATAATCCACTGTCAGCGTTGTCACGCCCAACAGAATTGGCCAGCGGGACGGTTAGTTGCCGGTTGCGCACTTCTTATCTTGTTTTTCTCCGCGGCACCAATTGCCTGGGGCCAATTGGTTTATTCACAGGTGCATTCCTTCGGCGACACCAACTTGATGGCCGCCCAGCCCAGCGGAAATGTTGTGCTTGCCACGAACGGCACGTTTTACGGTACCGCTCAGTCTGGCGGCGCGTTGGGGTTCGGAGCGATTTTTCGGATTAATCCCGACGGGACTGGCTTCCAAGTCATTCACAGTTTTAATATTCAGGGCAGTGATGGGGCGTATCCGCGAGCCGCACTGATTCAGGGGGCGGATGGGTTTCTATATGGCACGGCGTCTGCAGGTGGCACAAACCGCCCGGGATCGTTGTATTCCGGCGCCGGAACTTTGTTCCGGATTGCTCTGGATGGAAGTGGATACGGCGTTTTCCACCAGTTTGCAGGGACCAATGACGGTGCTGCACCCAATGCGGCGTTGCTTCTGGCGACCAACGGGGTGGTTTACGGCACCACAGCGCAGGGCGGAACAAATCAACCTCAGGGCTTTAGCAATGGCGCGGGGACATTGTTTCGAGTCAACCCGGACGGTACCGGCTATGCCGTGCTTCATCATTTTGGCGGCACCAATGACGGCGCGAATCCTCAGGCCGCCCTGGTCCAGGGTAGAGATGGCGCGCTTTACGGCACAACGGTATCGGGCGGAAGTAACTCCGCCGGAACGGTTTTTCGTATCGGCCTGGATGGTTCGGGTTACACCGTGCTGCACCGCTTCACTCAGCTCACTGACGGCAGTCAGCCGTACTCGGCCCTCATCCAGACCTCCGACTCCATGCTTTATGGAACGACCGTCTACGGGGGATTTGCCTCCGGAGGGACTGTATTCAAGCTGAGTCCCGACGGAAACGTTTATACGGTGTTGACCAACTTTGGAGCCGCGCTGGGCAATGGTCTATATATCTACGCCGGCGTGATTGAGGGATCCGATGGACGATTGTACGGCAGCGCCAGCATTACAGGGTTTGGCGGTTACTCGGGAAACCTGTTTTCTCTCAACAAAGATGGCTCCGGGCTGAAGGTGTTCCACGTCTTCGGAAACGGAATCGACAGCGGGTCCAGTCCAACTGTTTCCTTGATTGAGACCGCTGACGGAACCTTGTACGGCGTCTCGTCCCGCGGCGGTCCGGCATCGACCGGCACTCTCTTTAAGACCAAGCAGGACGGCAGCGGCTACGCCGTGCTGTGGACTTTTAGTTCCACTGGAGGCGATGCCGCCACGCCACAGAGTGGCCTGGCTGCCGCTCGTGATGGCACCTTCTTTGGAACGACAACGGCCGGGGGCCAAAATGGTCATGGCGCAATCTACCAACTCAATCCCGATGCCACCGGTTACCACCTGGTTTTCAGCTTCGGCAGTGATACCAACGGCGGCACTGCTCCGGGCGGTTTGTTGCTGCACGCCAGCGACCTGGCTCTCTATGGGACGACGTCCTCCGGCGCCGCGCCTGGACAAGGCAACGGCGGCACCATCTTCAAAATCAATCCTGATGGAAGCGGTCACAAAGTGCTCCACAACTTTGGTCGCGACACCAACGGCATGATCCTGCCAAACGACGGCAATAGCCCGCAGTCGATCCTTGTCGAAGGCGCGGACGGGTCGCTCTATGGAACCACGCCCTATGGCGGATCCAATAGCCTCAACGGGGGCATTGTTTACAAACTCGACAAGAGCGGTGCTAATTACAGCATCCTTCACTACTTTGGCGCGACCAATGACGGGTCAACTGCTTCTGGAGCGCTGCTCCAGGGATCGGACCATTTGCTGTACGGGACCACAGGCCAGGGCGGCACCAACAGCACTCTTTTCGGCGGCGGCGTCCTGTTCAAAATCAGCACCAATGGCACTGGTTACGCTATTCTTCATCACTTTGGCGCGACCGGTGACGGTCTCAACGCGCGCGCATTGATTGAAGACCCCGATGGTTTCCTTTATGGAACAACAAACGATGGAGGCACTAACAGCGGTATTTCAGGCGGGGGAACTCTGTTCAAAATCGCCAAAGACGGTTCAAAGTACCAGGTGTTGCATCACTTTGGTGCTGGAAACGAGGGAACACGCCCGACTTCATTGGTGGAAACCAACGGCACTCTCTATGGCACCTGTACCTCTGGCGGAACAGGCCAGGGAGGCACGCTGTTCCAAATCCAAACCGACGGATCCGGGTATTCCACCCTGTATAATTTTTACGTCAGTTCGACAGCGGACGGGCGAAACCCAAGCCCCGGCCTGGCCCTCGGGACCAACGGGTCACTCTTCGGAGCGACCACGTCCGGCGGCAATTCTTTGGGAACGGTGTTTGCCATGCTCTCTTCTTCAAACCAGCATTCGAATCATCCTCCGATCGTGGCAAACGCAATACCGAACCAAGTGGCCGCTTACAACATTTTATTCACCTACACGTTCGCGGCAAATACCTTCACCGATCCGGATCCCGGCCAGGTGCTGACATACACCGCAATGAATTTGCCTCAAGGGATACAGTTCAATTCCGCATCCCGAACGTTCAGCGGCACGTCCACGAACCCGGGCACATATAATGTCAGCGTTGTGGCCACCGACAACGGGCTCCCGCCGCTCAGTGCCACGAACTCGTTCAGCCTGACAGTCAGGCCATCGCCCCTTGCCGCCTCCACAATGGTTGGCGGCGGACTCCTGTTATCCTTCACCGCGGCGCCGTCCGCGCTTTACACAATTCAAGCCACTGACTCCTTTGCTCCAACAAACTGGCATACCATCCAGGTCCAGGCGGCCGGAACCAACGGGTTGTTCAGTTTCGTGGATACCAATGCGCCTTCCCATTCCAGCCGGTTTTATCGCGCTGTTGGCCCGTGATATCGGCTTTATAAGAGTTTTTACCTGCGATACACCTCAACCGATGAAGCGCATCCCGGCAATGCCGCTCGGGACTGAAAGTTTTAGAAAGTTCAGCCGCGCAGTATTCAGCTAAGGCTGTCGTGAATCCGATTGCAGATCGCGGTCGAGCGCCGCGCCGTCGAAGGGAATGACAATGACTTTGCTTCCGTGGCCATCCCCGCCTTTGTCCTGCTCCTTTTCGACATCGATGGCGGCCAGGGTCATGGCAGCTACGTGGCCGTTTTCGACATAGACCGCCGGCCGCTCGACTTTATTCCAGTGGTTCACTGTGCCGTCGGGGTAGCGGACGATCGGCTCGCGCGGATCATAAGCCACGCCGCGGTCGATCCAATCGCTGACGCCATCACGGGAAGTAAGGTGATACGCTTTTCGAGTGGACCACGAGTTGACCACGATGTGGTAAAGTCCACCGGAGTACCATATGCATGGATCTTCGAGATTCGGAATTCCCTTGGGATAAACCGAGTTTCCGCGGCGAATGTAGGGACCGAGGATGCCCTTGTCGCTTGTGAAAATGCTTCCGTTGCGTTCGGTAAATTCGAAACTGCCGTCCGGGCGAACCATGAGCGAGACATTGGAAGCGTGCCACTTGGGTTCGCCTTCCACCGTCACGGTCCCGAGATGTTCCCACGGACCGTCGAGAGATTTGGAGACATAGATTTCGCACGGGCGAGTTTCGCTGATGTAGATTGCGTTACGGCCGTCGGGCAACACCAGGGCGCCGACATTGTGTCCGCGGCCGCCGTGGTCGTCAGGCCAGCAGAGGCCCTTGTCCACATACGGCCCCAGGAGCGAATCGGACACGGCATGGACCGCGACCGAGCCGAACCAGCCATTATGGCCTCGGGATTCGTTCCAGCGGCTTGCGAACATGTGATATTTGCCATCCGGAGCTTTAAGAATCTGCCCGTCCCAGTAGCAGTATTGCTGGATAGTAGGGTCTTCCAGCCCGTTTTGGGGGTCGCGCGGGATGACGTTGGTCGCACCCCACGCGTTTTGCGACAACGCGCCATGGGGTGGAGTGGGGAGGAAATAATCAATGAAGGACTTGCGCTGTGTGCCGGGGTTCGTGTGGCGGCCGGGTGTGGCCGGGTTACTCACCCCCGCCGATTCCCCACTGGCCTGGACCGCCGCTCTCGCTTTGACCTTGTAGCCCATGAGCGCAAGCATCTTCTCTGCGTATCGCGTTCCGAATTCCCGGGAACCTGCTGCATTGAAATGCATATGGTCCGGGTTGCAGGTGCAACCAGCCGAGGAGATGACATAGGAATTGGCAAGGGTCTTCGGCAACTCGGCCATGATCTTGTTGAATCCCGCGCAAGCACCGCCTTGGTCGGCATTCACAGTCTCACCGGCAAGAAATGGCACTTCCTCGGGCTTGAGATCCAGGTCTTTGATGAAGTTGTCGTAAATGCTTTTCACCTTGTTTGGCCATTCGTGATCGTTCGGATTGGACTCGCCCTGGTGCAGGAGGATTCCCTTAATCACGCCGTCTTTCTGGGCCTCTTTGGCGAGGTCGACAAAGTACTGGTAGGGGTTGCCGCCGTATTTTTTGACGTAATTGAGCATCCACGAAGGCGCCTTTGCCACGTAGTTGGTAAATGAATCTTTCTGGAACAATTCGATTTTACAGCCGGGCACCGACACCTTGATCACGCCGACTCTGACGTTGGGCGGGAGATTGCTCACCATCGTTCGGCCAAAATAATCCACGAGGCAAATGCCGGTGCCTTGGGCGGTCAAGGGAGGGACGGCCTGATACCAGTTGGCCTTGGTCCAGCCTCGGTTGGGAGCGTCAAAATCCGCCATGACCAGAAACCGAGGGTCCACGGTTCGATCGAACTCCTCCATTCGGCCCCCGCTCTCCATGTTGGACTGACCAAAGCACAGGAAGATGTAGAAGTTGGGGTCCGGCGCAGCCAAGGACGCAGTGGCAAAGAGAAGCAGTCCCGTCGCAACCGAAAGTGCAAGGCTCGGCTTGGCGCTAGGTGACTGGGGGATTCTTTGTTTGGTGATGGGTTTCATTTGGAGGGTGAGTGCATAGCGAAGCATAGCGGGCTTACGAAAAACTTCCCATACTGTTCTGCGTATTATGTGGCGGATTGCGCGCGTCGATCCCGATGCCTTGAATCTCTAACAATACTTCACGAAACCGGGGGATTTTGGACAAGATTTGCGTGAGCTTTTATGCCTTCGGGAGGGTAACGAATACTCGCTCAGGAACGAGAGTATTGACCTCGCAGAGGGCCAGCCCCTATTCCTCGCGTTCCTCGCCGGGAGAGCTTGACTGAATGCGTCGCCGCACTAGGTTGAACAGCCCGCAACATGAAACGCCGCGCGCACCAACTCGAACATCGCCCGCTCGATCGCGAAGCTTTTACGCTCATTGAGCTCCTGGTCGTAATTGCCATCATCGGCATCTTGTCAGGTCTCCTGCTTCCCGCCTTGGCGCGAGCCAGGCAGGAAGGTCAACGGGCAGGCTGTTACTCGAATCTTCTTCAGATTGGACTGGCAGCGCGCCTGTACATGGACGACAACAACGGGGGATTATTCCACCACCATGAAGGCTGGGTCCTGGACGACGGTACGCAAGTCAATGCGCTTCCCGCCAGCATCGGCGGAGTGACGGGCGGCGGCATGGGCAATAGCCAGGCCGAGAAGCCGTGGATTATTCTGTTTCAGCCGTATTTAAAAAGCCGCCAGGTTGGGTTTTGTCCAACCGACCGCACGCCTCGTTCGCAGGTTCTGGCCACGGACCTTTTGGGCTATAACGGTGGGATCACCGCAACGAGCCAAACGCCGCCCGCCAACTCGGAGCAGGCTTTGGCGCAAGTCGGGCACCTGACCATCGAAAGTTACTGCCTCAATTCGATTTTCACACACAAGTCGGCCCGATACGCCCTGGAAGGAACTCTATACGGTTTCGCCACAGACCAGGCGTTGGCCTCGCTCCCCAATCGAAACATCATCCTGTTTTCCGAGCGCAACAGCGAGGCCTTGGACGCTCCGGACAATTCACAGTTCGGCGCGGTTGACCAGGACGATTATGACACCTGGGTCGGCGAAGCCGCACTGGTTCAGTGGGGTAGCGGACCTTATGCGAACCAGGGCTGGATCCGATACAACCGGCACGCGGGCCGGGCCAACTACGTTTACGCTGACGGACACGTTGAGAACCTTCCCTGGCGCAAAGCCCGAGCGGACCAATTCCCTGATCACAAGGTCCGCGCCCCCTTGCAAAACCCGCCGTGAAGATGCCGGTGCAGGCGGCACACCGGCACTGACCGACGCCTGCATCCTATAATCGAGCGCAACCCGGCACTCTGACTCTGGGGACTACGAGGCCCCCTCGCATTTATTTCGAAACCGGGTGAGCATCACCGGCTTCCGAAAACGCGGGAGACGCTAAGTTGCCCGCAATTTCGTGTTACCTTCCTGAAACAGCAAGGCTTCGTTCAGTAGCAACCACCAAAGATTCGGTGCTGTTTTCCTGCTAAAATCGGCCGGATTTGTCTGCCCGCCGGGGCGTCCGAAACATGGATCATTGCGTCCTTCGGCTTCGGGCGATTTCGAGGGTCGGCAGAATAGAGTCTCCTTGCTGGCGCGCTGTGTGCGCCAGGTTCAACACCGAAAACACAATCAAAAGACAGATCGAAGCATTAATGAAAACATCACTCAAAACAACGATGCTGGCGGTTGCCGGCATGGCGCTGATGATCGACGCGGCCCACGCGCAATACGCCGCGGGGGACCTGGTCGCCGGCTTTACCAGCGGCTCGGGCAACGACGTCATCTATGACCTCGGACAGTTCTCGAACTTCAGCAATGGCGAGACTTGGAACCTGTTGTCGGCCCTGACAAGTTCACCCGGCGGGTACGCTAACCTCAACGGTTTGAACTGGGGTGTGGTCGGTGCTCAAAGCACGGGCCTGAACAGTGCCTTGAAAACCGTTTATTCCACGGTCGCTCACGGGCAGTCCACCGCTCCCGTGAACATTCCCAACACCTCCACATTCAATGGAATCGCAACCTCGGTCAACACGATCGGCCAATGGGTCACAGCGGGTAGCCCTGCCGGGATTATCGCCTCGAGCGACCCTGCGAGCTGGAACGGTGAAACCATCGTCGGCGGCAGCGGCACTTTCTTCAACAACTATGGCTCAGCTACTCCTTCTGACCCGAACTCGGCGACCCCTGCCAGCTTCACCAGCGGGTCGGTGGTCGAGGATCTGTACGGAGTCAAAGCCAACAACACGGCGGCGACTCTTCTTGGGACCTTCACTCTGAGCTCGACCGGGGTTCTCACCTTCAACGCGGTGGCCGTCCCCGAACCTTCGACCTATGGAGTGTTGGCGGGCTTGGGTCTGTTGGCCGTTTGCCTGCGTCGTCAATTGGGCCTTTTCGGAAAGGCATAACCTCTGGAATTAAATCGAAGACACCAAAAAGCACTAATATTCATGAAAAATCACCTGCTTCTCTCCGGAGTGCTGGGACTGAGCCTCGTTGGCGCTGCCAACGCTCAGAACCGGGTTTACATCACTGGATCGACAGCTTATCGCAATGCGGTCAACAAGACCATATTCTCACTGTTCGATTCTGCCCCTCAGATTGCCGCCTTCGGCAACGCCACTTATTACAAAGCCAACACCCTGGACTTCGAAGGCAACATCGGCGGGGTGGCTTACGTGATCAAAGCATCCTGGTCGGGCTCGGAAGCCGGCATCAAGGACGTGGCGACCGGCCAGGTTGAAAACTTCGTGGACGATATCGGCACGGGCACTCCGGCGGTCCCGGCCGGGGCTTATGGCACCAACGCCGTCGCGGGCCAACTCAGCTCGCACACGGTTGACTTGGCCTTGGGCGATAACGCCCAGTCTTACTCCAAGACCAAGACGCCGGTGCTCAACAACAACACGTTCATCGGGATTATCCCATTCGTTTGGGTGAAGAATGCCCAGGTGGCGGCAGACCAGAGCGGGACCGATTGGGCTCGCATCAGCAACGTGACCGACGCACAGGCCCGTGTTCTACTGTCAGGCGGCTCGGTGGCCGCGCTGCTGACGGGCAATTCGGCCGATGTTAACCACGTGGTGTACGTCGCGGGTCGCGACGACAATTCCGGGACGCGGGTCAACACGTTTGGTGAGACCGGGTTTGGAATTCGTACGATCCCGACGCAAATCAGGATTGGCGGTTCAGCGGGTTCACCGACAAATAGCCAGCAGCGGCAACGTTGGGGAGAGTAGTGGCGGCACGCTGGCCAACAATGTTGGGTTTCCGGGAAGTTTGGAAGCGGCAGACCCGATTGCGGGTGTGACCGGCTGGATTGCGCTGGCTTACCTGGGGCTGTCGGACGCCGAAACGGCTGAAGCTGCCAACGGGGGTGGGGCTAACGGTGCCCAACCGTTGACCTTCAATGGCGTGGCCGAAAGCGCCGCGGCCATCCAACAGGGACAGTACTCATTCTGGGGCAACGAGTACATCTTCCAGGCGCCGGGAGCCAGTTCTGCCGCCGTGACGGTTTACACTGGGATTGTGAACAACATCAATGCGAATACCGATGGCATTCATGAAATCTCGACCGCCAGCATGCAGGCCACTCGCCTGGGACCGCTGAGCGACCCCGGACACAACTGATCCAAGGTAATTCAGTATTGGGCAACATTGGGCCGGCGCAGGCAGGACCTGCGTCGGCCTTGTCTTTTTTAGCTTAGTAAGCGAAACCGCTATTTCGTTTGTAATCGGCAATTGAGGTAATCGGCAAAATGTTGCGCAGCCGCCACTGAGCTGTAACAACCTGGTTTTACAGTAATCCACACGCTTGGGAACCTATGGGCTGGAAGGACTGTGCCTGCCAGGGCTGATGTGCCGACCCCGGGCGCCATTGAAAATGAAGCAGAATCGCTCATTCGAACCTCACTTGGTTGTGAAGCAGTACCGGCTCGCGCCGGGAAAGGAATGGAAACTCTCCTCAACTACCTGGTCATTCTGGAGAATTGCCACCGGGGTGGCGTATTGGCTAAGTCCAAGAAAGAATTGCCAGCTGGACACAGGTTCTGTGCTGGTCCTGTCTTGTCATGCTCAAGGCATGCTCCGGGCAAGCCAGTTGGGTGAGGTTCAGATCCGGCAATTTGAAGTCCGGCCCGAACGCTTGACCGGCGTGGTAACCCTGAATGACGAGCGCTTCCTGTCACAGTTAGCTTCCCGAGACGAATTCACGGCTCGCTATTTCGCTCCCGGTTCCGGAGTGTCGGAAAAGTTCAAGTCTCTGTGCGACTCGGTGCCGACGCGCAGTTTCGTCCTGCGTTGGCAATTGCTCAACCTCTTTGCAGAAGTATTCGGCGACCATTTGAGCGGAGACGATTTGGATCGCCAACCGCCCGGGGACGCGCGATCGCGGCTGTTGAAAGTGCTCGACGAGCTGCCCGCAGGCAATCTCCTGGACCTGGACTTTTCCGAGTTGGTGAAGCAAATGGGCTGCACGCCACGCCATCTCAGCCGGTTGTTTCGGGAGGTTGTGGGGATGTCCTTCCGGGAGAAACAAGCGCAGGTGCGGCTGCTGCGCGCGCAGGAGCTCCTGGCCACGACTCAATCAAAGGTGGTCGAGGTCGCGTTGGAGAGCGGCTACCAGTCCCTCAGCCTGTTCAATCTCATGTTCAAACGCAGGTTTGGCCTCAGCCCGGCGCAGTGGAGGGCGCAGACGCAAAAGCCAGCCCGCGCAAGCTCTCTCGATGCCAATTGCCGGATGTTGCGGGCCTGAGGAGCGCGTTGTCGAGCGCACAGCAAAGGAGTCCTGAGGGTAGAACAGTTTGTCCTCAGAGTTGGAGCATTCTCGCCCCCGATCGTTTATTGTTATTTAAACCGGGATGGAAACCATATTCAACCTGAGGCGCAGCGGAATCTTGAACATCTTATGGATGGTTCTTCTCGCGATTCCGGTCATCTCGGCGCGGGCAGCGGTCCAGGTCTTTGCGTTTTCCGAGGCCCCCTCGATTTCAAATCTCTCACACCACGACTTTCATCTGCCGGAATTCAACCCCGCTCTTGGCACACTCGATTCAGTGAGCATCGAACTCAGAGGCACGGGCGAGTTTTTTCAGTGGTTTGGACATGCCTCCGGGCAGGGAACTCACCGAGCGCTCACGGGTGAGCCGATGCTGAGCTTGACCCTTGGGCTGCCCGGTGACGAGGAACTCCTGTCAGTGATGCAACGCGCGGGCGAACGATGGCCGACGCGAACAGGCGGTGTGCGTATCCAGCCCGTCACTTTCTCAGGTCATGCTACCCTGACATCGGAAGCTGATTTAATGCAGTTCACCGGCTCCGGAATGGTCGACTTGCTGATCTCCGCACGAACCGGCTCTGGCCGTCTGCTTTCGGGCGGGATGAACCTCGCTTCGGGCCTTTGGGCTGCCGGCGCCAACATTTCGGTCGTTTACAATTATACCGCTGTCCCGGAGAGCTCGGCTACCTGGGTTGCTGCAGGCATGGCGCTGGCGTTGGTACTGGCAAGTGTCAGAAAGGGTGCTTGGTCAAAGTCCTGACATACATTCCGAACCGTGCGCCCCTCGCGCTGGGACTGGTGCTGCTGGCCATTTCAGGCCAGGTCAGACTCCACGCAGCCGTGGCCCTGAATGGCACGTTCGGCTTCACACCCGTTGGTTCGATAACCTACTCCGGTCCCGATCTGGGCCAGGCTGATTCGATCAGTCTGCCCGCAACGGAAATCGTCAATACCGTTCCCGCGAACTACAACGGGAGCCTGAATGACTTTTACTCCGGCCCGGCCGCCATCCCGCTGCTTTCCCATGTAAACCTTGGCGCGCTGACACTCAGTTTGCCGGCCCAATCAGGGACTTATACGCCCGTGAATTACCCCAATTTTCTGGTTATCTCGGATCAAACCAACCCTGCGGACCGATTCGATTTTACGCTGATCGAATTGATGAGAGCCTCCAGCAGTTCGTCTGACTTGGAGGTTTATGCACAAGGCATCTTGCACGATTCCAGCGGTGTGTTTTCCGATACCTCCGGCCTGCTTAGCATCACGTTTACCCAAGCCGGCCCGGGTGCGGCGGTCAACGCATCCTTTTCAGTCGCTTCCACCGCCGTGCCCGAGGCTGGAACAATCGCGTCCGGGTGCGTGGCGCTCGGCGTGTCTATCCTGGGATTTGCCGGGGTCGCTCGCAACAAACTGCGACTGCGCGGATCGCGCTGACGCTAGCGGCGGAGTCAAAGCTGCGCTTTAGCCTGTTTCACCAACTCCGTCTCTTCCGGCAGTAATTTGGCGGTGCTGGCGCATTGCAGGGCGGCCCGCGCTAATTCCTTGTTCCCCGTAGCGGCTTCGATCACTCCGTAGTAGGCCGCGACGGATGGGATTTGAAGGTATTCCCGCTTGATTGCGCCCATGACCTTCAACGCTTCGTCGTACCGTTTTTGCAGGAGCAAAGAATAGGCGTAGGTCGAACTGAAGAAAGGGTCATTCGGGGCCGCTTGATGGGCTTCTTTTGCGAGGCGGTGCGCCTTGTCCAACTCCGATCTTCGCAGCAAGCACAGGTTCGCCAGGTTGTTTTTGACGAGCACATCCGACGGGTCGGTGGCGTTGCGTTTGCGCAGGAATTCCTGCAGGTCCCGAGTGTTGCCCGAGGAATACAGGCGTGACATGAGCGAGGTGGCAGCCCATTTCTCCGCTGGGAACTCCGATGCGATCTTTTCAAGCACCTCGGTGTTTTCAGCTTGCCACCCCCATCCCGTGGTCACCTGGGCCAGCCTGGTGAGGCGATCGAGCCGGCGAGCCGACTCCCGCATTGCGTTTTGCCACGCTGCTTTTGACAGGAACTCTTTGTTTTGGGAACGATACGCCAGCGACTCCATGGCGCATCGATAAAACTCGGCTTCATTCCAGTTCTGCTTACTAATTGAGGACAGCAAACCGGGCCAGTCTTTCAAGGCGATTTGGCAGTCGGTGGTAATCAGCGGGATTGGCTGGTTGGTGCGCAGCGTGGGCGGCAACTGCCGTGTCCAGTTCAACGCAGCTGCGGGCCCCTGGGCGCCCGCCATCCACCTCGCAAACGCAAAGGCGTGCACGGGGGAATTAGTGGCCTCGCCTTCAATAGAGCTAAACCAGGAGCTGAACTGCGCGTTCGTGCAGTTCTTGAGCAGTTGGAGATACGCAAGCTTGTCGTCAAACGTGGCGGAAGGCCCTTGAGTTAACTGGCTGAAAAGATGCAACGCTTCGGGCCAGGCCTTGCGGGCCAGGGCGTCCTGCTCGAGAATCCGAAGCGCAGTGACGCATAGGGAAGGGGAGTTGGTCAGTCGGCTCAAAGATTCGCGTGCCTGGAGCGCAGTTTCAGTGTTGGTTGAAGCCAGCCTGACGGTGTCCAGATTGAGCAAGGCTGATTGGTTGGTGGGTTCGAGTTCGAGAGCCGCTGAGAATTGCGATTCGGCTTCATGCAAATCATGTGTCGACCAAGCCAGTGCTCCCCGGAGTTTATGGAAGATTGCCGACCGGCGCTCTCCAGGCGGCACTCCCTCAAGGGCCTGTTCAGCGGATTTCAATTCGTGGAATTTGAGGGCGGTCTGGGCCCACTCGAACCGGTTCGTGACGTTGTGGTCCTGCAGTTGAGCCACGCGCACTCGCCAACCCACAGAAGCCGGTTGGCCTGAAGCTTCCAGGATATCCGCGACCATGCGAATTGCAGGCACGCTTTCGGGATTCACCTGGAGCGCGCGCCGGATGCAAAGCTCGGCGTTATGAAAGTCATTCGTTGCGGCGAAACAGCGCGCCTGGGTTACCATCCGAGTTTCGACGGCCCTTTTGTACGCTTTGCGGCCGAACCAGCCGCCCGCAGCCACGAGTCCCATGGCAACAGCGAAAATAGTCAGTTTGCGGAGAATTCCATTCATAGACAGGGTTGAGTTAGCAAAGAGTAGTTGCCTCGGTTAAAATGGAACTGCCGATAGCTCGCGGCAGCCACTGCGTCTCCGAATTCGGTTCCACCTGGTCTCGTGCCAGTTCCGTTTCGGTTTGGCGGCCGAGAAAGTCCAACAGCACAGCGACCCGTTGTTTGGCGGGCAGCACCCGTGTGACCACCGCATGGAGGCCTAAAAGCGGGCCGGAGTTTATCTGCACCGAATCGCCGCTCTGCAGCAAATCATCCAGCACACAGAGATCTTCAATTCCCATGGCTGTCCGAAGTTCGTCGATAACGGGGTCGGCAATAGTGGGCCGATAGCTGCCGAAATGGACGACGCAGCTCACGCCGCGGGCGTGTTGAACTCGTTTCAGCGCAATCGCCGCGTCGAATCGGGCAAAGCAGTAGTCCTTGAACAAAGCTTCCGTGACCCATGCCGGACCGAGCCGGGTGGAGCGACGATACCGAATCCTTGGCAGGAAAACTTCTACATCTGGTTGCAGCCGGAGTTGGGCTGCCGCAATGTGTTCTCTCTTTGGTTGTGTGCGGAGGCAATACCACTTGGCGGCGTGTTCCACGTCTAAAACGCGCACTGGGTTCAGGTAATTCAACATAATTTCAACAGCTTGAGACTCGGACCGGTGCACTGGAGGGCGGATTGTTGGTACCGCCCAGCCGCAGCCGGGACGTTGGAATTGAACACCAGCCGCAGCCCGGATTCAGCCAGCAAAGGGCGCGGGATGACCACTTTGAGGACTTCGAGTTTTGTTTCTACAACTGGCTTTCAATCAGTTGTTAAGCACAAAATGCAAACCGTGCCAGGCTCGGGCGGACTTATCGAAGCTCGTTCTTTACCTGGATGCCATTGAGTTCAGAAATTGAACGTCTTCATCGGTACGTGCACGATGTCGAATGGCCTCAGATAAAACGGTGAGTCGTCTTTGCCCTGGAGCACGCGTTTGAGGTCAACATGAAATGTTTTTTGGCGTCCATCCGCAATTCTCACGACCGTAACGTCAGAAAGCTTCGCGTGGGCAGCATCAAAACCGCCTGCTTCCATGACAGCTTCGAGGGCTGTCATGGGGCGGTCCATGGGAACTCGTCCGGGGTGGGACACCGCGCCTGATACATAGACGGCGGTGGCGGCTGCGATGAGCTTCACAGTGATGGGATCATTTCTGGTTTGGGGACCGTAAAGACGTCCCAGTTCAGCCTGCAGTTGTTGCGGGGTTTTTCCAGAAGCCTTGACGGGACCGACGGTCTCCAGGTTCAAGATGCCGTCGAGCGGGATTTTTTGAGTCGCATTGAAGTTCGTGGAATTCTCGAATGCAATACTGACGAGGTCGCCCTCGCGCAGAAGATTGGTTTCGAGATTCAGGGCGGACAGCTCGGGGGAGGAGAACTGGCCCTGCAACCGCGGAGAAGTGCAACCCGCAAGCGCAGCCGCCATGACGCAAGCTGCGGTTGCGAGCAACGGGAGGACAAGCACTGAGTATTTCATGAATCGGTTCAAAATTTATAGCTTAGATTGAATAACACACTGTTTACTTCGTATCCCAAGCCTGAGAGGTTGGATGTTCGAAACCAGTGACTGTAGCCCAGGGATGCCGCCACTTTCCGGGTTGCCTGCCACGACGCGCTGACGGTCGCACCGTATCGTGAGTAGTTCTCCGTGGTCAGGACTCCGAACGTGCCAAAGGGTGGAATATCGACGAATACCTCGAAAGGCTGGGTTCCCTGCTCATAACTGAACCCGCCCTGCAAGCTGATGTTCGAGGTGAGCGAATAGTTAATTGAGTAACTGGCGGTGAACTGCTCGATAAACGAGCTGCCTTGGTTGAGCCCCTGGCGCACATTGCGTTGAACGTCGATCTTGTGGCTCAGAAAGTCCGTGAATTGGTGACTCACCCGGAGGCCAAGGTAGTACGAATTAAGTTGATTGCCCTGCCGGTTCAAAGGGGCGGAATCAAATAAATAGAACACGGCCCCTCCTCGCAACGCCGCGTGCACCGCGCGGGTGAGTTCAAGATCCAAATATGGCCCGGCGCTAACACTCGAATTGTTATTCTGGGTCGAGACTTCGTAGCGGGTCAAACCTCCGCTGGCTTCAATGCCTGCCTGGCTTGCCGCGCCCACGAGCCAGCCGCCGCGCGAAAAGAAGAGCTCTGAAGAACTATTCAGGTACCGAAACTGTGTGGATGACGAGAGGGTGTCCTCGTGGCTGTACCCGAGGTCCAGGATCCACCTGCCCGGCTGCCAGGACACTTCGGTGCCGATCGTGTTATTGAATCGAGGAAAATAAGCCAACCCACTGATAGCGCTCTCCGCCAGCACTTGTTGAGAGTAGGCGAATTGGTCAAAAATGGAAATGGTTCCATCCTGCAGGCCGATGTTCCAGGCCAGCGCCGAATTGGGAGCCACCTCGAGGTGATCGTAGACGGGATGGTTCAGGTAATGGACATAGCCAATGTCGGAGCTGAACCGCAGATCGGATTGCGCGGTAAGTTGACACCCCAGGCCGATGCTCAAACCGCCCCGCAACAGCAGATCCGATTGCGGGTTCAGTTGCGACGAGTTTACGTTGTCGTTGAGTTCGAGGCCTGCGTACGCGCCAAGCTCGAGCCCAACCGGCCCCAGGTGCGGCCGGTCATTGTTCAACTCGGAATTGCCCGAAGAAGCCAGGAATGGCTCGATGGCCAAAGCGTTTTGAAGGGCATCCTGCCCGCAAGCGGTTCCCGCCGCCGAGAGCACGACTGCGCCCACAGCAGCCTTTCCAAGTCCACCCGCCTGACCCGCGCGCCCATGACCGGCGGCTTGCTCGAAACTCCCGCTCAAACGTCAGTGCGCTTTCCGAGCGCTTGCAATCCTCGAGCCGGAATCGTTACGGTCTTTACGGGCTTGTCGACCAGACGGATCACCGAAGGCTCAGTTCGCGGGCTGGTCGCGCCTAAGCTTTTGAAAAACTTTTTCTGGCATTGCTGGTTTGCCAGGCACACCTGGCAAATCTTGCTCTTGGCTTGAAATTCTTTTCCGAAACACCAGGCGTCTGAGAACTTCGGTTCAGGCATAGGGCAAGACAGTAATGGTTTTCAACTCCGGCGCACGTTACAGGTTCAAAACGATTTGACGCATGCATCCCCTCCGCGGCCCCGCCGATGTCCGAAACCATGCGCCATGGACATTGGCTCTTTACTTCAGTTGAGTCGCGCCGGCTGAACCAGTCCTGGAAGCGTTGCGCGGAAAGTGTCCGTGGCTTGCTCTCCTGAATCCGGCCCGCCGACGACGAGTTCGAGCACTTGCTGGCCGAGGTGTCGTTTGCCTGCCAACACCGCCTCAATCCGGCTCAGTTGGGAACCGTCCTCCAGCAACGGCTTTTCGGTCGGCGATATTCGGTCCGGCCACAGGCAGTAGAACACGTGAAAGATCCTGCCATTCATTTCGAAACTTTGATGCCGGAAGGCCATTTGGAAATCCTGCACACGCACTACAACCTTTCCAAAATCCTCAAGGAGTTTGGCGCCCGCCGCCGTGAAGCAAATGTCCGGCTTGTGACCCGATGCGAGCTGGGCCGAGTTTTTACCCGGCTTCCACTTCAACAGAAACCCGCTCCATTCATTTCCTGCGGAATCCTGCCATGCTGCGGCCTGGCTATCGGAGCATCGCAAAATCGCGAGCGCTTTTTCCGGAACCACAGCTTTTTTGAAATGAGAACTTTCGGTAGGCCACGCGGCGGACCAGCGCGCTGTGGGAATCAGGTGCGTTTCATGGGAGCGGTACCAAAGCTCCGACCCTGCGTCCCCGAGCGCGAGCCAGATGAGCGCTCCGGCGCCGAGCCAGCCGGGAAGAGCCGGGAGAGAGCCGTGCGTACTTTGAGGAGGTGTCGCGAGGCGGGCGCCGCGCTTGAGAAGCCGGCCCAGCAAAAGCAGACCGGGCAAAACGATGAGCATCACTAACAGCCCGGCCTGATCGTGCCAGGCCTCCATTTGCGTTACCCCGCGGTTTGCTGCGGCCCAAACCAGGAAACTGGTGCGCGCCAAGTTGGCGGCCAGGTCGAACAACAACGAGGCTCCAATGAGGGCGAGCCGCCTGCCCGGCGCGAATCGGTACATTTCACCAAGGAACAGCGACAACATCAACGCGGACTGGAGCGAACGCACGCCGCTGCAAGCTTCATCAATTCCGACCAGGCCAACGGTGGTTTCGATGACATTCCCGTGCTGAACGGCAGGGATGCCCAACCAGCCAACAGACTCAACCGTGAGCCAGGCCGTTACGCGCATCAATCCCTGGATTATCCATTGCTCCAGCAGCATCGGCCATGGCACTGCAACCAGCGCGAACAGGATTGGCGGCGCAAAAAAGCGCACCCAGCGAATACCCCCGGCAAACCCTACTGCGCACAGGCTTAATCCTACAGCCACGGCTGCGTGCAGCCAATAGAGCAGGCGCCACTCGGGGTTTGCCTGAAGACAGACGCGAATAACAGGGATGAGCAGCACAAGGCCGGCGGCGATGGGCGCGGCCCAATGCACCCGGTCTGAGGAAGTGGCCGGCCTGCCCGGCCATCGCCGCAGGAACAATGCAATCGTAAGGAAAGGCACCATGTAGCCGTACCCGTATTGCGGGTTGAGACGCCATTCGTCGCTCAGCTCTTGGAACACCATGAACCAACTCACGCCCAGGGCCAATAACCCCCAAGCCCAACCCGCGCCGAGCCTTGAAACCCACCCCGGGGCCGAGGTTGGCCGCGCCTTCGTTTGCAGCTCTGACGAGTCGCTGATGTTAGCGCGCAATGGTTCGCTGTGCATTTGCATCAAACAACAGACTTACACATTCGCAACCGGAGGCTCGCTACGATACCGCCACAAAATGAGCGGCAACTCCAAGGCCCGGACGTACCTGGGAACAAACCTTCGGGGGTGGGACATGCAGCGGAAGAACCAGCCGAGGACTTTTTGATCCGCCCAATCCGGGATGCGAACCTGGTCGCCGGTAAGAAACCCGATTGCGGCGCCGATGCAGTGGATGGCGGGCTGCCCTTTGCTCCCTTGTTTTAGGTAAAGGCCAAGCTTTTCCTGAACGCCGCCGCCAACGCATACCACGACGTGCCGCGGAGCCCGCCGCTCGATCAGTTTGAGCAGGGCCGGATCCGAAATTGGCCCGGTGCCGTAATTAGGCGCGATGTAACAATCATCGGCTGTCACGGCGCAGCCGTTTGCGCTCAGCCATTTCAGGTTCCGTTCCGAGGCCGCTTTGGAGGGCATCACCCAAATGGACGCCCCGGCGCGACGGAAATCAGGCCGGGAAAGCAAGAGCCGAAGATATTTCAAACCCGAGACGCGTTCGATTTGATCCCGGGTCATCGCGTTCCAAAGGAGCACGAGAAACCCGCTGTCGGTGATCACGAGGTCGGCCTGTTGCAAGGCCTCCCGGTAATCATGGTCGCGGCTCAATTGACAGAGAGCGGGAGCGGCGGGGGCGAGCACCAGGCCGCCCTTGGATCCCAACTCAACCGCGCTTGAGGCGTCCCCGGTATAGAAGTTAATGCCGAGGATCTTTTGGAAACGATGCCGGTTATTCGATTGCAGGGAACTTGCGCTCATATCGGGAGGTGGTAGACCGATTCAACTGAACGGACGGGACGCTAAATGGAGAGCTCGTGGCTGAGCGGATGGGGGGCGGGATGGGGCCAGCGTGGGGCGACCGGGCCGCACGGATTGCCACTGCAAATCATTTCCGGGGGCAAGCTGCGGGTCGCCACCGATCCCACCGTCAGCACGCTGTCGCTCCCGACGGTGACACCTGGACCGACAAACACCTGGGCTCCTACCCAGGCGCCGTCGTTCACGGCAATGGGGCGGTTGCGAAACGGCATTTCGACCTGACGATAATCATGATTGCCAGTGCACAGGAAAGCCCGTTGCGAAATGCAACAATGCGACCCGATCACCACCGGCTCGAAGTTCAGGATGAAAACTTCCTCTCCGATCCAGGTAAAATCGCCAATCGTCAGTTTCCACGGAAAATGAATATTGATCCGGGGCTTGAGAATGACCCCGCGGCCCACCCGTGCTCCGAAGCGGCGCAAAATGGCGCACTTGAAGCTCGTTGGGTACGGCACCGCCGAAAGAAAAACCAGGCACTTGAACGCATACCACAACGCCTCAACGGGCCGCGAGGCACCGCGACGGAGGCCCTGCGCGGAATTGAACAGGTCATTTCGCACCCGGCTCATTTGCAGTGGGCCTGGCAAGCCTCGAGTAGTCGCTGCACGATTATCGGCCAGGTATAGTTCAGTTCGACGAGCTGTTTGCCGCGCGCCCCGCGTTGACGCCTCTCTGCTGGCCCCGCCGCTAATGCCAGTTCCAGCGCCCCGGTTAGCGAGGAGAGACACGGATCGCATTCCCAGCCGGCTTCAGCCTGGGCCAGTTCCGGAAAATTGCAGGCGCTGGTCGCAACCACCGGGACCGAGCACGCCATAGCCTCCAACAGGCTCATCGGGAACCCTTCCGAATAGGACGGCAGAATGAACAGGCTTGCCGAATGCAACAAGGCCGCCTTGGCTTTTCCCGTAACAGGGCCGATGAATTCAACGGTTGAATCGAGCTGCAGACTCGTGACGGCGCTTTGGAGCGAAGCCTTGTAGCCATTTTCGTCGGGTCCTGCGATGAGAAGCTTCCAATCATTATGGAACCGGTTGACCCGGGCCCATGCGGGCAGCAGCAGGTCCAAGCCCTTCTTTGGGTGCAAACGGCCAAGGAAGAGGGCGCGAAGCCTTGGATCGATCTGCGTAAGAGGGCGTAGTTGTCGGTCGTCCGTTTCAGGCCTGGCAAGCTCGTGCAGGTCGACCCCATTGGGGACAACAACAATGGGCGCATCGATGCCACGAGCCCGAATCTGGTCGGCTTCTTTCGACGTTAGTGCCCGCCACAGGCAGGCGTGGCGGAAATTGGCATCCTCAAACAACAAGTGCGCCACTTTCTTTTTCCAGCGAGACCGGTTGAGAATGTACGGTTCGAACATGCCATGAACATGGTAGACCAGCGGCTTCTGCCGGCGGCGCGCGGCGTGGCCAAAAGCCTGGTTGGGTCCGACGTACAAGCCATGCCCGTGCACCACGTCGCTCTTGCTCACCAGGTCGTCGGCCCGGCGCAGCAGTTGGGGCGACATGTAGAGAAAACCCGGACCCACTCTCCTGAACTGAATAGTTTCCTCTGCGGGCACGCATGGAGCGCCTGAAAAAGTGGCGCAAAGCCTCGACTCAAACCCCAGCTTCAGCATTTGCCGATGCAAGCTCACGGTGCTGGTGCCCAGGCCTCCTCCTTCGAGAGGTTCCAATGACTGTGTGAAATGCAGGTGGCGCACGAGATCGTCCGTCGAAGTTAAATCCGTTCGCTCCCGAAAAGCTCAATCCGCCAACGAACCCGGTCGCGGAGTTTTCCGCCAACCGACCGATTCGATACCCGAATCGGAATGGGCTCGGGCATTCCTCGGTCGCTTGCGCGGGGGGCCTGCCAAAGCCCGGTGTGCAGCCGAAAGCGCATTTCGGCCGAAATGCTGACAGGAAACCGTCTGCACGATCGAGATGGACTGGCTCGCAAAGGCCGGTCGGGCGCCGGGATTGTGGTCGATGGTCAGCATCGCTTCAGCCATTTCTTCTGGTGATTCCGGATCAAACACGAATCCGTTTCGGCGTATCAGCCGTTTCAAAACGGGATGATCTTTGACGCAGTCATGTTGTTGCGCGTCTTGAGGCTGAAGAGCCGGGAGCAGGTCCTCCGCGCAGCCGGCGGCGTTGCTCACAATCACGGGCAAACCGGAGGCCATTGCTTCGTTCACCACCAATCCCCACTCCTCACGTGTGCTGGGCAGAATGAATGCCTCAGCCAAGCCGTAGAAAACCGCATTCTCCTCGATTTGTCTGAAACCATAAAAATGGACGCCGGCGCGCTCGTTCTCGGTCGTATCAACAGAATCTTGAGCGTCTCCGGCCGTTTCTTTTTCGTGGCACGGGATGCCGAGCTCGTGGCACAAGGACTTCAGAGAGCTTTCTTCGGGACCAGACCCGACCAGGACCAAATGCGCCCCAGGAGACTTATTGCAATTGAGATAGCGATGGTAGGCAACAATGAGCCTGTGCAGGTTTTTCTTGGGCACAAACCGGCCAAGGCTGAGGAAATACCGTTGTGGCAAAGTCAATTTTTTGCGCCAGGCGGCAGCGTTCAGGCGGGCCGCTTGCGCGGCCTGCGCGAAGTAATCGTTGTCGACAGCATCGTAGCAGGGAAAGATGGAGTCGGGACTCATTCCGAGGGACTCGAAATAACGCGCCTGAGGGGCTCCTCCCACCAGGGCAGCGTCAAAGCAACGGACCAACAAACGTTTGATTTTGTGAGCCAGGCCCCATGCACGGGCGGTGCCCGCGTGAGTTTCGTTCATCATGACCGTCCGCAAGCGAAGCGATTTGGCCGCCAGCAGCGCGGCCAGGGATTGCCTGGGCCAATAGCTGGGGACCAAACAAACCTGCACTTCCAAATCGGCGAGCTTTCGCCTAGCCCCCAAAAACACTTTCCAGAACCCCAACTCTTCGGTTGCCACTCCCGGGAACAGAGTGTGGAGCGAACGGTTCGTTTGCGTTCGGCGCCATAGATACTCGCGCGTTTGATCGGACAACTCGATGCCGTGCACAGCGACTCCCGGCGCGGCTTGCTGAGCCGCAACTACGCGGGCGAGGTGGTATGGACCAAACTGGGCCCAGATGATGGCGATCGAGGTCATGACGGTTCGTTGCTCGGATTCAACAGGGCCTCTCCTGCGTTTTTATTGATTTCGGCAAAGCAAACCGTGGTTCCACCGGGAATCGCAACGGAATAGGCAAACAGCCTTCGAGCCCCGAGGAGCCACGCCAGGAACACCCAGCACGCGATGGGGGCCAGGGTGAACAGAAGGAATTTGAAGATGGAAATGCCTCCGTCCCTGAACCACTGAGGTGAAAGTGCCAGGGCCGCCAAATAAGCCAGGGCCGCCGTTTTTTCGTTTTGGTTTTTCAAGAACCACCGATAGGCGGATCCCGCCAAAGCACCCGCGATGCTGAGCGTGACCACCAACCCCAGCCAACTCCCGCTCATCCATCCGTCGCCGCAAAGGCTAACGGTTAGCCCTACGAAGTTGCCATAAGCGCCGATGTTGATGGTCCTGACCGGTGCCCCGACCGGTTTGGATTTCCAGAGCAGCCGGGGAATGGGTTCCGTGAACAGTTGCAGGTACTGTGAGCCATAAGTGAAGGCGCCGGTCCGATCGGGAACGATCGACACGATATAGGACAGGTAATCGAAGTTGGAATAATCCTGGGTATCCAGCTGTTTGCGGAGCTTCTCCGCTGTCGTGGTACCCGGGCGGGCATCGACCACTTGAATGACATCGCCTCCAAGGGCTTGCTTGAGCAAATCGCGGTTGTGTCCCAGCAGGTTAAAGACCACCAGGGCCGGCACGGCGGCAACGATCCAGCCGAAGGAAACCCATTTCTTTCGGTAATACCAGCAGTAGCAAAGCACCGCCATTAACAGGAACAACAGTATTGTCCAACGCGACCATCCGAACCAAATCCGGTAACCCACGTATGCGGAGACGGGCACCAGGTTGCCCCAATGGAATCGAGTCGCAACCATCCACAGGCAGATGAGAGGCATCGCAAAGTGCTGGGCTTCGTTGAGGTACCCGGTCGAGTTGGTGAGGATGTAGATCCCTCCGACGCGCTCGCCTTCAATGCCGTTGCGCGTGGCATAAATCGAGTAGGCCACAAACGGGAGTAACACCAGCGTAGTTGCCAGCAACGCGCGACGTTCAAGGGCGGTAAATGACGGCGGCTGCTTTGTTTGGAATTCCATCTCGCCCCAGCCGGTGGCCAGGGACGCGGCCAAAAAACAGAACAGGCCGGCGCTGCTCACCGCCAGCGTCCGCACAAACGCCTCGTTGGTTGGTTGAAAAAGCATGTAGTTCCAGCTTGCGTCGAATCCGAACACGTAAACCAGAATTGGCCGGGCAACGAATACAAGTCCGTGAAAGGCGAGGTAGATTGTCCCGGGATGAAACAAAGAGGCCCGGCCGCTTGCCAGGAAGCATCCGAAAAGCACCAGCCAGAAAATTGCCTGGGCTGCTAGGGCGAGGTCGATCATTCGGAGAAGAAGACAGCGGGTTGGTGCAGGCACTTGAGCCACTTCCGGGAAACGGCTTCATAGCCGTAACGCTGCTCGGCCCACTGGTGGAGCCGGTGCGCATCTACCATCCCTGTGCTCACTCGCCCCGCCATTTCAATCAGCCCCGACTCAAAGCTCTCCCATTCGGTGCCGGTCACTTTGACATCCGGGTTTGACTCCGCCAATTCCTCGGTCCCTCCGGCTGCTGTGGCGACAAAGGGTACTCCGCGAGACATGGCCTCCACCAATACCAGAGGAAGACCTTCCCAAAGGCTCGGCAGAACGACCAGGTCGGCTTGATCAAGCAACCGGGGCAGATCCCCGGGCTGGTACTCGCCGTGCACGGCAATTTCCCGCGACAAACCCGAACTGGCGACAAATTGCCGCAGCGAGCGGAGCATTTGGCCTGATGGGTCGTTCCCATAGATGTCCAGCCGCGCTCGCTGCAACGCCGGATGCGTTCGCAGCGCCGGCCACGAATGGACCAGCTTATCAGGGCGCTTTTGATCCACCAATCGGCCCAGGTAAATGATGCGCAAACCGGATGCGACACAGCGCCTGCGCCGGACGGGCGGAGGCGCAGGCGCGTCGGAAGTTAGAAACGGGATGACCCGCATGGGTTTGTCGGGCCAGTGCTCAGCCATGAGGCTGGCTACCTTCCTGGAGTTGGCAACGGTCGCATCCAGGTTTCTTGCGCAGATTCCCGCAAGACTTTCGGCGCAAGGCGGCACCACAATTTCATGGTTGATCGTCATTGCACCGCCGGGCTTGAATCGGTGCACATGCAAGTGCGAACGCCCCGCGCCCACGCAATACACCGAATCAGCTCGTCGAGGCAAACGCAGGGGCCACGTCAACGCGGCGTAACACGTGGCCAGGACCCGGCAACCGCGCAGCGCTGAAGGGGGCAGGGCAAAGCGGGTCCCTGCCGCCTTGAGCTCGTCCAAAACCGTCGAGTCCCAGCAAACCCCGGTTGCCAGCACCAGCACGTCCGTGTTCTGGCGCCGCAGCAGTTTCACCAGTTTCATAACGTGCGTCCGAATTCCACCAAGCCCCAGGATGGTGCCGCTGACAACGACACGCCGTTCGGGATCTTGAATTCTTCCGCGCATGGAATCAGTGATCAAAATCAACCGTGCTGCCCGTTGCTGGTTCGTTCGTACATGGCGAGAGTGGCTGACCCGTTTTTCAGGGGAGATCCCTTGATGCGCAAACCTGCGGCTTGAAGGGTGCCGAAGATTGCTTCCGGGCCGGAGCCGGGCCTTTCGTGAACCTCGATCATCACGCGCGAGACGCGGTCCAACAACGTGGGATAGCTGTCCAGCAGTTCGTACTCCGCGCCTTCAATATCGACCTTGAGCAGATCGATGTTACCGGGCGGGATGGCGGCGTCCAGGTCCACATACTCCGCCTTGAGCGCGTGGGTGCCAGGGCCTTTGACGAGGCTGGCGCTAAGAAAATTGCTTGGACATACCCACAGGTCATCGAACCCGGCACGTTTGGAGCCGACCAGTCCCTCGAAAATTGAGTGGCGCCGGCAAAGGCCGGACTGCGCGAGATTGGACCGAATAACCTGCGACAGTTTCGGGTTGGGTTCGACCATCACGTACTGCGGCTGACAGGAACCAAACTGAGTTTCAAAACAAACGTCGGCCAGCATGCTGAAGTGGCCACAATGTGCTCCGAGGTCAACGACGAGCGAGGGCGGTTGCGGTATCCAACCGAAGAGTTGCCAGTAAAATGGGTGGCAAAACACGTCCTGCAGACTGTTAACCTGGAATTTGTTGTTGAGTGCCAGCCGGTGCTCGCCCAGGAGTTGAACTTCGCAGGTAATCCAGCGCGCCAGCCTGCGATAAAGAAATGATGAGATTCTGCGTTGCTGACCCATACTAATTCCTTGTGGCTTTTGCCTGACGCTTGCTCCAAACCACCTCGTCAATTGCCGTCGCGCTGGATTCCAGATCAAATCTCGCAGCCGTCGCCCTGGCGCGAACTGAAAACTCGCGCAAGAGACCCGGTGCAGCTTCAATCCGTTCCAGGGCGTCCGCCAACGCTTCCGGATCGCGCGCCGGCACGATGAATCCGTCAACTCCGTCGGTCACGACCTGCCCGCAATTCGGAGTGGCCACGACGGGCAACCCGTGGGCCATCGCTTCGAGTTGGGTGATTCCAAATCCATCGGAGATGGTCGGCAGCACGAATACGTGCGCTTCGCTGTAAAGCCGGCCTACCTGGTCTCGAGTGACTGGCCCGATCAGGCGCATGTTATCCGGCAATGACCGAATTGCCTGTTCTGAAATGCCAATCGGCCCGGCCACCAGGAATTCGAGCTTTCGGCCGCGCAGGATGCGCGCCGCCTCCGCGAGGTACTGAATTCCTTTCCTTAAAATGACACTCCCCAACCAGAGGATCTTCAAGTTTCCGGGCGTCCGGTCGAGAGGCGGATTATCAGCCGGCCCACTTTCCAGCGCCAGCGGTACAACCACTAGTTTATCTCGCGATACTCCCTGACGGACCAACGCCCCCCGCGACCATTCCGAGTTCACCAGCACGAGGTCGGCTGTGTCCCATTCCGCCCTGATCCGATCCCAGTATCCGGATGACATTCGGCTCTCGACCCGCGCCCAACCGGGCCAGCGCTGGGATTCTTCAAGACAAATATCCTCCTCCACTCGTGCCGGATCGACCTGGTCAACCACCGTGAAAACTCCACGCTCGCGCAGGTGTTCCAGCGTCTCGAGGCAGTTGCTATTAAACCCGAAGAAATTGTCGCTGCGCGAATCCAGGTTTTCCCGCTCCAGGCTGTCTCGAACCATCCGGGCGAACTTGCTGCCAAAGCGACAGTATTCTCCGGAAAGATCGCTGCCCTTTAAGCGCGATTTTCTAAGGTAAAACAGGGCTCGCTCCGCCAGGACCGAACGAGTGAATGACACCACCCGATCTGAAGGCAGATCCGAAGCGAAATGGGTGGAGAACGCGCGGCAGCCTCGCGGCCCTGCCTTGAGCAGGCACCGTCCCCACCTGCACCAGGTGTCCACGTACAGAGTCCGAAGCTTGGCCAGCCGGTGGAACGAGCGGGGGACCGCATAACTTTCCCGCGAGCCTTCCTGCGCCACGATCCACCGTGAAGGGTTGGAATTATTCATGAGAGGAGAGCGCGAGCTCTGGCAATTCCGGTTCAACTTCCTGCAAGGGTAACATGCCGGCCATTTTGATGCGCCGGCTCAGGCGGTAGAGAGCCGCGGGCACCGGAGCACGCCGGCAGCCGTGGCGCAGAATCAATCCGTAGCCTTTCAGGACGCCCAGGAGCCGGGCGCGGAACCGGCGCGGGTGAAGATTGTACAGGAGCGTCTTTACCGTCGTTGCCGCCAGGTGAGTTACCAGGTAAGGGCCTGGTACGTTGCACCACGCGTAAAGGATTTTATTGCGTGAACCGTAAAAATCCATGCGCGTCCAGTCGCGTTGGAGGCTCTCGAAATGGTGGATGGGCGCGGAAGTGCCGGGACGCGTGATAAACCCGGAAGCGAGCATGCGCGTGCAGAAATCTTCCTCTTCCCCCTGGTGAACCAATTCCTCACGGTATTGGCCCAATTGCAGAAACAGATCGCGCCGGACCGCGTGCGCGGTGCCGATGTACGTGTAGCTGGCAAAGACCTGGCTTGAGGACGGTGCCTTGTTTTTGATTTCCGCGCTGCGGTTGACGTCGACAAACGGAATGGCAACGGCTCCCACCCTGGGGTGATCAAATTGCTCAAGCGTTCTTTCAACGATGTCGGGGGCTGAAAATACGGCGTCGTCGTCGATTGAAAAAAGAATCCGGCTTGAGGCTCTTTCGGCCGCCCGATTTCTCTGTGCGATGTAGCCCTGGGAAGTTTCGGAGCGCACAAAAGCCACCTGTGGGAATTCTTTGGCCATCATTCTGGGCGTGCCATCAGTTGACCCATCATCAATGACCAACACCTCGGGCCGCCCAGTTTGGGCCATGGCCGAATTGACCGCCTTGCGCAGGTCGTACATTCGGTTCTTCGTGGTAATGACTACCGTGGCCGCCGACATAATTGGTTACACCTGATTTTCGGGGACGGAGCGCAGTTCCGAAGCAAAGCGGGCTGTGTCCTCTAACGGCCGGGACTTTCGCGCTTGAATGTTTTTCAAGAAGACGACCGGCAGTTCTTTGCCTTTGGAGACCTCCACGACGCGGAACTGGCCGCCGGCTCGGGCGATATCCGATTTCAATGCTGCCAATCCATATGGCGGGTGGAGTTCGACCACAATGGCTGATACACGATGGATCCAGGCGGCGCATTGAGCGAATAGATCCCGTTCAGCCCCTTCGATGTCGCACTTCAGCAGATCCACGATGCCGTCTCGGATAGCGTCATTAAGCAGTGTTTCCAGCGGGTAAATCTCGACGGCGATTCCGTTTTGCATTTCGTTTCCGCTGACCTGGTAACCCCATTCTCCGCCGGCCTCCAACAATTCGGCTCTTCCTCGAGTCGCCCCGACACCCCCTTGCACGAGCTTAATACGATCTCCAATTTTCGCCGCCTTGATGTTCTTTTCGCACACGCGACAGTTCCCCGGGTGCGGTTCCACCGCGAGAATTTGGGCCTGCGGGTATAAGGCATTCCAGTAACGCACGCTGAATCCGGCATTCGCGCCCAAATCGACAATGAACCGAGCCTGTTGGATCTCGCGTTCCACCACCGAATACTCGCCGCGGTGGAAGATCTCTTCCAGGACCAGCCAGTCGGTTGAGGCGAGCCGAACATGAAAAGGGTGTCGATGCCTTCTCAGCCGTACCTGAACTGTTGATTGGCGCGCGGGCAAATTCCAGCGCACGCGGCGCAGGACCCGTCCGTAGGCGTAGTATATCCGCTCAGGCGTGCCTTGGAACTCACGACACGTCGCGATGTGCTTCAAAACGTTCGCGAAAAGTGGGACAGTCATGACGCCGCTTCACTGATCGAGTTCACCGCTAGGACCGAGTTGCCGGAGCCGATAACTCGTCTCAAAACGCGCCATTGCCACAATCCGAGGCTTGCAGCGGCAAATGCCTGGGCAATAGCCACGCCCATCGCGCCTTGCCTCGGAATGAATATCAGGCTCGCGCAAATCAACACGGCTGCCCAGATGCCGCTGAAACCCAGGTCCAGCCAGGCGCGCCCGGCAGATTGCATGGACTTGGACAGCAAGTTGTTGATCGCGGTCAGCGACGTTGTGCACAGGGTCAGCACCAGGACCGGCGCGCCATCCCCGTAGTCCCCTCCGTAAATCTTCATTAAGCGAGAGCTCAACACAATGAGCGGCAGCGCCATTGCCATGCAAATCCCGGCGCTGAGCCAGAGTTGCCTTTTCAGCAGCCGTATAAAATCCGCGCCCCGGCCTGCGGCATGGAGGTTAGCCAGCATGGGGACGAGCACCGAGCCGAGCATCAGCGGCAAAAACCCGACTACATTCTTCCATTGGTTGGCAGCCGAGAGCAGCGCCGCCTGCCCATACCCTCCTTTTTGATTCACCAAAAGCATGTTGCAGAACCAGTTCACAGGGCCCACCAGGGTGCTCGACAGGAATGCCGGCAGGCTGAATCGCCACAGGATCTGTGTTTCCGCAAGCCAAACTCCCGAGCTGCCTTCGGGCAGGCATCGGAACCTAATACCGTGGCGTCGTCCCTGGTGGACCAACACATAGTGACCCAACACGCACGCTGCCAGGTTCTGGATAACCAGCCCGGCGATCGCCCCGGAGATCCCGAATTCCCATGCACCCAACGCCACAAGCGGCGCGCCCAGCACTGCCGGTATGAAATTGATCACTGCAACCGCTTTGAACCCTTCCAACCCGGCCAGCGCGCCGGTGTATACGTTTTGAACGGTGACCAACAGCACGAGCGGACTGGACAGGCGGAGCGCTGACGTCAATTCGGGCGCCGCCAAAGTGTGCACCGCCAGCCACGGCGCTGCTCCGGCGCAGAGCAAGGTTCCCAAAATTCCGCCGGCTACAGCCACGCCCAGGGTCAACGAAACCACGCGTGAACAACGCGTCCGGTCGATGTCTCGCCACTCCGCCAGGTGTTTGGTAGCTGTTACAGCCAGCCCAAGCCCCGCAAAGGTCCCCATCATCGCCACTGTGCTCTGGAGCACCGCAAATTGTCCGAATCCCTCTTTCGATAAAAACCTTGCGCAGACGATGGAGCTCAGCAGGCCGAGCAAGCGGGCAAACGCTGTGCCGGTGACGGTCCAAAACGCCCCTTCAGCGAGGCGAGCCGAAAGCGACGTCCGTCGCAGCTTTTGAAACCGGAACAGCAAACTTGTAATTCCTCCCGGAATGGCCTCCGCGGCGTGTTCTATCCTTGGGAACATGCGGATTTAGATCAGACTTTTAGCTCCTGAAGCGATCAAGGAGCGCCCAATATTCGAAAATTCCCCGGCGGCTGCGGCTGGTTTGTGTTGCACGCGCTGTACGGGAAGAAATCGTAAGCGACGATATTCGATAGGATATTTACACCCTCAATGGAGACGACATTGGTCCCGTTTCGCCGCAGATTCAGGCTCTGGGGGCCGGGCCCAAACGGAACACGGGCGCTGTGCAAGCCGGGGCCGAACGAGTTGGTGCTTGAGAGTTTACCCGATTGGATTTCGAGATCCGCGGCCGAGGTCAATAGCACGGTGGCATAGACGTTGTCCTGTACATCCCCGATGAACCACGTGACGGGGAGGTCGTTGGTATCGGAAGCCGCCGCGGACCGGGGATGAGTCCGGTAGAAACAGAACAGGGTGTCGTGATTCAAGGCGGGCTCGTTCCCGTTCTTGAACCAGGAAATGAAATGCTTGCAGAATTCCAAGTATCCGGAATGCGTGTAGCGGCGAGGGCTTGCGACGCCTGTGAAATACACGCCGGGATCATCAATCGGGCACAGATACGTGCTCTCGTTCCAGTCGTTCCATGTAACCAGCTCGACCCAGTCGGGCTGCGTGGCGATAATCGAGTTCCATTGCTGTGCCAGCCCTTCCGCCCCGTCGGATTCGAAATAGCGCCGGCCCAAGGTCGACTGAACGCAACCCCAGTAATGGGGGGAAACGCTGGCCATGGACACTTTATTGGCGGCGTGCACCGCGGCCGTGTAGTTCGAGTTGCACGTTGCCAATTGCCCGGGCAAGCCCGCTGCCACAAACAGGAACAAACCGTCCAGCAGGTTCCCGTATTTCTTTAGAATTGATTGAGCGTCGGCATAGCCTGGAAGTTCCTGGACCGGGCTGGGAAAGAAATGAGGGATAAAGAACACTGGGATTCCATCCTTGACCAGTTTTCCGATCACCGCGTTGGTCCAGTCCACACCGGTCCACCCTGCGGCCGGCACATCGTTGTGTCCGTAAGAAGAAAGCACCAGCTTTCCTTGATAGTGAAAGCTGTTGGTCCGGTTGGCGAAACTCTCGACCATACTCACCGTGTTGCTTGCGTTTTCAAAATCGACAGAAAAGAAAAGTTTAAACCCGGTCCCAAGCTGTTCCGCGGCGTTGTAGATCAGTGCGACCCTGGATTTGTAATACGCCTGTGAATCATCCCACGCGCCGACATTCAATGCGAATCCGTCGATTCCCGCGGCTTGGGCTTGCTGTATCTCGCGCTTGTAGCCATCCAAACTCTCCCCGTAACTTTCGAAGCAAACCATGTAATGGGCAAACACCAGGTGAGGCGCGCCGGCCTGCAGTCCGCTCGCGGTGACGAGGGCCAGGAGGGCTGTGGTGGTGGCTAGTTTCAATCGCCTCATTTCAAAGGAGCACTGCCGTTTGAGTCCTACGCCGCAGCTGCGGCGGTGCGGCTGGACGCTTTGCGCATTCCGTTCTGCCCATAATTACGCGCGAAATCATCGGATCTCGCCCGGTTCAGCACGATCGACACTTGCCGGGCTTTTCTCTGATATAGCATATCAAGAGCTTGCCGGACAGCGCGGGACCGCGTGAAAAAGGGACGCACGACCAGCACTACCGAATCGGCATGCGGCACCAACAAGGCCGCATCGTCCGCAGCCAGTATCGGAGCGCCGTCGAGAATGATGAAATCGCAGTCCTTTCGCAGTTCGGAGAAGAAGTCATCGATTCTCGAACACAGGAACAGGTCGTCACTCTCGCCTGAGTTGGACCCGGCCCCTATAAACTTCAAGTCGCTGATTTCCGTGGTTTGCACAATCTCCGGAAGTCCTGCTTGCCCGCTCAAATAGTCGAGCATGCCCGGTGCCGGCGGCCGCTTGAGAAGCCGATGAAGCGCGCCGGCCTGCGGGTCCGCCTCGACAAGAATTACTTTCAAGCCGCTTCTGGCCAGAACCCGAGCGAGGTTCGCTGCCACCGTGGTTTTTCCTTCCGCGGGACCGGCGCCGGTAAACAATATCGTTTGCGGCCGCTGCTCGCCTGCCGAAGAAAGCAGAAGCGCCGAACGCAGGTGCCGGTATGCTTCAAGGTAGGAGGCTCGGGAATCATTCGGTTCGACCAGGATTTTCGACGGCTCCGAGCGGGACGTTCGCACCTGCGGCACCAAGCCGAGCACCGGTTCCCCGAACTGTTCCCGAACGTCGCGCACCGAAACAAACCGGTCATCGATCAAATACCATAAGAAGAGAATGCCCAATCCAATGAACCCTCCCGCAAAACCGGCCAGGCCGACTCGCAGGGAAAGGTACCGTTCGGTTGGCCTTGCCGGCGATGGTTCCTGCAGCACGGATAGCCGTTCCTGCTCGACGCTTTTGCTCAAATCGACTCCCTGCAGCATGGACAGGAGGTGATCGTAAAAGCCTTGCTGCCTCTGGATATTGTTTTTCAACCGCTGCCCTTCCGAAAGCCTCTCGTCGATCGCCAGCACCTTCGCTTCCACAGATGGGATCGAGAGCTCAATTGCGGCAATCCGGTTGCTCACCTCCTCGGCTTCCAGGTGCTTCTGCGAAACGTCCTGTTCCGAAAGCACCGCAACGGTCTTTCGCACCCGTGCAATGTCACTGTTGAGTTTGCGCAATGCCGGGTGAAGTTCGCCCAGTTCGTTTGTCTGCTGGTCGCGCTGCGCCAGGAGCACGGCCAATTCCACTTCGGCAGCTCTCAACGCCGTGTCGTTTCCCGGGGCCAGGCTGGCGCTGGCCACTGAACCCGTTGTGGTTAAGGTGGGAGCCGCTACCGTAGTTTTGTTCCAGGCAGGCGTTTTCTCTTCCCCCAACCCGTGCTGGGCCAGCCCCATCTCGAGCTTTAGTTTCTCCAATTGGAGATTCAAATCTGAAAGGTACAATCCTGCGCTTTTGGCCTGGTCTTCGAGAACCGCCATGTTGTTTGATTTTTGGAAATCAGCCCATTTGTCCTGCTCCGCTTTGAGGTCCGACTCGCGCTTGCCTAGCTCGGCGGTCAGGGAGTTAACCAGGTCTTCCGTCGTGTTCTTCCGGGTCTCCTTCTTGTAAGCCAGGTACTCCTGGAGCAAGGCTTGCAGGAGTTTCTGCACCTGGATCGGCTCGGGCCCGGTGGCCTGAACCAGCAAAATTGAGGTCTTCATTGGCTGGTACACCTCGACTTTGAAAGGGCTCTTTTTACCGGGTGGAAGGACAATTCCCGCGCGATCGAACGCGGCCGCCTGCAACCGGGGACTCTTGAGCAGTTCAATCTGCGTGCCGTAATAGTTCACGGTATCCTCGGTCACAAAGATGCCGGTATTGATTTGCACGTCGCCCGACAGGTACAACTGAGCAAAGGATGTGTAGGTCTCGGGCCGGACGGTTTCATAGACGAAAAACGCGCTCATGCCGATGCAGATGCAGATGAGGGTGACCCACCATCGTTCCTTGAGATAGGACCAATACCGTCTCTTTGGGGTTGAAACCGTCAGCCGATACTGCGCTTCGTGGCCGTTGGAAGCGGCTGGCAGCAGAATGGTCTTTTGGGTCATCGGGCAGGTGTGGACAAGCTGCCGCCTATGGCTTTGCGGTCCAGCCGCGCCACTGAGCAGTTTGGCGTTTTGTCTGTATCATTCGCAATGCAGCTCTCTGCAGCGATGAACAGCCGCGGCTTGTGCCTGCGGCCTGCGGTTTCCGAACGGACGATTCCTGTTGCTCGAATTCCGGGCTAATGACGATGCTCGAATCCCATGGCGCTGCGGTGTCGGAACCGTGGCAAATGTGTTAAGTCAGTACGCGCTGCGCGGGGGCGCGATGCACTGCCGGAAGGTCTTCAGAAGAATCAGGCAATCCAGGCTGAAGGACCAATGCTCCAGGTAATAAATGTCGGCTTCGACCCGTTGCTCGATGTCCCTGTCGGAATGAATTTCTCCACGGTACCCGTTGACCTGGGCCCAGCCGGTTATGCCGGGCCGAATCAGTTTTCGGATGGGGTAGCGCTTCATGGCGTCGGTGAACCTCTCATCGTGCTGGGGCAGATGCGGCCTCGGGCCCACAACGCTCATTTCGCCGCGCAGCACGTTGATGAACTGGGGCAATTCGTCGATGCTCAGTTTGCGCAGCCACTTGCCGGCGCCGAACACACGCGGATCTTCGCGGGTGGCTTGCTTTTCTTCGCACCGGTGGTCGGTCCGCATCGTGCGGTACTTCAGCATTGTGAAGGGCCTGCCCATCATTCCCGTGCGGCATTGTTTGAAAAACACTGGCCCGGGAGATTGAACGCGTTGCGCGGCCCAAACCAGCACTGTCGAGACGGGCAGCACCAGCACGACGACCGGAAGCGAAATAGTTATATCCAAAAACCGTTTAATAAACCGGTTCAAAGGACTTTCCAGCGGTTCTTCGCGCAAGCCGATAAAGCGCATGCCGTCGTCTTCGAACGTGGTTACCGAATGGTTGAAATAATCACTCGGATCATGGATGGCCAGCAAACGCACGGCGGCGCTCTCGCAAAGCTGGGTCAATTGTCTGACCCACGGACTGCCCATTGAGAGATCCAGCACGATCACCTGCGTTATCGAGCGTTCCCGCAGAATTTGTCCCAGGTTTTCCAAACTGCCCAGCAACGGGAATGGGGGCGGCCCCGGCACATCCCCACAAGGACAAACCAGGCCGACGGTTCTGAATCCGACCAGGCTCTTCCTCTCGAGCCAGGGTTTGATGAGTGCCGCCTGCTCCACGGTGCCTGCCAGGGCTACTCGTTCCTCGCGATCTCCTGAAAAAGCCCAACGGCTCAACAAACGTGGCAGGAGATAGTTGGAAAAAAGGAGTGTCAGGTAAAGCCATGGAACATAGCTGAACATGAAAGACCGCACGTTGTCGGTGGGGGTGTCCTGAAGCACAAACACCACAAGGAACACACAAAACAACCCAATGAACGCCTGGCGGGCGCTGCGCCGCGCCGCCACCACCCAGGTGTGCTCCGGAGTTGTAGCGTCTCGCCGATGAGCGGAGCCGAACAACAGCCCGATCAGCAGGAACTCATTGAACAAAAGGTAGCGCTGCAGAACTTCCCGTTGTGACAGTAACGCGCTTTGCCAGATGACCATCCATCCCCAGTAGCTCAGCGTTACCAAAACGATCTGCCACATCATGGCAAGGCTGCGGATTCCTATCGAGCGTTGGCTTATCATACGTCAATCTGCGAAGAAGCCATCTCGTCGGCTTTCAATCGGTGACGAGATTTACGCCCTTACGGAGGTTCCGTAAAGTGGAACACTGTTAATTTCTCGTGACGCAGCTCAGGCGCCGCGCGGCAGAATGAGTCCCGACGAGCTAGCCGCCTGAGCAACTTGCTTCCATTACCGTTTTGGTTGCAGGCAACAGCGGGCCCGCAGGTGCCGGCACGCTCACCGGAATAAAAGCCCGGTTCGGTTTGGGAGTCACCCTTTCGATGACGCTCTCCAGGAAAGCTTCAGCTTGCCGCACCCAGGCGCGATAAGGCGCGGCTCCTGCCCGTTGCGTGGGTTGGAGCAAGCGGGTTAAATCGAAACGGGTGGCCGCCATGGCCAGGCCCGCTTGTTCCGCATCCAGCGCATTGAGGTATTGCTCGACGTGATTGGCGACCGGGACAACCAGCAACGGCTTCCCCAGCCAGGCAGCTTCGTTGAGCGATTCGAAGCCGGCGGTGCTGGCCACGCCCCGGCTTTGCGACATCATCCTCAGGAATTTCCCTCCATCCAGTTTATGGAACCAAAGGGTTGAATCGTATCGCCACACCGGTTCGACCTTTGGTTTTTCGCAAAAGCAATGCACCTCCACCTCGGGATTGCTGGCGTGCCATTCCAGAATCTCATCTGTGTAACCTTGGTTCAGAACGTAGGCCAGCAGGAAGCTTCCTTGAATATCACAAGGCAGCTCAAAGACTCCGGGTCTCAGCAGAGGCGGGCAAACAAAAAGCCCTCTGTCGGGGAGCGACGCGGCCGGGTAGAAAGATAGCGCCAGTTTCACCGAACGCGCGCCCGTCAACCCGACGTACCTTCGCATGAACCAACGTTGAAGCGCAAATCGGGTGCAACGGACAAATTGCGGGTGCCAAAGCATGAACTGGTGGCCCACCGAAATGACGGGCACACCATGCGGACGTATCAGGTTCAGCGCTCCTATCAAAGGCTCGAGAAAATTGATTATGAGGTCGGGCCTTTTCTTTTCGATCGCGTCCTGAATCGTAGAGAGGCTTTGACGGTAGCCTTTACGGTTTTGAAAGGCTTGCAGGATCGTGCCTGCAGTTGTCACGCCTTTGCCGCATCGAAAGCTGAAACCAGGACTGCAAACCGGCAACAAACGATCGCCAAATTCCTTCGCGAAAAAATCAGGAATCGTCCGGCTGGGATTTGTTCCCACCGTAACGGCAACAATTTCATGGCCGTGGCGTTCGAGCATGCCGGCGGCGGCAATCGCCTGGGTCATGTGTCCGCGTCCGTCACCTTGAACGGCAAAAAGTATTTTCATAATGGATAGCGGTTCTGAGTTTTCAAAAAGGCCATTCCTCCTCGTCGCTCTGGCCCGATTGTCCGACTAAAACCGAAAGCGGCTGGTCCTCGCGCTGATGAAACGTCAACAGCGCTTCCATTCCCATGTGGTCCGAAAGTCTCTGGCTTGGGCGAGCCGCTTCGAAAACCCGCCTCGGCCGAGCCCCAATTTCCTCGCCGGATTGTCTGACCCTGACAAAGATGTGATCCAACGTTTCTCCGAGGTGGGAGTTCAAACCATCCCAGGTCGGGAACGGATCATCGTTGGCGAGTTGGTGCACATCAGGGCCAATCGCGCGGGCAAAGCGCTTAAATTCGTCACTTCCGGGGGTGAAATTGAAATCGCCGCCCACAATATCGGCGATTTGGCCGTCACCGGCATGTTCAACCCAGGCGATCAATTCGGCCAATTGGCTTGAACGCACTGCCGGCGAACTTCCGTCCTGCATATGCACGTTCCAGATGTTGATCAAGCGACCCTCTCCGACAGAGATCGTCACTTTCAAGGCTCCTTTGTGCATCAACGCGTCCGGCAATTGGGCCCGGCTGAAATATTTCACCTCGGCGCTTTGGATGGGGAACTTGGACAGGGTTAGCAGTCCGTTTTGGCCGAGCATCGTGCCCTTATGCCGTGCTGCGGCAGCCCACCAACAACGGTTTGTTGTGCCCCCAGCAGCGGACAGCTCTGAGAAGCAACGGCGCGTCCAAACTTCTTGCAGCAGTACGACGTCTGAACCGAGCACGGAGAGCTGACGAGAAATTTCACCAAAGCGGGCCGAAGGAGCGCCGTTGAGCCACGAGGGCAGGCCCCAAACATTGAAGGTGGTTACCCGGAGGCTGGTTGAGTCGTCGAACGGTTGTCCTACGGATTGTTGCGCCGCAGGGTGTTGGATTTGGACACGGCTGGGTGCACCCGTGATACAACCTGTCAAAAGGCAACCAGCAATGGCCGAGAACAGCAAGCCGGGGGCAAAAGCCCTGGCGCCTGAAGCGAAGCTCGAAACAATCGCCTTCATACGGGCAAGAAGGTGGCATGGGAATATGGAGATAGTGTGGAAATCATGTGAACAACGTGTGAATAACTCCGGTGCTCACCATTTCCCGGGGTTTCAACCGTGATTGCCGAGGTGCGCGGGCTGAGGAGTCGCAAAAACGTCAGCGAAATCCGCCACGTTACTTCGGCGGCAAGCTCGGGCGGCGCAACACGCTTTTCAACCGCAACTTAAAATCGGAAGGTCAGGTCCAACTGGAAGAGGCTGTAGTGGTCAATGGGATTGATTTGCGGAATATCCTGGTTGGAGCCCCCGGTGCCCAGCTTGTCATTAATGCGGTTGGCGTAGCCGTAGCGGGCGGTGGCAATCATGTTATCGCTCAGCCCATAAGCAATGGCTGCATAAATGCCCTCCAGATTGGCGCGTCCTTCGAAGAAATCCGAGTCGATGAGGTTGGGGTCGACTGCGTACTGCTCGACGTGTTGCCAATAGGTTCTGAACTCCCACGCGTGGCGACGCGATGTGCTGCCGTAAACAAGTCCCAGGCTGTCCTTGTTACCAATGGCGAAGCCGATTTGATAAGCTTTGTCCTGGTTGAATTGAGGCCCGAAGCCCACGAGAGGCGGTCCCTGGGTTGAGGCGCCCTTCAATAGGACGGCTTCGTCATATGCCGCCTGGGCGCGGCGGTTGCCTTCGATGTTGATGGCGAAATCGCCGAAAACCCGCGCGCTGAGCTTTTTGATTTTGAAATTAACCTCAAAGGGAAAATCCAACACGCTGAGATTATTGAGACCGGTTTGATTGAAGGCGAACCCGTTGAAGTTGCCATAAGCGCCGCCGCCGGGAAAACCGCTATAGCCATTGACGGTCGCGCTGCCCTTGCCTAGGTAGCTTCCTTCGCCGACAAACGGGTCGCCGAAGCCCGCAGACGTGTTCGTTAGGCCAAGCGAAACATAGTGATAAAAGGTTGCGGCGATTTTGGCTGAGACGTTGGTGGTGAAGTGGTAGTTGAATCCACCTTGCCAGGCCAGCATGAAAGGCTGGTCTGAGCGCTGGCCTTGCGACAAGGTCGGCAGCAGCCCTGAAGACACATAAGTCGGATTGAGATCCTGGTAGAGGAATTGGCCGAAAGTGCCAAACACGTCGAGTTGTCCAACGCTGTATTTCAGGGTTTCGGCTGCTCCCTCAGGATTGAGGTCCGGATCCCAAACCATCGCGGTCGTGTAGAGTGGATTAGGCATTTTACCGACTCTCAGGTCGAGCCAACTCCAGGGATGCCACCCCAGGTAGATCTGCCCCACATCGATTCCGGAGGTCGACTTTCCGAACGGGCCATTGTAAGGCACGCCGCTTGAGGAAGTGCCAAAAGTCACCCAGGGAGAGCGCGGATTGGAAGCGGTGTCAAGCCGTAGCCCATAGTAGAAATCGTCCAGGATTTCACCGCGAAGACCGAGGCGGACGGCGTAACGGCCACGATCCAGCTCCAGGCGATCATTGATGGGAGTCGTTGCCTCGCGATGTTCGTACCGCACCCGGAGGTCTCCAAAGAGTTCGACATTTTTGATCGCCTTGCTGATTTTCCATTTGGAGTCCAAGGCCGGCATGATCATCTGGTTGGTTCGAATCCGTTCAGCGTCCGCCCTGGCCTTCTGAACCTCGGCTTCGGTAACGATGCCCTTCTGTAGCAATAAATCCAGAATCGGATCGGAAGGTTCCTCGGCGATTACATTGAGCCGGCTTAGCAGAATCAGCGTGACACAGGCCGAGGCCGGGAATGTCAAACTCCGTCGGCTGGCTCGAGTTGCGGCTTTTGCCCTGCGCCTCGCAAAGCGAAGTAAACCACGGCCAAAAGCCTGTCGCGCTAATTTCAACATGGCGCGAGACGCTAAAGGGCCGCAGTTACGGAATTACGGCTGAGTTGTTACGTTTCGGTGACGAGGACTTCTGTCTAGCTCTCTGTGGAACGCGCGAGCGTTGTGCTTGCCTTGCTTCTGGCAGGCAGCCATTGACTCGACTGATGTATTGCTGCGCCCTTTTGTGTGTGTTCCTCGGATCGACGTTGGTCAACCCACGTTACCTTCCTGAAACAGGACCCACTTAAAAACTCGGTTAACTCCTTTGATTCGAAATAAATCAATCGGACACAGCAATTTACTCATTTTCAATTGGAGTCCTAAAACTGTCTATCGGTGTCTTCAGACAATACGCCAGGTAACGGCAACTCGAATATCGTGATGGGGCCAAAACCCTCAAAGTTTGGGGGTTCGGCAAAGACAACACAAACCCGAGCATATCCACTAAACCACCTATGCACAGATCACGACTCCCAGCGCTCTATTTCTGCGCCACGCTGGCTTTGATGACCGGCGCCGCTCAAGCTCAATATTCGAGCGGCGACTTGATTATTGGCTTCACGTCCGGAAGCGGTAACGACCTCGTATACGACCTGGGTCGGGTTTCGAATTTCACCAGCAGCCAAAGTTGGAACCTCAACTCGGCTTTGACGAGCTCGCCAGGCAGCTACAGCACGCTGGGTAATCTTAATTTCGGCGCTGTTGGAGCGTTGAGCCTCGGGTTAAGCGGCGCTTCCAAGAACGTCTGGTCCACCGTTCCGGCCGGCCAGGGCGCGCCCGTCAATATTCCCAACGCTGCTACTTTTAACCAAATTAAGACGTCCATCGATACGATCGGGCAGTTCATCACCAGCGGGAGCGCTGGAATCGATGCAGCCAGTGACCCCGCAAGTTGGAATGGCGAAACCATCGTCGGCGGCAGCGGCACGTACTTCAACAATTATGGTTCGGCAACGGTCAACAACCCTAACTCGACCACCCCAGCGACGTTTAACAGTGGGTCAGTGGTTGAAGATCTATACGCCGTGACCGCAAACAACACTGCAGGAACTTTGGTCGGGACACTGTCATTTGATCCTTCGGGCACCGTGACCTTCAACGCGTCTCCGGTTCCGGAGCCGTCCTCAATTGCGCTTGTCGGCCTCTTTGGCGTCCTGGCAGTAGCACTTCGCCGGCGTTCGTCCGCCCGCGCCTCATCGTAATAATTCCAAAAATTTCAACACGACGAAAACCAAACCAAACTCAATGAAAGCACAAACCTTACTTCTCACCGGCGCACTGGCGGCGGGTATCTTTGAAACTGCCAACGCTCAGAACCGGGTTTACATCACTGGATCGACAGCTTATCGCAATGCGGTCAACAAGACCATATTCGCGCTGTTCGATTCTGCCCCTCAGATTGCCGCCTTCGGCAACGCCACTTATTACAAAGCCAACACCCTGGACTTCGAAGGCAACATCGGCGGGGTAGCTTACGTGATCAAAGCTTCCTGGTCGGGCTCGGAAGCCGGCATCAAGGACGTGGCGACCGGCCAGGTTGAAAACTTCGTGGACGATATCGGCACGGGCACTCCGGCGGTCCCG
>DATGLT010000407.1:0-6947 GCA_035294005.1 Verrucomicrobiia bacterium
TATAACCCTGAAAAACTCAGACGGGGTTGAGCTCATAAAAGACATCCATTCCCGTTGGCCCAGTCTTCTCATGTTGGTCGTCTCGATGCACGATGAATCCCTTTATGCGGAACGCGTTCTGCGCGCCGGCGCTCGAGGTTACATCACAAAACAGGAAGCCACGCACAGCATCCTGCAGGCAATCCGGCGCGTTCTGGAAGGCCAGGTCTTCCTCAGCGAGTCTAGCGCATCTCAAATTCTCGGCCGCATCACAACCGCTGGACCGGGAGAAGTGCTCGGGCCCGTGGAATCGCTGGCAGACCGCGAATTGCAGGTCTTCGAGCTGACTGGACGCGGGCTTAACACGCGGCAAATCGCTCAGCAACTTCATATTGGCGTCAAAACCGTCGAAACGTATCGCCACCGAATCCGGGAGAAACTCAACCTGAAACACCCGACCGACCTGCTCAGGCGGGCGATAGCCTGGACACACCAGCCACGAAAGTAAGGGTTGGGCCAGGACCGACGTGTAAGGCAATGCCTTGCAAGTAAACGAGGGGTTTGCCTGACTGACACAGCCACCTTCGAGAGTTATACCCATACCGTTCGTCGCCAGTTTCTTAAAAGCGCCTTGATTGGAGACTGGAACAAGTGAGGTGGGGGAAAGCTCTGGCGCCGAACAACTCAGGAGGCACCTTGGGCCAAACGGCTGGCGCCGAGACGTTGGGGCGTGCTGCGCTCGCCCCAGCGTCAGCGCCAGCCAGGGCCCACGGTGACTGGAATTGGATTTAACGTCTTTCCGTCCCTCCCCTGCTTCCCTACACTTCCGGCTGTCTTTTGTTCCTATGCCGAAAGAAACCTGGATGATTGCCGCCGGTCTAACCATTGCCTTGCTGGTTGGATTGCTCAGCTTTTCCTCCTACGACAAGAAAGTGCGGCTCGAACAGGCCCAGGCCGAACTGGCGAGCACCCGGGATTTGGCTGACAAAAACGCGGCGGAAGCAGCAGCGCTCAAAGACAAACTCACGTCGTCAGAAGAACGTTGCCAAGAACTGGAAAAAGAGAAACAGGCGGTCGAGAAAAACCACCAGAGCCTCGAGGACGAAATGAAGGCCGCGCTGGAGTCTAAGGACGTAACCATTTCCCAGCTACAAGGCAAACTCACGGTAAACATCCTCGACCGGATCATGTTCGATTCCGGCGAAGCTGAGTTGAAACCTGACGGTGAGGCGGTTTTAAGAAAGCTCGCCGCGGTATTGGATCAGCATACCAATCTGATGATTCACGTGGTCGGCCACACGGACAATGTGCCGATCCGGCCCGGAGCTCGATCGCGTTTCGCCAGCAATTGGGAGCTTTCAACCGCCCGAGCCACAGCCGCGGTGCGCTTTTTGTCAGAAAAAGCCGGGGTGGATCCTCGAAGGCTCGGCGCGGTCGGGTATGGTGAATTCAAGCCCATCGCCGATAATTCGACTTCCGAAGGACGCGCAAAAAACCGGCGGATTGCTATTACGATTCTTCCCGAGCAGATGGCACCGGCGGAGCCTGCCGCTGCCGTGGCTTCCCTGAATGCAGCCCCGCCTCTGCTGGCCGGCGCTACCAATTCAGTCGCTCGATCGGCCGCCGCAGCCACGCCGGACACCGATTCACCCGCACGCTGAGCCACGGCGCGCACGAAAAGAAAAGCGCAGCCTAGCGGAGGCTGCGCGAACAGAAAGGGCAATATCAAATTGCAGTGCTACAATACTCCTTCTCCTTGAACGGTTCAATACAGGGCCTCTCTGGAAAAAAGGCCGGGGATTCACCGGGAACCGTTCCCCCCTCCTCCAGCCAACCGAAACTCACGCCTGGAATTCTGTCCCCCGCACTCGCGAGACGCCCTTGGATGACTTACTGTAGGATCAGGAACAGGGGATATGGCTGAAACCCAACCACAGGGCATAAAACCGGAGGTGTTTGGTGAGGTTCAATTGCTTCTGGCCGAAAAGCGGACGTCGCTGGCATCGCTGCGAACGGGTATCGCCGTGTTTGCGCTGCCGCTGTCGGTATTGGGGCTACTTGTTGCGACGTCCAAGTATTACGAACCCGGCCGGGTTCTGCCCTTGCTACTGCCGCTTTTGGCATTGAGCGCCGGGCTTGCATTATTGGGGATTTTCTTGATCGTCCGGTCGGTAAAGCACCTTCGCGGACACGATCGGATGATTCAAAAAATCAAACGAAAATACGGCGCGATAGCGGAGTATCTAGAGTGACCCGTTAAACCTGTTTTGTCAGGCGTGTCCCCAGGGCGAGAAGTTTTTTCACATCCGCATCGCTCGCTGCCTCCGCATAAATGCGCAGAATCGGTTCTGTCCCTGACCCCCGAACCATGAGCCAGGAACTGTCACGGGCAACGAATTTGACGCCGTCGAAGCTTTTTACTTCGGCAACAGGGGATCGATTGAGCTTTGCGGGAGGATGCTCTTTCAGGAATTGCATCAGCGCGGCGCGTTTTTCCAAAGGGAAATGCGTGTCGATACGTCCGTAACGGTGCGGGCCAAAGCGCTTTTCGAGCCTGGCAAGCAGCCGGGTTACCGGCTGACGTTCCGTGGCGAGCAACTCCAGAAGCAGGAGCCCGGCAGCAATGCCGTCGCGTTCGGGTATATGGCCGGAGAACCCAATTCCGCCGCTCTCCTCGGCACCCAGGAGAACACCGCCTTTAATCATTTCGGCCGCAATGTATTTGAAACCGACGCCCGTCTCGACCAACTCCAGGCCGTAGGCCGAACACATCTTATCGACCATCGAAGTAGTGGTCAGGGCCTTAACGACCCGGCCTTTGCCCTTTCGATTTTCGACAAAATGATGCAGCAGCAGGCAGATCAATTGATGCGTCGAGAGCGGGTTGCCGCGGCCGTCCATGCCTCCAACTCGGTCGGCATCGCCATCGGTCACCAGGCAGATGTCGTGCGGATGCTTGGAAAGAAAAGCTGAGCTGCGCCCGTAATTCTGGGCGACAGGCTCCGGATTGATGCCGCCGAAAAGAGGGTCATGGGCCCCGTTGATGGTAGTGACCCGGCACGTCGTTCCAGCGAGTAATTGTTCAAAACACCCCGCTCCCACCCCAAAGAGGGCTTCGTGGGCAAAGCGTAGTTTCGAGCGGGCGATGAGCTTGAAATCGACCAGCTTTTTCAGGGCCGCGTAATGCGCCGGGCGCACGTCGCGCACTTGAACACGGCCGCACGCAATCGCATCCTCCAGAGGCATCGATCGCACTGGCGTGGCGTCCAGGAGGCTCTCAACCTGCTGGCACAGCGACGCCTCGGCCGACCCGCCGAAATGCGACTTGAGTTTGAATCCGTTGAAGATTGGCGGATTGTGGCTGGCCGTGATCATCACCCCCCCGATCGCCGCCCCGGCCTTCACCGCAAAAGAAACTGACGGTGTGGGGGAGGGCTCAGTGGTAAGCACGACCTGGAAATCATTGGCGGCAAGAACTTCGGCAACCCGTCGGCCAAAAGCATCCGACAGAAACCGCCGATCAAATCCCACGACCGCATGGCGTTGCGTGCCCTCGACGGGGCTGGCGAGCCAGTATTGAGCCGTGGCTTGAGCAACCCGGTCGACGTTAGCAAAAGTGAAATCCTCGGCAATGACAGCCCGCCAACCGTCTGTTCCAAACTTGATTGTTCCCATGCGATTTTGAATCTCCGTATTGAAAAGTGAACCGCGTCAACCGCCGCCCAGCACCTAGACGGCCTCGCGTTTCAGAGGCTCCGAATCCGGCAGCAACGCCGCCGGGTGAGCCAGCGTCGTGACCTTGCGCAGCCGCCGAACGGCTCCGGCCAGGTTTCGTTGGCCGAACAGAGTTGTTCCGCTGATGAAGGTATCGGCGCCCGCGCGGGCACATTCGGGTGCCGTCTTGAAATCCACGCCGCCGTCCACTCCGATGTGAAAACGCAAATTGCGTTCGCGGCGCCATTCGGCAGCTTGCTGAATCTTGGGCAGCGTCTCGTAAATAAAGGACTGGCCTCCAAACCCCGGATTGACGGTCATGACGAGCAGGGCGTCAATCTGCTCAAGGTAAGGTTGCACGATGGTTATGGCTGTAGGCGGGTTGATCGCCAGGCCCACTTTTTTGCCGAGCGACCGAATCCTCCAAATTAAATTCCCGACGTGCTCGCCCAATTCGACATGGATATTGAGCTGATTCGCCCCTGCCTGCGCGAACGGTTCCAGCAGGATTTCCGGCTTGGAACACATCAGATGCACATCAAAAAACAACCGGGTCAGGGGGCGAATGCGTTTCACAACCGCCGGCCCGAATGAAATGTTGGGGACAAAATGCCCGTCCATGATATCCAAATGCAGCCAATCCGCGCCGGAGCGGTTGACTCGGGCGGTTTCACTGGCCAGCCGCCCAAAATCGGCGGCCAATAAAGAAGGGGCAATTGTCATGCGCAATTACGCTAATCAGCGAGTGCCAGCTTGTCGATTGGGGAATTACCACGGCACGGCTCGCTCTGCGTTGCTACCGGACCCCGACTGCGTATCCGAGACATCCATTCAGTTGAAATCGCGATTGGGAACCACGGCGCCGACCCTTCAAACGCTTTTCCCCTTTAATACGGGAGGGTCTGGCGATTGGACCCCATCCGCCGTTCCTCCGGGAAGCGTTCCGTACCAACCTTAATGCTGGACATGGTGATGTGGGCGTCTATCTAATTCGATGGAACAGCGATCACCAGATTTCATTACTCACCAATTGAAGTAACAGCCATGCGTCCCAGATTTGTTCTGCTCATCATGGTGATCACGCTCGCGTTCCTTCTCATACTGATGATGTCACCGGGGTTCTGGCATCGCAAAGCGGTGGATAAGGCCGCCTTGGCTCGATTTCGAAACCCAACGCCTGAGAACGTAGAAGCCGTGCGGCTAGAGCGGGCAAGAGCAAGACGGGGCCAATACATGGTCTGCAGTCTTGTGGTCGCGAACGTGATGGCCATTATTGTTTATGGAGCAGTGCAGCATCGAAAAGGAAAAGTCTAGGCCACGGCAGAGGAGCCGGTTGGTGCCGTCATCACATTTCTGCGGCCGTTTCGCAGGGGCTCCCTCCGTCCTCGATCTTGCTTTCTTGCGACCTTTCATAGGTTTGGAGGCCTGCTTAAAGCGGGTGCAAGCTTCGCGTTTAGAAGCATCGTCTGCACTTCCAAAACAGGGGCGATTTTGGGTTAAGTACACGATTATAGTCCTTCGATGCGCAACGCCCTGCAACTCTCCTCACGTCAAGTGCAGACACTCGGAGCGCTGCAAATTTATCCGGAACATTTTGTCCTCGGCCTATTGGACAGAGCCGATGGGCCGCCAATAAGCCTTTGTCGTCATTTCGGAGTTGATACTGCCCGAGTTAAGGCGTCACTTCTTTGGAAGATATCAGGCAAGCGCAAATGAAATTCAGACGATCAACATTTATCGATGCTTTTCTGGGCTCAGGTGTGCCGCTCGGTGGCGACCCGATAACTTCATTCCAAGTGGTGCCACTTTTAGGACTTCGGACCGCGACTGTCCTGGACAACTGCAAGCCGATGGTCCGGGATGTCGTGAAAGTTCGTTTCACGGCGACGAACTGCGGTAAGCGGCCAATTGAGGTCGTTCGCTGCGTTCAGGAAGACCGGGAGCGGGACCACGAATATTCAGAGCGCAACGCGAGCACATTGCTTCCCGGTGAATCTTTGGAATACTCCATTTTTCGGTCGTGGGATACCCCTGGAGAACATCGGCTAACCCTGGCGTATGAAGCTCGATGTGCCGGTCACCCTTTTGCCCGCCTGACCTACCCCACAGTCGCAATCCGCGTGAGGGCTCCGTTGACGCCCTGGATATTGTGGGCTCTTGTGGCTTGCACAGAAACCGGTGATTGAACCTTTAGGCACCATTAGGGATTCATGAAAACCACAGCAGCAGTCCTCGGCAGCTTTGTTGGGGTCGTTGCGCTATGCTGGGCGATCGGGCTTGTCGAGTTCACATACCCGAAGGTTTTCACAAATCAGCCGCTCCAACACCCTCGCAAGGTAGTGGAGATTGGGCCGACCGATTTACTTCTCGACAACGGCCTGTTGATCCGGCTCCTGCCACGATATGGTTCTGAGCCCGTATCGCAAGACCTGTTCGTTGAGATCAGCAACCAGGTAAGTCGTGCCGGCTTCGAGGTTGATGTGGAGCCAAAGGCGGGCCACGAGGTTACGCTTTACGTACGATGGCCCGGAAAGTTTCGGGATTCAGCGCCACCTTTCACGATTCCGCTGATTCCCAAAAGAGTCGGCAGCAACTATAGGAAAGTGCTGACATTTGGCACGTTAGTAAGCTCGAAGCGACAACCCGAGCGCGCCGTTCAATCCGATGCGAATCAAACATCAGCGGCGGGCGAGTCCGGCCGCTGACCAACATTGGACCACATCTTTGAAAGCTGCCTCCATAATGCTCGCGATTTTTGTCACGGGCGTCCTGGTGTTCGCAACGATTCATTTCCTGGACGAAACCATCGCGCCGCTGGTTCTCAATTCTCGGATTGAGCGGCTTGGCGAGAGGAATTTGCCCAGGATCTCAGTTGAGCGGAATAACGTTGTGTACTGCCGAATGAAAGCCGATGACTTTCGGTTTCCGCTACCATCCGGGTCACGCGCCACAAATCTGGTGGTTTCTGGCGGCTTTGATACTGTCGATGGCAGTGTTGAGGCGCGGTTTGATAGAACGGGCGGAATGACGGCGGCTGAATATCAAAGCTTCCTTGCTGGCAAGGTGCAGGAAGGCGGTCAGGTGACTGCGCAGACAATTGCGGGAGGCTTGCTGATCAAGTTCCATTATTTTGGTGACCGATGAACCCATGAAGTCGCAAGGGCGCCCATGTGCGCGTTCGATCAAACCGGCGCTCTCGTTTTCAAACCGTGAAGCAACATGCAACCGCGCTCGAAATATCCGCCCGTCTGGTG
>DATGLT010000408.1:0-8799 GCA_035294005.1 Verrucomicrobiia bacterium
TGAACATTTACGGGATCGAAAGCCTTTTCTCAGATCCCCCCGTCATGTACGTGGTCCCCTTCTCCAACAGCGTCGTTAGCTTGAACGGCCTCACACGGACCTACGACGGCGGGCCCAAACCTGTCACCGTGACCACCATCCCTGCCGGCCTGTCGGTGGTCGTAACCTACAACGGGCTTTCAACTCTGCCGGTAAATGCGGGGCAATACCAGGTGGTTGCAACTGTGGTCGACCCCGTCTACACAGGCAGTGCATCCAATACTTTAACCATCACAAAAGCGCCCCTGACCATTCTCTTCGGAAACCTTGATTGGAACTACGATGGAACCCCCAAATCCGTCCAGGTCCAAATCACGCCGGCGGTCAATGTGGATCTGACGTACAACGATAGTCCGACACCGCCAACTCAACCTGGAACTTACGTCGTCGTGGCCCTCGTCGACGACCCCAATTACCAGGGCGCCGCCACCAACCTGATGACCATCACCTACTCCAAACCCACCCCGCCCCTGACCGCGCCTGCGATCCCGTATCCGGATAACCAAACGCTCGACGCGGTGAGCCAGCTATCCCCGGTCCCACAGACGCTTTTGACCTGGCCCCGCACTCAGAACAGGTTGGTGCTTTTTCAAAGCGCTGACCTCCGCACCTGGGTGCCGCTCACAAATACCCAATCTTCGGCCAACTCCATCACGCTTCAACAAACCTCTTCAACCCGGTATTATCGAGCCGAAGAACTCGCCCCCGCCGGATCGAGGCCTGTCCCGCTGTCGATCCGAACTAAATAAGCGGAGCCTTCTTTTTTTCCCCGCTAATTTCGGTCTGCAGTTTTGGGTTCGCCTACGGATTCCTCCACAATTCTGCCGTCGAACAGATGAACAATGCGCTCGGCGTGTTTCTCAAAACGCGGATCGTGTGTCACCATGCAAATCGTGGCGCCTTCGCGGTGCAAATCGCCCAGTAGCTTCATCACGGCCTCACCGTTTCTTGAATCGAGGTTTCCGGTCGGCTCGTCCGCCAGCAAAATGGAAGGTTTGCCGCCCAACGCGCGGGCGACCGCGACGCGTTGCTGCTGGCCTCCGGAAAGCTGAGCCGGATAATGGCGCGTTCGGTGCCCCATGCCGACCTTTTCGAGGGCTTCCAGGACACGCTGTTTGCGTTCGGAACTGCTCATGCCTCGGTAGGTCAACGGCAACTCCACATTTTCAAACACCGTCAAATCGCCAATGAGATTAAAACTTTGAAAAATGAAACCCACCTCGCGGTTTCGGATTCGGGCTCGCTGGCTAAAATCGAGTTTTGCCACCGCCTGGCCGTTCAGCGTGTAACTGCCATCGGAGGGCGAATCCAACAGGCCAAGAATCGAGAGCAATGTGGACTTTCCGCATCCGGACGGACCGGCGATGCATACAAATTCGCCCCGCCGTACTTCGAGGCTGATCTCAGCCAATGCATGAGTCTCGACCTCGTCCGTCAGGAAAACTTTTTTTATCCCGTCCAGCTGGATTAGAGTTTCTTGCTTTTGTGTCATAAGCCATCTGCTTTTTTAGTTTAGTCTGACTCGTTCGACGGAATCCCATTGTGACATGTCCGAGAGAATGATGGTGTCGCCCAATTGCAGGCCCTGAACAACTTCAATCGAGCCAACGGAACTGCGACCGAGTTTGACTTGCACCCGGGTGGCTTCGCGGCCGCCGGGGGTCACCTTGAATAAACTTATCAAGCTCTCGGGTTGCCCTTGCACGGGCCGCCCCACAAATAAAACGTCCTCAAGCCGTTCAAGCTCGATGACGCCATCGACACTCAGGTCCGGACGGGCCCCTTTGGGCAGGGGGCCATCCAGCGCCACATCGACAGTGACGGTCCCGTTGTCCACCGCCGGATCGACTCGAATGACATGCCCTGGGATCACACCGTTTCTGGTGTCGATTTCCGCGGATTGATCCAATTGAATGTCTTTAGCCTGAGTTTCGGCGATCTTGATTGCCGCTTTCAGATGCTCAGGCTGAGCGACTCTCGCCACCAGGGCCCCCGCTGGCAGTTGTTGCCCCTCCTGCAGCGGGTTGGACAGGTCGCCCAACCGCTGAAGCACTCCGTAGACTCCGGCCCGGATTTTTAGAGCTTCGACCTGATGGCGCTTCAACTCAAGCTGACCTCTTAGTTGTGCCAGCTTCGTGTCTTGAGCGGCAATTTGAGCTGCCGCAGAATCAGCGCTGATTGTGAGGCGTTCCTGTTCGATTTCTAAAAGGCTGGCAAGTTCCTCCGCTTTAGCCTTGGCCTGCTTAAGAGTGATGGCCGGCACCAGCCCAGCCTTGGCCAATTCGTCATTCACCTCCAGGTCGAGTTTGGCGCTGCTGTAATTTGCCTGCGCAGTAGCTACTGCCGAACGTTGGGTGAGCTTCTGTGATTCCAACTGAACACGCAAGTTGGCAAGGTCCGCCTCCGCGCTTTTGACCAGCGATTCTGCGTCAAAAGCGGCCTGAGTAACCTCAGGGTTGCTCAACTCTACCAGGACAGTGTCGTTAGTAACGCGCGCTCCCGGCAGGACCAGGATGCGCTCAACGCGTCCCTGGTTAATGGTGGGAATCCAGCGGATTTCCTGAGGCACCAATGTTCCATTGCCACGCACTTGCCTTAGCAACTCCCCGCGCTTGACGGTGTCAAACAGCAGAGAGGCGCGCTCGACGGGGGGCGCGGCGGGCTTCAACCGGGAAAGCCCAACGGTAATCAGAGCGACCAAAGCCAGGCCGCTCACGGCCGCGGCAATCCGGCGACGGCGTTTCTTGCGAGCCTGGTCTGGGCGAGGGATGTCCATGTTAGTATGAGACCAGGCCAAGACATTCATCCGTCGGAAATTCTTTAGTCAGGTTGTACGCCATTTTAACAAAACTCGATCCTTCCTGGTTCCATAGCTCATCGCGCGCCACTCGCCCTTCGGCTTTCGCCTCTCAGGCGAGCCATCCGTCTTTCAATCTGATGATCCGATTCCCGTAACTCGCATTCGCCTCGGAATGTGTGACCTGGACTATCGTGGTGCCTTGCTGATTCAGCTTTTTAAACAATTCCATGATGTCGCGGCCCTGTTCGGAATGGAGGTTGCCGGTCGGTTCATCCGCCAACAGCAGCCTGGGCTTGGCAATAACTGCCCTGGCCACCGCGACAAGTTGTTGTTGTCCCCCGGAGAGTTGGCTGGGAAAAAGGTCCTTTTTCCCGACGATATTGAAACGATCCAACACGTCGGCCACCAATGCCTGCCGTTCGGACCGCTTGATGTCGCGGTAGGAAAGAGGAATATCCAGATTCTCGGCGACTGTCAGGTCATCCAAAAGGTGAAACTGCTGGAAGACAAAGCCAACGAAGCGTTTGTTCAGGACCGAACGTTCTTTTGGCTTGAGCCGATGAACAGGTTCGCCTGAGAAGAAGAATTCACCCTCCCACCCGTGATCGTACATGCCGAGAATCCCCAGAAGGGTCGACTTTCCGGCGCCGGATGGGCCCATGATCGTGATGAATTCGCCTTCGGCGATATCCAGAGTGATTTGGCGCAGCACGTAAGTAAATCCGGCCCGCGTCTTAAAGCACTTCTCGACGTTTCGAAGTTGAATCATCGGCGCATTTGGTTCGCGCGAGGTCTTATCAGTCGGAGCATCCAGTATTGAATTCATCGTGGCGGTTCTAAACCAGTTCAAACTCTTTGCAGGCTCTGTGCCAAAAAGGCGCTGGCATTGTAAGTAATTGTCGAATAAAGGTCTATAGTCGGCACCCTGCTTGTTGATCGCGTAGAATAATATCGGCTACGGGATTCGATCGTCCCACCAGTGGGACGAAATTTGTAGCTATTCATATCGTAGAGCCTTCATTGGATCGACATGTGCCGCTCGGCGAGCGGGAATGAAACAAGCCGCCGCGGCAACCAATCCCAGCAAGAGAATAACGGCCACGAATGAAATTGGATCGGCGCTGTGAACCTGGAAGAGGCCTATCTGGCTCTGGAGAAAACGCGCGGCGGCCAGACTTGCGATGAGGCCAACGGAGACTCCCAGTGCAACCAGGCCGATTCCGGACTTAAAGATCAGGCGAAGAACATCCCGGCGCTGCGCTCCGAGGGCAACCCGCACCCCAATCTCGCGTGTGCGTCTGGACACCGAATACGAAAGCACGCTGTAGATTCCAGCCATGGCCAAGCTGAGGCCTAATCCAGCGAATAGACTGAAAAGCAGCATGGTAAAGCGCGGTTGGGCAACCACCATACTGAGGATTTCGTCGAAAGTCGTTGGGCCATTTACCGGTTGTTCCTTGTCGATTTCGCGGACCGTCGCACGGATGGCATTGGCGAGCAGTTTGGGTTGGCCTGCTGTCCTTACCGCCAGCGAAAAGCCCGGCGGCCGCAACAAAGGGTATGGGACGAGCACAGCCGGACTGGGCCTTGATTGCAAGCCTCCGTTTCCCGTATCGATGGTATCGCCAACCACTCCAACGATGGTCAGATACGGTGAAGCGTTTGTGGGTATTCGTACTTGCGATCCGGGCGGGTGCACCAGTTGATCGATTCGCAAGCGACGGCCTATAGGGCTTTCCCCATCCGGCCATAATTTTGCGGCCGTTTCGTTGATGACCGCCAAAGGTTGTGACGTGTTCACCTCTTGCTCCGAGAGCATTCGGCCCTGTTTCAGCGGAATGCGCATCGTCCGCAGGTAATCGGCGGACACCAGATCAAGCGTCATGTCGCGTTGCTGGTTGTCCTCGTGACCCTCAATTGTGTAATTCAGCTGAACCGTGTCGAATGGAAGCCCGCCATTGCCGACGGTCGCCGCCTCAATGCCTGGCAAGGTCCGCACCCGCTCGAGCAATTCACGCGCAAACTGCGTGCGCTGATCCCAGGTCTGATAGCGTTTCGGGGCTAGCGGCAGGTCCATTACCATGACGCGCTCTGGTTTAAAACCAAGTTCGATTTGTTGCATCGCAAAGAAACTGCGAACGGTCAGTCCGGCGCTGACGAGCAGAACCATGGACAGGGCGACTTCAGCCACGACCAGCGCCGCGCGGATGCGGCCCCCCGCCAAAGCTCCCGAACCATGCGATTCTTCTTTAAGAGAGCTCACCAGGTTCGGGCGCGAAGATTGCAGGGCCGGGGCCAGCCCAAACAGGATGCCCGTGCCGACCGAGATGAAAACCGAGAAGACCAGGACGTAACTGTTCATTTCAACTCGTGACTCGTTGGGTATATTTCCGGCGGGAATAAGACGTGTGATCAAGTCGGTGATCCAGAAGGCGAATAACAAGCCCAGCAAACCGCCCAGGAGCGACAGCAGCACGCTTTCGGTCAGCAATTGGCGCATCAACTGGGCCCGGCCGGCCCCAATAGAAAGACGGATAGCCATTTCTCGGGTTCGAGAAGTGGCCTTGGCGAGCTGGAGGTTGGCGACATTAGCACAGGCGATCAACAGCAGAAAACCGACGGCTGCGAAGAGCAATTGAAGACTGCGCTGCATCGTGCCGCTGGCCTCAGTCATATCGAGATAGTTCGTCAAAGTGGTCTTTGAAATCCTCCTTGGGAAATTCTGATGGATTGATCCGGGCCGATTCCAACTGCCATGAATGCAGTTGCTCACGCGCTGCGGAGGCCGAAACTCCCGGTTTCAAACGCACGATGGGAAAGACGCCACGCAGGTCCCTCGAATCCAGGCCCAGTGGGACCCAAAGGCCATCGTCAGTCCACCAACCGAACCGAGGCGGCATGACGCCGATGATCGAGTAGGTTTGGTCGTCCAACTTGAGAGTTTTCCCCAGGATGTTGCGATCATCGCCAAACAGTTTTTGCCAACGCTCGTAACTCAGGACCGCGACCAATTCCGGTTCGCCCGAGGGTTGAATGTCCGAAGGCTGAATCGTGCGGCCGAAGAGCGGCGCCACCCCGAGGAATTGGAAGGCGTTGCCGGAAACACGAATGGCCCCGATGGTCTCGGGGGCGAACTCACCGGCCAGGAGCGCGCGTGCGGGGCCGGTGGCCATGACGTCTGCAAAGACCGATAGTTTGGACATCTCCCTGAACTGGTCCGGCCGATAATGGCGCATGGTCTGGTCGGAATTGGGGGTACGCAAACCGGGCGCCCAAATCTCTCCCGGTTTGGCGTAAGGATACGGGCTAATGAGGACGCCATAGACCACGCTGAACAGGGCGGTTGTTGCACCAATTCCGAGCGCCAGCGTGAGAATGGCAACAGCGGAAAACCCGGGGTTCTTGTATACCTGGCGGAAAGCGGATTTCAGATCACTCATAAATACCTTTATTCGTCACGGAGTGCCTCCATCGGGTCTATGCTGGCTGCCCGCAGGGCCGGCAACCAGCAAGCTAATAGCGAGACGATTGCCATGATGAGGATGGCCAGCGCGACGATTGACAACGGCATTGGGGGCACATCGAAGAGGATGCCTTGCATGGCGCGTCCAGCCATCCAGGCGCCGGCCAATCCCATAGCCATCCCCACGGCGAGCAGGCGCAAGCCAATTGAGAGGAAGTGATTGCCGATTTGCCTGGGCAGTGCGCCCAAGGCCATGCGCACGCCAATCTCTCGGCGGCGTTGGCTCACCGCAAACGCAAGCACGCCATAAGTGCCGATGGCCGCAAGCAACAGGGCCACGGCGGCAAAAACTCCTGCTAACAATGCCGGAGATTTGCGGACCATCAGGCTGTCTGCGATCCGCACTTCCATGGACCGGAAATTATTCACCGGGAGATCCGGATCAATCGAGCGCAGCACCCGTTGCAAAGTCGCGGCAAAGAATTCCGGGCGCTGCGTCGTGCGGACCACTGCAAATACATCGACGTCGGTTCGGAATTGGTAAGGAACGTAGACCGCTCCTTGACCTTGATTTTCGGTAAGCTCCGCCTGCTTTATCGCCCCCACGACGCCCACAACGGTGAAGGCTTCCGAATCCGGCCCCTCTTTTCCTCCGATGAACAGCCGTTGCTCCATTGCTTTGCCCTCCGGCCAGTACCTTCGAGCAAAGTCCTGGTCCACAACGCATACCTTCCGGTCGGAATCGGCACTGACCAGCAAACGCCCTTCCAGCAGTTGAATTCCCAAGGCCCGGAAAACATCTCCGTCAACACCATAGAAATAATGGCCGTGGATGGATTCGCCCGGCTTGGGCGCATGGCCCTTCACAGCGAATGCGGTTTTCGAATTATTGCCGCTGAAGGGAATGTTGTTGATCACCCCGACGGCAGACACGCCGGGCTGGCTGAGGAGGTTTTCCTGCAAACGCTGGATGAAGGCGAGGCGCTGCGGCCAATCCGGGTAGCTCTTCCAGGGCAGGGCAATTTGCCCCGTGAGGACGTGGTCGGCCGTGAAACCAGGATCGAGAGCCATCACGCGTTTAAGGCTCAGGCCCAAGAGACCTCCGCCAACCAGCAGCACGAACGCCAGCGCCACCTGGGCGATGATGAAACCATGCCGCAGGCGTTGTGCGGCGTGGTTCGCCGTAACCCCTCGAGATTCCGATTGAGTGGCCGTGGCCGGTTGGCCGAGCAGGTTGAACCAGGCAATGAGCCCGCCAATAACAAATCCAAGGACTACTGAAGCAATCAGGCCGACCATTGACAAGCGCCCGTCGAAGGCAATTTGCCCGCCCAGGGGTAATTGCCGCGCACCGAAAACCGCTATGAACCGAATTCCTGCTGCGGCTAACGCAAGGCCGCCAACTCCGCCCAAGGTCGTGAGCAGGACGGTCTCGATCAAGACGTGCCTGATGATGTGCCGGCGGTTCGCCCCTAGCGACAAACGGATGGCCACCTCGCGGGCGCGCCGGCTGGCTCGCACCAGGAGCAGATTCACGATGTTCACGGCCCCGCTGAGCAGCAACAGCAAAACGCCTGCCTGCAACAGCAATAAGGTGGGCCGAACCGCCTGCACATGATCCGCCTTCAATGACCGAACCAGGGTCCGGAATCCCGCCTCGTTAATCATCTTTGCATCCGGATACTCGGCGGCGCGGGCAACATTATCCGCATCAATTTCAGCCTGCGCGGCAACCAGGCTCACGCTCGGTTTTAGCCGTCCAATCATGTCAAAATCCGTGTTGGAATGACGTTGTTTGATCGCCCGGTCACCAGGATCGGATGACAGAGGGAAGTAAAGCCGGGCGGTCGAGGACAGAAATCGGAAACCGGGCGGCAACACGCCGACGATGGTTTTTTGAACGCCGTCAACGCGGAGATGCCGCCCAATTACGGCGGGATCGGCATTGAATTCATGGCGCCAGTACGTGTCTGTCAGGATAACGACGCCGTCGGACTGATAGGTCATTTCCTGGTCTGTAAACGCCCGACCTCGTGCGAGGTCAACTCCCAGCACTCGGAAAAACTCAGGCGAGACCCGCATGATTTGCTCCTGCGCGGTCGCGCCCGTCTCTCCGACAATGGCGGTGCCCGGGTGCGAGGTAGCGATATCCGTGAAAGCGGAGAGATGGCCCCGCCGCTCGTAGTAACTGGTCAGCGAGGCGCCCATACGCTCGACGCCCGCTTTGGGGTAAGTGTTGAACAGTGTGACCAACCGGTCCGATTGCGGAAAAGGCAATGGCCGAAGCAGGACCGAATGGACGACTGCAAAAATAGCCAGGTTGGTGCCCAGGCAAACCGCAAGAGTTACCAGGGCCGCGGTCGTGAAGCCGGGATTCTTTACCAGCTGGCGGAAGGCGAATTTCAAATCATTCATTCTATTTTAGATTTGAGATTTCAGACTCGTGAATTGGCTTTTGGCGCGGTCACTGTGCTCGATGAACAGGGGGCTGGTTAAG
>DATGLT010000409.1:0-5931 GCA_035294005.1 Verrucomicrobiia bacterium
GATTCGGTTGAAACAAAGCTCGCGATCGGCCTTTTCGAACGAAAGCGGGTGTGTTGGGGGAACTTCCCGCTCACCAACGAACCATTCGTCCATTCCCCAGAAATGAGCGGATCGCACGCTCAAGTTCAAGTCGTTCACCAATCGCGCGACCAACGGCAGTTGCTCAGTCGGCCCAATCGGCCCGCAGATGCCGGCAGGATTGTCCGGCGTGGATTGTTTCCAAGCCGAAACGTACTCCAGCGCCGCAGCCAAATAGAACTCCTCGAGCGTGTCATAAAACACGACCTTGAAACCGGGCCGGGAAAGCTTCTGCATTTTTTCGGCAGACAACGCGGCGGCATCCTGAATCAGTTCCGAATCCAGGGTTGTGTAATCCCACCAATCCGGGGCGATTGAGCTTGGTTTACGCGGCATAAATTATCCGAGGCTAGTATTCGAGACCTGTTCATTTTAACCGATTCAGGCTTCGCTCATAATCTGCGTTGATCCGGCAAAGCTTTCCGAGCGCTTGCGATAAAGGGTCAAAGTCGCGCGCAGAAAAGCCCAGGTGCAAATGCCGGCGCCAGCCTTCCGCCAGTCGGAATTTTCCGGACAACCGCCCGACTTCTAGCGAGGTCTCTTCCATGGTCCCCAGGTACGAATTGAGACCCTGGCTTAGATCGAGCCATTTCTGCTGGCTCTGATGACAGGCCAGCGCCTGGGTTTTGCGGTCATGCACTCGCCCGGTGTCAACGAACTGTCCTGGAATAACGCGCCGCCGTAGCGGGTCCCGCAAGCCGTGGGGCATGGCGTGGTAGATCGCCAACTCGTTATCGAAGGCCTCCCGCGGCGGGCGGGTCCCGAAGTTCGGCATTCCGCGGGCGAAAGCAGCAGTGACGGCAAGGCGCGCGGTATTGGTGTGATCTTCCATGTAATCCTGGGGCGAGTGGGTCAGGATGATTTGAGGCCTTACATCCCGAAGAAGAGCCGACACCCGCCGCAGCAACGGTGCTTCATAAAAAATTTGGAGGTCGTCCGTAATGCTTGGGTGGAATTTGGCTCCCAGCACCCGTGCCGCTGCACGAGCCTCCTGGGCCCGTTGGCGGCGAGTCCTGGCGCTGGTTTGCTCGGCGCTGCCGCAATTGCCGCTGGCTAAATTCCAGTAATGCGTTTCGTAACCCGCGTCCCGGAGAAGCAACAACGTCCCGGCCATGTAGAATTCAATGTCATCCGGATGAGCGGCAATCGCGATGGCTGCCGGGGCTTTTTTCATCGGATCTGAACCGGGCGTCCCGTCTTCGCCGATTCGTCAGCCGCGAAGATCACGCGGTGAGTCCTGGCGGCCTCAGCCAGGCTGGTGAACGGCATCTCTTTGCCTTGTGCGAGCGCGGAGAAAAATGCCTCGAACTGAGTTTGGTACGGGTGATCCGAAACGTCGCCTGAATCGAGGGGCTTAAAACCAAGCGTGTTCCACGCCTCTTTGCCGGTGTGCAGATCGGTCGAATGAAATTTGTTGTCCAGAAGGCTGCCTTTGCTGCCAACCAGGTGCGTATGGAAATAATAAGGCTGGAGACAATCGATGCACGCCACTGACTTTCCAACAGTCCCGTTCTTGAACTTAAGAAGAGTGACACTGGTGGATGGATATTCGTAGGGAGCGAAAGCCTCCGCGCTCGACTTCGTGCTGGCACTCAGCACTTCTTGAACATCGTTGCCCATGCAAAACAGCAGCGCATCAATGGCGTGACACCCCGCGGACAAGAGCGCGCTGCCGCCCTGAGCCTGGCTGGTGTTCCAACGAAACTGCCCGTACCACGGGCCAATCCCGTGGTAATAATCGATTTCGCCGTAATGAATATTCCCAAGCAACCCGCGGTCCAGTAAGGCCTTGGTCGAGCGAAACTGGTTTGAGAAGCGGCATTCGAAACAAACACAGGTTCTTACTCCCGCGCTGGACACGGCATCCTGAACGGCCGATAAATCTTCAAGACGGAGGCACACCGGCTTTTCGATAATCAAATGCTTCCCTGCCCTTGCCGCCTGAATGATCTGGCCGGCATGCTCGGCCGGCAGCCCGCAGATTGAGACCACCTGCACGTCAGGGTCCGCGAGCAGTGCGCCCGGCTCGCGGTAAACCCGAATCGGCGACCCGTACTTGGATTCCAACTCCGCGGGTTCTAATTTTCTTTTCGAACAGATCGCCGTCACCCGGCCGAGAGTCGTCGCATTAATCGCCGCGATGTGAGCCGTTGCGGCCCATCCGTAACCGATAATTCCGACGTTGAATTTCTTCACGCCAGCACCTATCTGGGATCCCAGTTCACCAATTTGTCCTGGTGGAAGACCGCTGAGCGGTCCAGAAATTCTACCACTCGCGGCGGGGGCGGCGCCTCCGGCGAAACCCGACTGTACGGAACCGGAGTCGGTGATCCGGGAACAATGACTTTTCCCGCCGAGGGCTGCTGAGCCAGAGTGGTTTTGCGGTAATATTCCCAAACGATATACGGTCCGTTCGGAGTGGAAATCGAACTGATGATGGTGGGCTGGCCCCAAGCAAGCAGAACGGCATTCGTCGTCATGCCTGGTTGCAATCTACCGCGATCCACCGACGCTTTTTCGGCCGGGTTCAACGCAGCATAGTCGGCCGGGTGCGCTTGCCGGCGCGCCTCGAGATTCGAACTGGAGCAGCCAACGATGGCTAACAGGCAGAGGCCCGCCAGTCCCGCGCACAGAATTTGCCGTTTGAGGTTTTGCATGAAATGAGCGGTGTGCGCGAATAATGGATCAGCGCAAACCCGCAAGCAAGCGACGGATACCTGTGCCCCTACCCCTGCCCCGCCAAGCGTGGCACCGCCGGTTCAACACCTCCCCGGAAGTCTCAGGGGAACGCACATTAGGTCGCCCCCGCCCCACCGCCGCCCGACTCGGAGGTGCCCTGCTTCGGTTGGATCCTGAGTTTCTCGAGGCGCGCTACATCTCCGAACCACGAAATCGCTCCACATCGACTGCACATCCGCGCTGTGGTTTCGACAAAGCTGCCTTTGAGCGTCCAAAAACGCGTTTTGTTCGGCACGAAGTACACCAGGCCAGTCCCGCGCACCTTTCCCTCAACCAATTCCGTGTGCCTGCACACCGGGCAAACCTCCCGCGCTTTATCCATGTCCTTGTCGCTGTGGAACACCTCCATCACCGAGTCGAGGTCTTCCTGCCAAAAACGCGTCGAGTCGCCCACCTTGCGATAGGTGATTTTGCCTTCGCGCATCCATCGGTAAAGCGTGGGCTCGCCGACATCCAGGTAATCAGCCGCTTCGCCGATCGAGAACCAATGCCGCTTAGTATTGGTCGGTTCCGAATTTTCCATGACCCCACCTTGTTATCATAAACTCGCATTTGCAACTTTTTTATTGACGTGGATAGATATTGATAGTAAACGATAGCTAATGAAAGCAGCAGGCCTTTCCCCCTGTCGAGCTGCATGCGCGGGGCAAACCGCACAAGACCTGCAACGGCTTCCCACCTCCAAAATTACCGCGCGCTACCCGCCGTTTCGCCCAAAGAGAAAATACCTTTCAACGGATTTACCCCGACAAAAAACCTGCGGCGGCAGGTTTGTTGTCGGCCGCGGAACGAACACAAAAACAAGCGCTATGAAGACGTTACTCATTAAGATCGGAGCGTTCATTGTCACCCTGCTGGCCGGGGTCGAAGGAACCAACGCTGGTTCGCCGGCGGATTCGAGGGAGGCAACTCAAGTGCAGGAAAGCGGATTGTCATTTTCGAAATTGGAATACCGCGTCAGCATATCCAGCGGGGAAGCGCGCGTGGCGGCCGAGGTTGCGGTTGAATGTGACAAGAAAGAGCCGTGCTCAACGGTGCTTTTCACAGGCGATCTCGCCCTGTTGCCTTTAAAACTTCCGAAGCCTTTGCGCATCGAGCGGATCGGCGACACATACATGCTAAGTGTTTCAAGGCCCGGGCGATACCAGTTCACGGTCGAGCTCGTGGCCAAGGTAAAAGACTTTGACCCGTGGAAGCGGATAACATTTAAGGGGCCGCTTGCGGCGATTGCATCGGTAAGCGCAGAGGCTGCGGGAGATGCCGAGGTGCAGCTCCTGACGGGCGCGCCAGTATCCAACGAACGCAGCAACGGCGTGGCGCGCGTAAAGGGGTTCCTGGGCGGCGAGCGCGAGGTCAGTATCAGGTGGAGCAGCCGCGATGCGCCGGGTGAGATATTGCGAACAGCATTATTCACGGTGGAAACGACCGCGACGGTTCAAGTAACGCCGGGTTTGATGAAGCACACCAGCCGCATGCGTTACGATGTACTCCAAGGAACCGTCTCAAAGGTTCTTATCGAGATTCCCGCGTCGCAAACGCTCAGCAGGGTAACCGGCCAGAATGTACGTGACTGGGAGATCAAACGCGGGGCAGACACAGGGGCGAAAGTTCTGGACCGGCCCCAGGTTCTGGAGGTGCAATTCACCAAACCAATCGAACAGCGCTATGATCTGACGCTTTATTCGGAGGAGACGGTTGAATCAATGCCAGCCAACCTTACACTGCGTCTGCCTGAACCGAAAAACAGCGACCGCGAAACCGGCACGCTGACGATCCTGAGCGAGGACGCCGCAGCCGAGGTTTCAGCGGTCCAGGGTCTGACTCAAGTGAACGCGATTGCCGGCGCCCTCGCGGCGTACCGGTTCGACAGCCGCCCCTTTTCTCTAATGCTTAAGGTCCGTCGCATCGAACCGCAAATCGCGGTGTTCGAACGAGTCCATGCGATCATGGAGGAGACGCGGGTTGTATCCAGGCACACCTTGGACCTGGACGTCACCGGCAGCGGTGTTTACCGGGTGGATTTGGGGCCAGCGCCGGGAACGACCGTTGCCGAAGTGACAGGACCCGAGGTGGAAGACTGGAGCGCAACCCACCTGGACGGAGAAGAAACTCTGCGGGTGAATTTCAAGAAAAAGGCGCTGGGCAACGCACAATTGCAGGTGGTGTTGGAGCGGCCGTTTAAACAGTTCCCGGCGAATTTTGAATTGGAGTCATTGAAGGTTGTAGGAGCGGCGAAGCAGAGTTCTCAGATAGGAGTTGCGGCGGCGCGTGGAATTGGGTTGAAGACGTCCGAGTTGGTGGAAGCGCGTGAGGTCGCCGTGCGTGCCATTGGCGCGACGGGAGCGGGACAGCCCAATGCCGGCCAGGAATCGCTAGGCTACAAAGCGGACCAGGCTGGATGGAAGGTGACGCTCCAAAGCGAAAGGCTCTCGCCGAGGATCATTTCGGATGTGTTCAACCTGGTAACCATTGGCGATGGGATCTTGGGCGGCAGCGCGACCATCCGGTACGGTCTGTTGAACCAGGGTGTTCAGGAGTTCGACCTCACGATTCCGGCAACGTGGAAAAATGTGGAATTTACAGGGCCGAACATCCGGCGCAAGGACAAGAAAGCGGATGGAACCTGGACGATCGGGCTGCAGGACAAAGCTTGGGGAGGGTACACGCTGGTGGTGACCTACGATTTTGAATTCGACTCCAAGGTGTCAGTGCTTTCGGTCGGAGGACTCCACACGCAAGGTGTTGAACGAGAAACCGGCTCGGTCGTGATAACCACCGCCGGAGGCATGAAAGTTTCGCCGAAGACGGTTTCGGACACATTAAGGCGCGTCGATGAAATGGAATTGCCGGCGGCCAATCGGTCGCTCATCACGCGGGCCGTTTTGCTCGCATACGAGTATAACGAGCGGCAGTACCAACTTGAGGTGCAGGCCGAGCAGTTCCAGGAAATCAGCGGGTTGTCGGCGGTTGCCGACCGGACGCAACTCACAACCGTGCTGACGGATGCCGGGGAAATGCTGACCCAGGCCTCGTTCATGGTCAAAAACAACGACAAACAATTCCAGCGTTTCAAACTTCCCAAAGGCGCCAGGTTCTGGAGCTGCCATGTAAACG
>DATGLT010000410.1:0-19956 GCA_035294005.1 Verrucomicrobiia bacterium
TGGGATTGGCCTCGAAGTAATCCAGGAGCCACTGCTGATGATCCTTTAGTTTGAAGTAGTAGTTTTCTTCCTGCAGCTTTACGACTTCGCCATACTGCGGATCGAACGTCCCGTCGGCGCGCCGATCCTTTTCCGTCAGGAAGGTTTCTTCCTTGGCAGAGTAGAATCCCTCGTAGATTGATTTGTAAAAATGACCTCGTTCGTGAAGCTGCTCGAGAATTTGTTGCACAGCTTGCTTGTGCCGCGGTTGGGTTGTGCGAATGAAGTCGTTGTTGGTGCAACCCAGGCGGGCCGCAAATCGCTGCCACTCCGCTGCCAATTCATCACAATAGTTTTGAGGTGTTTTTCCTTCGGCAAGGGCGGCTTGCTGAACTTTTTGCCCGTGTTCGTCAAGACCCGTCAGAAAGAAAGTCTCCACGCCCATGCTGCGACGCGCGCGCGCAATCACGTCGGCGATGATTTTTTCGTAGGCGTGGCCAAGGTGCGGCCGGCCATTCACGTAATCAATGGCGGTGGTCAGGTAAAAGCGCTTGCTCATCGGCGGTACTGTGGCCAAGGGGGAGGGAGTTGGCAAGGAGAGTGGATTCGGGGACAAGGCCGACCGGGCTTCGGACTCGTCAAACAGGGCTTTGTCCGTAAAATTGGGATGTGGCGCTTTTCACGAACACAAAAATTGTGGCGGAGGTTCAGCAGTATTTCCGGCACCATTGGCAACGCGCGCTGCGGATTCGTGAAAAGCTGAGGTTCAGCGAGGAGGCATTCCACCTGGTGTTAGCGGGGGGCGTTGGGGTTATGGGAGGTTTGGTCAACCTGTTTTTCTATTATGCAACCGAGTCGGTAAAAGACCTATTCTTGAGGCATCGTGGCGATCCGGTCGAGGTGGCCGAAATCATGACTCATTGGCAACGTGTCTTAACCCCCACTTTGGGCGGGTTCTTCGCGGGCCTGGTGCTTTTTTGGGGACTGCGCCTGGCCGGACCGCAGCGTTCCAGCAATCTGCTGGAAGTGGTTGTGGCGGGGGATGGGCGATTGCCTTTCCGCAGCGGCATGGTGAAGTTCTTTTCATCCCTAATCACCATCGGTTCGGGCGGATCCATTGGGCGGGAAGGCGGCATTACCCAGCTTTCGGCGACCTTAGCTTCTAAATGGGGACAGTTGGCCAAATGGCACCCTTACAGGTTGAGACTCCTGGTCGGCTGCGGGGCTGCCTCGGGAATTTCAGCGGCTTACAACGCGCCTATTTCAGGGGCTGTTTTCGCAGCGCTGATTGTTCTCGGCAACTTCTCGATGAACCTTTTCGCGCCGTTGGTGTTCGCTTCCGTTGTCGCCACCATGGTTTCCCGAACTTTTTTCGGGATTAAACCCTGGTACACTGTGCCGCCGTTCGAGTTTACGAGCGTCACACAACTGCCGTGGTTCGTTTGCCTGGGCATTGTCACAGGTGCGGTCGGCGCCGTGTTCCTCAAGCTGTTGAATTATTCTGAAGAAGCTTTCAAAAGGCTCCAGGTGCCAATCTATGTCCGGGTGGCGCTGGGCGGTTTAATTGTGGGCATCGTGGCCGTGCAGTACCCCGAAGTGTGGGGCAATGGATACGTGGTGACCAATCGTATCCTGCTCGGGCTGTACCCGCAGGATCCAAACACCCTCCAAGGATTGCGTTTCCTCACCGGGCTGTTTCTGGCGAAGCTGCTGGCCACACTGGCGACCGTCGGTTCCGGCGCGGTCGGCGGTGTCTTTACTCCCACGCTTTTCTTTGGAGCCGGAATGGGCGCGATTTTCGGGCTGGGCTTGCGCGAGTTGCACCTGGGCGAGGAGCTTCCCATAGCCGCGTTTGCGGTGGTGGGCATGGGCAGCATGCTTTCAGCAACGCTCCGTTCGCCGTTGCTTGCCATGATCATGGTTTTCGAGATCTCGCTCGACTATTCTCTCATGCCGCCGCTCATGCTGGCCTGTGTGGTTTCGATCCTGGTCGCGGGCAAACTCCACCCCGAATCTATCTACACCGAGCCGTTGCGACGCAAAGGACTTTCGGTGCGCCAGGACGCCACGACTTCTGAATCCGCGACCGAACGGACCGTGAGTGATCTGATGCGCGCTCCGGTCGCCCCGGTGCGCGAAACCTCGACCCTGGGCGAAGTAGCGAATCGGTTTCTCACCAGCGCCAACAACTTTCTTCCGGTGGTAGATGCCAAAGGCCAAATCGTTGGGGTCATCGCGTTGCACGATCTAAAAGAATTCCTGGGTTCGGGCGACCAGGTCCTGGGCGTCATTGCATATGACGTGATGAGGCCGCCTCCTCCGTGCGTCACCCCGAATCAACGGCTGCTGGAGGTCCTGCCAGTGGTCCTCGCCAGCGAACAACGCAACATTCCCGTCGTCAATACCCTCAAAGAAAACCGGCTGGTCGGGGCTCTTGCCCGGGCGGAAGTCCTGGGGATCTTCTCCGAAGTCATCTCGGCGACGCGCAAACCTGACACGACCAAAGCGCCGTAGCGACGAAACGCTACAGCAACAAATAGCTTAGCGCCCCAATCGCAAGTGCCAGGATCCAAATCGTCAGGACTGCTTTGGTGCGGCTCAACCCTGCTCTGACGAGTCGGTGCGAAAGGTGGTTTGTGTCTCCCACATAAAATGGCTTTCCCTTGCTGGATCGGAGCAAAACGACCCAAACCATGTCTGCCAGCGGGACGGCCAGGACCAGCAGCGGGATGAGCACCGCCCAACGGTGCGGATGACGCCTCGTGTAGAAGTGGGGTAAAATCGCGAGTACGGCCAGCAAGTACCCCACCATATGGCTGCCGGCATCCCCTAGGAACGCCTTTGCTCGGGGAAAATTAAACGGCAGAAAACCGATTAACGAACCGAGTGTCAGGAACGCGATCAAGCCTACGAGATATTGGCCCTGGAGCGATGCGATGGTCGCAAAAAACCACGCACCAATCGCTCCCAACCCGGTGCATAGCCCGTTCATATTATCCATGAAATTGAACGCGTTCACGACCGTCAGAACCCACAGGATGGTTACCGCGTAGTGAAACAGCGGGTTTGGAACGAAAAGAGTGATGCGCGCTCCGCTGGCGGCAACGAGCAACGCGACAAGAAATTGACTAAGAAACTTAGGCGCGGGCGACAATTCCCGTCGGTCGTCCCAGAACCCGACCACCAGCATCCCGAGTGCCCCTGCGAGAATGCCGCCCAGTTCAAGAGCGCGGCGGTTCAATCCGTAGCGCAGGAGGAATTGCGCATTTGCGTTGGTGGGTTCCGTCGCTCCCGGCATTACCGCGGCTTGCGAGAGAATGCGCGAACCGTAGCCAGGCGCCATGAGCCACAAGAACAAGGCCGCAGCCAGCGTGGGTACAATCAGGCCCGTTGCCACAGCGAGCCCGCCTGCCAACGGGATTGGTTCCTCGTGGATCTTTCGGTGGCCGGGATCATCCATCAATCCTGTGCGCAGGCACCAACGCCGCCATAGCGGCAGCGAAAGGGCCGACACAGCGGCCGCGCCCAGGACCGCAGCGACATAAAGGTTCCAGGGAAAGCTCATCTCAAGATCCACGTTGAAGTTTCAAGTACAACGCGTGCAACTCGTCCACCATTCGTTGCGCCGGGAAACGTTCACGAACGAATTCCCGCCCGCGTTCACCCAGGCGTTGCCTCAATCCTGGATCGTGGGCAAGCTGCAGCACTCTTTCCGCCAGGGTCGCCAGGTCGCCCGGGTTGAGGAGAAAACCGGTTTCGTTCTCCAGGCAAACTTCCGGCGCCCCGTCGCAATTGTAGGCCACGACAGGGCGCCCTGCCGCCAGAGCTTGGGGCAGGGCGCGTGCCAGCCCTTCGCGGCGCGACAAGTGGATGACGATGTCCATAATCCCGATGAGTCTCGCGACCGCTTGTGGCGGTACCAGCCCCGCAAAGACAAAGTGCTTCTGGAGCCCAAGGCCGCGTGCCTTTTGATCAAAACCCGTCCGCAAATGCCCATCGCCTACGAGCAGGAACTTGATCTTCGGACACCTGTGAACCAGGTCCGCGGCAACAGCAAAGAGATCGTCGTGTCCTTTTAATTCAACCAGGCGGGCGATTTTGCCGACGACAATTTCATCGGCCTGGATGCCGAATTGAGAGCGCAAAGTCGAATCCTGCGAGGCCGCCAGGAACGGTTGCAGATCGAAACCGCTAAAGATCCGCGTGTACTGATCCGGCCGCCCAATGCCGGCCGCAAGGTATTGAACCTTCATGGCATTCGCCACCGTAACAAAATGGGTGGTGACCCTGGCCGCGCGCCGTTCGGCAAAACGGAAAACCATGTTGGCACCGCGGCTGAAGAAAGGACCGAAAGAGGGGCCGTGGATCGTGTGAATGATGGTGGGAACTCCGGCCCGGGCTGCGGCGAGCCGTCCAAGAATCCCTGCTTTGCCACTGTGCGTATGGACCACGTCCGGCCTGTCGTGGTCAAAGATTTCTTTCAACCTGCGCATTGCGAGCCAATCGTTCCACGGCCGCACGGGCCGGACCAGCTGGGGCACAATGCGGAGCATGGATGGGCACGGGGCCAGCAGGCGCTCCAGAGAACCTTCCGGGCCGGGGCTTGGCCCGGAGATCAAATCCACGCGCAGGTTCGGTTTCTCCTTCAGGCCCAGCACCGAGGTGATGGTATTTTCCTGAGCGCCACCAACGATCAACCGCGTGATGACATGTGTGACCCGCATCCGGCCGCTTTCAGGGCGAACCGTTCTTTAATTCAGCCAGGCGGGAGTCGGCCACCTTGATGTCGTCGACGAAGTTGGTGGGAACGTTGGCTTTGTAGAGCTGATAATACTGGCGGACGGCGTTCGTGTCTTTTTCGCGGTAGGCGATTTCGGCGAGGTCAAAATAAACAGGGAACTCTTTAGGCAATGCGTGGCTTAGGGCGATGTAGTCTTGCTTGGCTTCACCGAGCTTGCCCAGGCCGAGGTACGCTTTGGCCCGCATGAATTGCGCGAGGTAATGGGCCTTGGAAAAATTATTGGTCTCCAATCCCACAACGCGCGTCAGCGGATCGATTGCCTTTTCATATTCATTCAGCTGAAGACAAGCGTTGCCTTTGGAGAAAAGAGCCCCGGGATCATCGGGGCGGATTTGGAGCTGCCGCTCGATTGCTTGCAGCGCGTTGGTGTAAAGGCCGAAATCCATGTAGACCTTTGCCGCCGTGGCGAGCAGGTCCGGTTCCTGCGGAAACCGGGAGACAGCCCGGTTGACAATGGATTCGGCTCCTTTCAAATCCCCTTTAGCCAGGTGCGCGGAAGCTTCGATCCCGAGCAGTTGCATGGTGTTTGTCGGACTGGCCAGCGCAGCATCGTTGGCGGCGTGAATAGAGTCAATCACCTTGAGTGCGTCATCCGGCAGATGATTAAAGAAATAGATCTGCGCCAGGGCCAGTTGCGCCGGCAGGTTCTTGGGTTGGAGAGCCCGCACACGTTCGAATTGCAGCGCCGCCTGGTGGTTGTTGCCTCCCTGCACGAACGCGCTGCCTTGGGCGAAGCAGAAGTTGGGTTCGTCAAACGGCCCGTTTTCGCGCATGATTTGGTCCCAGGTCCGGTGCCCGAACTTGTCCTCGATCGCCTTTGAAATCTGGACGGTTGTCTCACGGCCGGCCTGGAGATTGCGATTGCACTCGAGGTTCACTTCGGCCACGACATTGTTCGGGTTGAGTTCCAGCGCCTGGCTAAAATACGTGGCGGCTTGTTTGAGCTGGTTCTGACGCTGCAGTTGCACCGCCCAGAAGTTCAGGCACTGGGAATAGAATGTTCCGATGATCTGGGCGTCGCGGTTGGTTTCCACGGCCAGGTGAGCGCCGGCGGCAATCCGATCCAGCAGGCCCTGCTGCTCGATTGGTTTTGCCGGAGCCACCGCGCTGGCGACTTCCCTCAGCGCCCGTTCCTCCGCCTGGGCCCAGAACGCTTCATTCTCGGCAATAACCTTTGCGTCAGGAGGCGGAGCAAGGACGGAGTTGTCCGTGTACGGATGGAGGCTGTAAACAAGCCCATGGGGGGTTGGGTACAGGATTTCAAAATAGTACCCGAAGCTGGGGTGCAGATAATAGACCGCGTTGGTTTGCGACAACATGTAGATCAGCCGTTGCAGATCGGTGTTGGCTACCTGCTTTACTTCCTTGGGGGGTTCAACCTGCCATCGGGCCGGGTATTGCTTTTTCAGAAATTTATAATATTCGGGAAATTCGAGTGAGCCTGTGTCGACCAGCACGTAATCCTTGCTCTTTCCGGCCTGGGTCACCGCTGATTGCATGAGGAGCATTCGACGCGGATCATCGCTCAGGACAATGCCCCCGGACGGCGGAAGCTTGTCCAGGGTGAGGGCTGCATATTGGCGAAGTTGCGACCCGTTGCTCCGTCGGACCTGCGGGAAGTTTCTGAGGAGCATCAGGCACGGGGTCAATACAGCCAAGGCGCAGACCAGGCACAGCACGGCGTTATTTACGATAGGCGGATATGTTTTTCGAAAGCGCTGGCGGCCGCTCGGGGTGACGCCGAATACCAGCAAGTAATACCCCACGAAATAGCCGATACTCAACGCTGCCAGGTAGTAGAACGGCAAAAGAAGAATCCCATAATTTCCGAGCAACGGCTGATACTCGCGCGGGCTGAACTGGGGATCCAGTGCAACCCAAAGACACACAAACAGCAGAACGCCGAAGATGACGTGAAACGCCAGGTTGGCAAGCGCCACGCCCAATTTGCTGATGTCCCCCATGAAAGAAGGCCAGCGAATGCTCAGCGCGAGAATGGGCAACAACGATGGCAGGCCAAGAACCCACAACGGCCGGTCGCCATTGAGAAGCGCATCCTTGCTGAAAACCAACGCCGCGAGATAACTTTTCTGGGTCGTCAGATTGGACCTGAGCGCCTGCCAAAAGCTCACCTCGCCACCGGTGGTCACTGCTGTGACGGCGGGCAATAGCAGGTAGAGCGACAACCCGGCCATCCCCACGACAAACATGCGTCCCAAAAAGCGACCGTCAAAAAAGGCGAGACCTTTGATCCAAACCAGGGCGGCAATGAACAGCGGGAAAAAACCGATCATGGCCCAATTGTTTGCCATTCCCGCTCCATAGACGACGGCGGCTTTAAGCAGCCACGATTCGCGATTATCGATCCGGTACTCCAGGAGGCAACGGATGACATACGCAAACAGCAACAAATTGAGCATCTCAACCGACGCGGCGGTTGCGTTTTCCCAGAACGTCAGCTGCAGGCCACAAACAGCGGCGGCGAGGATGGGAGGCAGCCATGCAGCGCGGACGGACAGTAGCGAGGACGGGCTTCCTTCACGAATACGCTGCTCTTTGGTGCGATCGTGAGGCAGCAAACTCACTGAGCGGGCCAAAAGAGCGAGACTCAGCACTGCGCAAACCAGCGCGAACAGATTTAAGGTTAGGGGGACACTGGCCGGCGGCAACAACCGCAGAGGAGCGGTGATCAACCAATACAATGGTTCTGTGAGGCTTGGTTGCCAGATCCAGCCCGAAGTGCGGGCCACGGGCAGGAGGCTGGAAAAAGAAACCCAATGATTGAGCGTGAGGAGGTAAAGAAGCGCCGCCACTGCCGCTACCAGCCATGGCAGCACGGCACTGACAAATCTGTTTTCCGGACTGACTTCTCGTGCCGTTGTCATTCGGCGCGTTACAGTTGAATCAATGCTCATGCAGTTAGCAAGTTTACTTTTAGACTGGCCGTGAGATTAAGGTAATTGGCGCAGGTCCGCCACGCATTCGACGTGAGCTGTTTGAGGAAACATGTCCAACGGAACTACTTGCGCTATCTTAAAGACACCGTCTCGGCACACAACGTTCAAGTCCCGCGCCATGGTTGCCGGGTGGCACGATATGTAAAGCACCTGGCGTGGCTTGATTTGTCGCAGCACTTCCAGCATTTCCCCGTCACATCCCTTCCGCGGCGGGTCCAGCAAAACCGCGCTGCGCTCCGGCTCAAGCTTTTTTAGAATTGCCGGGAGCAACTCCTCGGCTTTGCCCGCCAGAAATTCGCCGTTGCGACGGGACCGGTTCTCCGCATTCCGCCGCGCGGCTTTGATTGCCATGCGATCGTATTCGACTCCCACGAATTGTTCCACTAAATCCGCCAGTTCAATGCTGAAGAATCCCACGCCGCAATAAACGTCGGCGAGGTGCCTGGCCCCGCCCTCGCGCAACAACTCACGCGCCACTTCAACCAGCTTTGGGAGCAGAAAAAAATTGTTTTGAAAGAACGAGTCAGGCGGCACATCCCACCCTTCGGGCGCGACCCGTAACACTACCTTGAGCCCGCCTTTAGGCGGCGGATTTGCCCGCACTTCGCGGATTTGATCGTTGAGCGCCGATTCCGCGATTTCGCACCGCTCAATATCTTCGACCAGGCGGTCGGCCGCCCGAATGAACCCTATGTTTAGTCCCTGTTTGAATTTGTCCCACTGGCTTCGAATCATGATGCGGTTGCGATAGCCGTACGGCTGGGGGCAGGGGATTACGGGTGAAATAATCGAGGGATCCAGTTTCCCAATGCGTTGGAATAAATCTGAGATTTGCTTGTGCTTGATTCGAAGTTGTTCCCCATAGGCCAGGTGCTGATACTGGCATCCCCCGCAAGCGCCAAAATACCGGCACAACGGCTTGACCCTTTCCGACGATGGCTGCACAACCCGCAACAGGTTCGCCCGCGCAAATTGCTTTCTTACTTCGGTCACCTCCGCTTCAACCACCTCTCCAACCGCCACCCAGGGGACGAAATAAACCAAATCATTCAACCGCGCCACGCCCTCCCCGCCGAAGGCCATGTCACTTACCGTCAAAATCACTTTCTCGCCGACAGCCGGACCCATCGTCGCACGGTAAGAAATCCGCGATCTTGAAAAAAGATTAATCTATGACTGAACCAGCCAACGTCAAAAAGCCAGGCTGTGACGCGTTGGAGTCTCAGCCCTCGTGAATGATTCGTTCGGTCATGGAGTGAGTGCCCCGGTCGACCCCAACCCGCTACGCGTTACGTTTAGCAATGCCAGGGAATGAACAGAAAATATCGAAACAGCAAGGCGCCAACGAAGCGGAACAGCTGAGTTCTTTAAATGCGCAAACCGCCCGCGGAAAACCGACGGGCCAGCGCTTTCGTCGCAAAATGGAAGCCAGCATTGAAGCAGCAGCTCGCAAACGACGTCGACGTGAGGCCCCTGCTTCGGCTGCTTGGAAGCCTTAGATTGCCGTAACCTTACAATTGCGAAATCGCCTGTGGGCGACCATTTTTTTGCGTGACACCAAAATTCGTTGCACGGTCCGGTCGAGCTCAATAGGATAATCAGACCGTGTGTTTTTGGGCGCACCCCGTTGGTGCGCCCTCTATATTTCAGGCCGGTGTCTTGCGCGATTTCCCTTTTGCTCGAGGCTTTGTTTAGTGCGGACAAACGCCGCTAAGCCGAGTGGTCAGGGCAAGTGGATGGTTTAGCTCCTCTAAAATCTCAAAATCAATTATTGCATCCTGTTGGGCTTTAGGTAAAAACTATTAAAATTTAGTTGATTCGGACCGGAGACGCTGTTCTCCAAGGCATGACTAGAAAAACAGAAAAGAAAATCGGTGGCAAAGCCCCGCGCACGGGACCCCCGGCTGCGCAAGGGTTGTATGATCCTCAATTCGAACACGAAGCCTGCGGTGTGGGTTTCGTGGTGAACATCAAGGGACGCAAGTCTCATGCGATTATCCAGCAGGCATTGCAGGTCTTGCTGAACCTGGATCATCGCGGCGCCTGCGGCTGCGAAGCCAACACCGGCGACGGCGCGGGGATCCTCATCCAGCCGCCTCATGATTTTCTAAAACTCGCCGCCAAAGAAGCGCGCATCAGCCTGCCCGCTCCGGGCGAATACGCTGTTGGAATGGTGTTTTTGCCGCCTAAGTCCTCGCAGCGTTCCGAATGCGAAAAGATTTTCCGCGAGATCGTCTCTGAGGAAGGCCAGCGCTTTTTGGGGTGGCGAACGATTCCCACCAATAACGGAACGCTGGGTAAAACCGCGCGTTCCGCCGAGCCTTTCATGCGTCAGGCGTTCATCGCCCGAAACCCCAAGCTGACCGATGACATGGCGTTCGAGCGCAAACTTTACGTCATCCGCAAAAGAGCAGAGAACGCGATCCGCTATTCGGGTAAAATTGACGGCGGCGAGTTTTTCTACATTTCAAGCCTTTCGTTCAAGACGCTGGTTTATAAAGGCATGTTGCTGACGACGCAGTTGTCGGAGTACTACCCCGACCTTTCCCATCCGGCGATGGATTCGGCCCTGGCCCTGGTGCATTCGCGTTTCAGCACCAACACCTTTCCCAGCTGGAACCGCGCGCACCCTTATCGCTACATGGCCCACAACGGCGAAATCAATACGCTTCGTGGGAATATCAACTGGATGCACGCCCGAGAGGCTTTGTTCGAATCAGACCTTTTCGGAGACGACATTAAAAAGATTTTGCCTGTCGTCTGCACCGACGGCAGCGATTCGGGAATGTTTGACAACAGCCTTGAACTGCTGGTCCTGGCCGGCCGCTCGCTGCCGCACGCCATCATGATGATGATTCCGGAGCCGTGGACCAAACACGAGAGCATGAGCGCCGATAAGAAAGCGTTCTATGAATATCACTCGTGTCTGATGGAACCCTGGGACGGACCCGCATCGATTGCCTTCACCGACGGCAAGAAAATCGGCGCGGTGCTGGATCGCAATGGCCTGCGGCCGTCACGATTCTATGTCACCAAAGACGACCTGGTCATCATGGCCAGCGAAGTCGGCGTGCTGGATGTTCCGGCTGAGCGCGTTTTGCAAAAAGGACGGCTGCAGCCCGGCCGCATGTTCCTCATTGATACCGAAGAGGGCCGGATTGTCTCCGACGACGAAATTAAGCACAAAATCGCCAGAGAGCAGCCTTACCGCGCCTGGCTCGACGAGAATCTCATTCGCCTGGCCGATGTGCCCGACCCGGGAATTGCCACGACGCCGGATCACGAGACCATCACGCAACGGCAGTTGTCCTTCGGATACACCTTCGAGGATCTGCGGATCCTTATGCTTCCCATGGCGCGCGACGCCAACGAAGCCGTCGGCTCGATGGGCACCGACACACCCCTGGCGGTTTTGTCCAACAAGCCCCAGTTGCTCTACAATTATTTTAAACAACTGTTCGCGCAGGTGACCAATCCTCCGATTGACTGCATCCGGGAGGAGATCATCATGTCGACCGAAACGGCCATTGGATCAGAAAGCAACCTCCTGAAGCCCGGGCCGGAACATGCTCGATTGATCGAGCTTAAATCACCGATCCTCACGAACGAGGAATTTGCGAAACTGAAGCACCTGGACTTGCCGGGTTTCAAGTCCATCACGCTGCCCATATTGTTCAAGGTTTCAGATGGTCCGGCGGGGTTGGAATTGGCGATGACCGAGCTTTGCGCCAAGGTCAACGGGGCCATCCGCGACGGCTACAACGTCGTCGTTTTATCCGACCGCGGGATCAACTCTGAGTGGGCCCCCATTCCGGCTTTGTTGGCGGTCGCCGGAGTTCACCATCACCTGATCCGCGAAGGGACCCGCACACGCGTGGGCCTGGTGCTTGAGTCGGGCGAACCGCGCGAGGTCCACCATTTTGCGTTGCTGATCGGCTACGGTTGCGGCGCAATCAACCCGTATGTCGCTTTCGAAACGCTCGACGACATGATCCGCCAGGGTTTGTTGACCGGGATCGATCATAAAACCGCGTGCAAGAATTACCTCAAAGGCGCGATGAAAGGCGTCGTGAAAGTGATTTCGAAAATGGGCATTTCGACGATCCAAAGCTATTGGGGCGCCCAGATCTTTGAAGCGGTCGGCCTGAAAAAGCAGTTCGTTGATAAATATTTTACCTGGACACCCTCGCGGGTGGAAGGGGCGGGAATCGAGTTGATCGCGCAGGAAGCATTGGCGAGGCACCAGCAGGCGTTCCCGGAGCGCGCGGTCAACGGCCATGTGCTGGACGCCGGGGGGCAGTACCAATGGCGGGACAACGGCGAATATCACTTGTTCAACCCGCAGACCATTCACAAGCTGCAGGCTTCCGTTCGCACGGCTAGCTACAAGCTGTTCAAGGAATATTCGGGGTTGGTCAACGAACAAAGCCGGAATCTTTGCACGTTGCGTGGCTTGCTCGATTTCAAGCAGTCGAAGCCGATCCCAATCGAGGAGGTCGAGTCCGTCGAGACCATCATGAAGCGCTTCAAATCCGGCGCCATGAGTTACGGTTCGATCAGCAAGGAAGCGCACGAGACGCTGGCCATCGCGATGAACCGGATCGGCGGCAAGAGCAACACCGGCGAAGGCGGCGAGGATCCGGAACGCTACATTCCGCTGGCCAATGGCGATTCAAAGAACAGCGCGATTAAACAAGTCGCTTCCGGCCGATTCGGCGTGACCAGCCAGTACCTGGTTCAGGCTCGGGAATTGCAGATTAAAATGGCCCAGGGCGCCAAGCCGGGCGAAGGCGGCCAATTGCCCGGCCAGAAGGTCTATCCCTGGATTGCCAAAGTGCGGTATTCCACACCGGGTGTCGGGTTGATTTCTCCCCCGCCGCATCACGATATTTACTCCATCGAAGACCTGGCGGAGCTGATTCACGATTTAAAGAACGCGAATCATCATGCGCGGATCAGTGTTAAACTGGTCTCGGAAGTGGGGGTCGGGACGATTGCCGCTGGTGTTGCCAAGGCGCACGCCGATGTAGTTCTGATCAGCGGGTACGACGGTGGAACAGGCGCTTCGCCTCAAACCGGAATCAAGCACGCCGGCATTCCCTGGGAACTCGGCCTGGCCGAGACTCACCAAACCCTGGTGCTCAATGATCTTCGGTCGAGGATTATTGTTGAAACGGACGGCCAGCTCAAAACGGGCCGGGACGTCGTCGTTGCGGCTTTGCTTGGCGCCGAGGAGTTTGGGTTCGCAACCGCTCCTTTGGTCGCCATGGGTTGCATCATGATGCGGGTCTGCCATTTGAACACCTGTCCCGTGGGGGTTGCGACGCAAGACCCGGAATTGCGCAAGCGTTTCGCCGGGCAACCGGAGCACGTCGTCAATTTCATGAGGATGATTGCGCAGGAGGTCCGTGAGCTCATGGCTCAACTGGGCTTCAAGCAAATGAACAAAATGATTGGCCGGGTGGATCGCCTCGAAGTCAAAACGGCCCTCGATCACTGGAAGGCCAAGGGCCTGGATTATTCAAAAATCCTGCATCAACCTGAAGTCCCCACCAAGGTGGGTCGATTCTGCCAAATCCCGCAGGATCATGGTTTGGAGAAGGCGCTGGACAACACCGTTCTTCTGCGGCTGTGCGCGCCCGCGATCGAGCGTCAGGAAAAAGTCATGGCGGTGCTTCCGATTCGCAACGTCAACCGCGTTGTAGGCACGATCGTCGGCAGTGAAGTGACGCGTCGTTGGGGCGCCGAAGGCTTGCCCGAAGACACGATTGAAATCCATTTCACCGGCAGTGCCGGCCAGAGTTTCGGGGCGTTTATGCCAAAGGGCCTGACCTTCTTCCTGGAAGGCGACTCCAACGATTACGTTGGAAAGGGATTGTCCGGCGGCAAGATTATCGTTTATCCGCCCGAGCAATCCACATTCGTGCCCGAGGAAAACATCATCATCGGCAACGTCGCGCTATACGGCGCCACCAGCGGCGAAGCCTATATTTGCGGCATGGCCGGAGAACGATTCGGAGTGCGCAACAGCGGCGTGACGGCTGTTGTCGAGTCGGTGGGCGATCACGGCTGCGAATACATGACTGGCGGCCGCGTTCTCGTGCTCGGCCCGACTGGCCGCAACTTTGCCGCGGGCATGTCCGGCGGCATTGCGTATGTGCTGGACGAAAAGGGCGAATTTCCGCGTCATTGCAACCAGCAGATGGTCAGTCTTGAAAAGCTGGAGAACGCCGACGAAATCGAGGAAGTCTGGAAGATGATCCAGCGGCATCAAACCTACACGCGCAGTTCGCGCGCTGCGAGCATCCTGGCCAACTGGGAACGCATGATTCCCAAGTTCGTTAAAGTCATGCCCAAAGACTACAAACGCGTGCTTCAATCGATAAAAGAAGTGGAACAGTCCGGATTGAGCGGCGAAGAAGCGATCATGGCCGCTTTCGAGGCCAACGCCAAGGACGTCGCCCGCATCGGCGGCGGCTAAACTCATGACGCGTTTTGGCCTGATGCATTGATTTTGTAACCTGACAACAACCATCGCGGAGAACGTCCTACCCCGAATGTTTCTCCGCTGCTCGAAGTAAAACCACCACCAATGGGAAAACCGAAAGGCTTTATAGAATACCTGCGCGAGCTGCCGCTCGATCGCACCGCCACCGAACGGATCCAGGACTGGAACGAGTTTCACCTGCACATGGCCGAGGATAAACTTCGCCAGCAGGGAGCCCGGTGCATGGATTGCGGCGTTCCCTTTTGCCATACGGGCACTCTGCTCAGCGGCATGGCGTCCGGTTGTCCCATTCATAATTTGATCCCGGAATGGAACGACCTGGTTTACCGCGGGCTCTGGAAAGAGGCCCTCGAACGACTCCATAAAACCAATAATTTCCCTGACTTCACCGGCCGCGTGTGCCCGGCCCCTTGCGAAGGTTCTTGCGTCCTGGGCATCAATGCTCCTCCGGTCACAATCAAGAATCTTGAATACTCGATCATTGAACATGGCTGGGAACAGGGATGGGTTGTTCCCGAACCGCCAAAGATGCGGACCGGAAAGAAAGTCGCCGTAATTGGGTCAGGCCCCGCCGGATTGTGCGCCGCGGCCCAACTTAATCGCGCTGGACACTCCGTCACTGTTTTTGAACGCGCCGATCGGCCGGGCGGACTGCTCATGTATGGGATTCCCAACATGAAGCTCGACAAAGAAAAAGTCGTGGTGCGCCGGCTCGAGCAAATGGAAGCCGAGGGCATCCAGTTCGTTACCGGGGCCGAAGTGGGTGTCAATTACGCCGCCGACAAGTTGCTCAAGGAATTTGATGCAGTGGTGATCTGCACCGGCGCTACCAAACCCCGCGATTTGCCCATCGAAGGCCGAAAGCTCAAAGGCGTTTACTTCGCCATGGATTTTCTGACCGGCAACACCCGCAGCCTGCTCGACCGGCACAAAAACGGCTCGTTTATCTCCGCCGAAGGCAAAGATGTCATGGTGATCGGGGGCGGCGACACCGGCACAGACTGCGTTGGGACCGCAATGCGGCACAATTGCCGCAGCCTCGTGCAACTTGAGATCCTGCCTCGTCCGCCTATGGATCGGGCTTTGGACAATCCCTGGCCTGAATGGCCCAAGATTTACCGGCTGGACTACGGCCAGGAAGAGGCGGCGGCAAAATTCGGCGCGGACCCGCGTGTTTATCTCACCACGGCTAAACAATTCTTCGGGGACGAACACGGAGCGGTGAAAGAAGTCCTGACCGTCCAAATCACATGGGAGCGGAACGACAAGGGGCAGTTCGTTCCCAAGGAAGTGCCCGGCACCGAGCAACGCAGGCCGGTGCAGTTGGTGCTCCTGGCGATGGGCTTTTTGGGCCCTGAACAACCGTTGCTGGAGGCGCTAGGCGTTGAACGAGACGCGCGCACCAACATCAAAGCGGACTTCGAGAAGTACCACACCAACATCAAGGGCGTCTTCGCCGCCGGCGATTGTCGCCGGGGCCAGAGCCTGGTGGTGTGGGCCTTTAACGAAGGACGCGGGGCGGCCCGGGAGTGCGATCGGTATCTCATGGGCCGGACGACCCTGCCGTAGGCGCAAGTAACTGTTTAAAAGACTCCTGGCGGAACCCGCCAGGAGATGTTCTGAATTCCTTGCAACGCGGATCATGGCGTGCTTCATGAGCCTGGCGCGCGCGATTCAGATAAATTGAGTCGAAGCGAGGCCGGAGGTGGTCGGCCAGCTCCTCACGGCCCGGAACTAATCCGGTCTTTCAGAATTGGTCGCCTGGCAGTAAGCAGCCGGTTGCTGGTCCAACTCCTATCTGCGCTTCCAGTGGGTGCGTGTTTTACGCACAAAATGATCCGTTCTTCCCTTACAGACCGCGAGGCGGGCAGTTGCTACAATCAGCCGCATTATGCCCCTGACAAAACGGCTACTCCGGTCTTTGGCAGCCTGGGCCTCTTTAGGGCTCTTGGCGGCTAGGGTTTCTGCTCAGAATGTCCAGACGTTGCATAGTTTCAGCGGATTGCAAAACGGGACAAACCAGGATGGAGCCGCTCCCGTTTGCACTCTGGGGTTGTTAGGAAACAGCCTGTACGGCACTGCCACTGGCGGAGGTTTTTCCGGCAATGGAATTATGTTCGCAATTCGAACCGATGGCACCGGTTTTACGAATCTGCACAATTTCACGGGCGACGACGGCAGCGGTCCGTGGTCTGAACTGACGCTGTCAGGGCAGACTCTATACGGGACTGCCCAATCGGGCGGCTCGGGAGGAGGCGGCACCGTTTTCTGCGTTAACCTTGACGGCTCCGGGTTTACAAATTTATATAATTTCCCTTCGGGCGACGCACTAGGCGCTGGCCATCCTATCGGACCTTTGGTCTTGTCCAGCAACCTTCTCTACGGGGCCACCCTGGCTGGAGGCATTTTTGTGAACGGTACCTTATTCGGTTTGCAGACTAACGGGGATGCGTTCACAAACTTTTTTACGTTTACGGGAGGGGCCGACGGGGGTTATCCCAGTTCTTTAATCTTTTCGAACGATGTGCTATACGGGACATCCTTCGGGGGGAGCGCCTCTAGTGGCGGGGTCTTCATGGTGCCAACCGGCGGTGGCACGTTTGGAGGTCTTGATTTCATTCATAATTTCATGGGGCCCGACGGGTCAGGGTCCCGGATAGGATTGGCGCTGTCGAGCAATGTTCTGTACGGGACCACCTTTGCTGGCGGAGCCAACGACGCGGGCACGATTTTCGCGCTCAGTATTGATGGTTCCGGATTCTCAACGCTACACGGGTTCACTGATGTTACTTTGGTCAATTCTGACCCCAGCGGGCTTCTTCACGGCACCAACGCCGATGGGTTCGATTCGGAAGGCCCATTGCTTTTGTCGGGTAACACATTATACGGGACCACACTTACGGGCGGCGGTTCCGGCAACGGCACGGTTTTTGCCATTAATACCGATGGCACAGGGTTCACGAACCTCCACGTGTTTAGTCCGCTGGTGATGAACACAAACCAGGATGGCGCCAACCCGAAGGGCGGACTGGTCCTGGCCGGGAACGCTCTTTACGGCACGACTCTGCAAGGGGGAGCTTTTGGAAATGGCACCGTGTTCCGTATCCCAATCCCGAGCGCGCAACCGGAGTTAACTATCAACCTTTCGGCGGGCTTTGCGGTTTTGAACTGGGCGACGAATTTCACTGGCTTCCTTCCGCAATACGCAACCAACCTCATTCCACCAGTGACTTGGAATCCGGTTTCTTCGCCGGTTGTCGTTGTCAACGGGCTGAATTGGGTCACCAACGTGATTTCTGCCTCGGAACAATATTTTCGGCTACGCGCCGTTCGCTAGCTAGCGGCCCTGGTGCCTGTTGAAACAAAGCCGTCCCTCGGAGCCGCCGAGGCAATGAGGCTGATTTCACGCCTTGGCGGGGAACAGCAACCGGGCTCACGCGTTCTGCATGAACCCTGCGAGACCGAATGACAATGCGTATAGCGAGGGTTTACCCGCCGACGCTCGCCAGTTCCTCGTTTGTCGCTACGTTAACAATTTTGAATTGTTCGGCGTGTAACGCGGGGTCGGGCCGAAAGAGCAACCGCCCGAAATACCGCTTTTCCATCTCCTGGATGTGTTTTTCATCCTCGGTGCGCAATCGTTCCAGGACGCTGGGGTGGACGGCAATGCGGAGCTGAAAATCCGATTCGTCGCGCGGGCGTTTCTTGAGGATTTCACTGAGCTTGCGCTGAATTTCGACACTCATCGTCAGGGCGCTCTTCACTTTGCCCCTGCCTTTGCAGTAAGGGCAATCGTCGTACACAGCCGCATGAACGCTCTCGGAGTGCCTTTGACGCGTCATCTCCATGAGGCCGAGTTGGGAAATGGGCAGCACATGTGTCTTTGCTTTGTCCCGGCGAAGGCCCTCTTTCATTCTTTGATACACCTGCTGCTGGTCGCGACGAGATTTCATATCGATGAAATCCAGCACGATCAGGCCGCCCATGTTTCTCAACCGAAGTTGACGGGAGATCTCATCGGCGGCTTCGAGATTGACCTTGAGAATCGAACTCTCCTGGTCTTTGCCGCCCTTATGCCGGCCGGTATTGACATCGATCGCCACCAACGCTTCGGTCTCGTCGACGACGATATAACCGCCGCTCTTGAGATGGACCTGCCGTGAGAACGCGTTTTCGAGTTGGCGGGTTATATTGAACCGATCGAAAATCGGCTGAGGATCGGTGTACAGCTTCACCTTGTTGGCGGAACGCTTCGAGATTTTAGAAATCATTTCGCGCATGCGCTCATACGCTTTCTGGCTATCGACGACGATCCGTTCGACGTCTTCGGTAAGGAAGTCGCGCACGGTTCGCTCGATCAGGTCGGGTTCCTGGAAAACGCAAGTGGCGGGAGGCCGGTTCTTGATCCGGTCCTGGATTAAGTACCATTCCTCCAGCAGCAAGGCCAGGTCCCGCACAAAATAGCGCTTCTGCTGGCCTTCTCCAACGGTGCGCATGATGACGCCCATGCCCTCGGGAATGGACAACTCGCGCAAAATTTTCTTCAAGCGCTGCCGTTCCTGCTGATTCTCGATTTTTCGCGAGATGCCGCTCTGGTCAGAATTGGGCAACAGCACGAGGTAGCGGCCGGGCAGGACCAGGTTGGTTGTTACGCGCGGCCCTTTGGTTCCAATTGGGCCTTTGGTGACCTGCACGATAATGTCGCTGCCGGGAGGATACACGCGTGGAATATCCTTCTGGGTGATTTTCGGTTTGTCGCGGCGCCGGCCTTCTCGCTCGACGATTTCGACGCCACTGTCAAAACTGCTGGGCACGATGTCCCAGTAATGCAGAAATGCATTCTTCTCGAAGCCAATATCCACAAAGGCGGCCTTGAGCCCGTCTTCCAGGTTCCGAACCTTGCCTTTGAAGATGCTGCCCACCAGCCGTTCCTCGGTCGTGCGCTCGATGTTGAACTCTTCTAGCCGGCCTTCTTCGGAAACGGCGACGCGTGTTTCAAGGGTTTCGGCGTTGATAATGACTTCTTTGTGGGCCTGCTTGACCGGCTTGATTAAGCCCTGGACTTTTCTTACCAGCGTGCTTGCTGCCGCTTTGATGCTCTCGACCAGCCCTTTGGGCTGCTCCGGAACCTTGACCGGTTCAAAGTTCTTTTCTTCCTGAACCTCGGCCGGGGTTTCGAAGTTGGGTTCGCGGAAATCGCGTTTCTCGTTTGTCTGCCCGGACTGAGTTTCCGCGGGGGCGCCCTCGGGTGGCAGTCCGGCGGCGATATTCTCGGCCTGGTCAATTTCCTTGGCGTGGCGGCGCTCATAGACTTTGTCCTGGGGCGCCTGGTCGCCGATGGCTTCAGCGCGGGCCTGGACGGCGTCCCGGTCAGGGCGTTGTTGCATGTGGCCCAGTCCGCCGGTTGGGCGGAAGCGCATGCCTCCGCGTCGGCGCCGGGAAAAATTTCTGTCGCTCATATTAGTAAGCCTTTCGATAAATGTAGACGTTTTGCAATAAGCCTATGGCGATCAACGAGCCGAGCACTGACGATCCGCCGTAAGAAAGCAGCGGCAGTGGTACACCCGTCACAGGCATGATTCGAATGTTCATGCCGATATTGATAAACACGTGGCTGAAAAGGAGTGTCACCACTCCGATCGCCAGCAGCCGTCCCAGGCGGTCGCGCGCCTGGCCGGCAATTCTAATTCCGGTGAAGAGCACCGTTCCGT
>DATGLT010000411.1:0-4435 GCA_035294005.1 Verrucomicrobiia bacterium
CGGGCATGAACCCACGCACGGCGCGGAGCCATTGGAAGCCGTCGAGGAGTCATTACCCGCCGGGACCCACCCGATGGACGCCCTCATCAGCAAAGAGGAGGAGGCTGTCCTTTGGCGCGCCATTGAGCGCGTGCCCAGAGGTTACCGGGAAGCGCTGGTCCTTTTTTACCGGGAGAGGCAATCGATCGAGAGCGTTGCCGCCGCGCTGGAGCTAAGCGAGGAAGCGGTTCGACAACGCCTGTCGCGAGGGCGCAGACTACTCCAGCAGGAGGTCGTGTCATTTATCGAAGGAGCGCTGGCCCGAAGCGCGCCGAACCAAAGTTTCACGTTCGGCGTCATGGCTGCGTTGCCCGCCATTTCGTCGTCCACCATAGCAACCGGATTGGGGGCAACTGCGGCCAAGAGCAGTTTCGGCGCAAAGGCAGCCGGAGCGCTCGCCGGAGCCAATATGCTGGCAGGTCCGCTGACGGGTTTGACCGCCAGCTACCTCGGATACAAGCTGTCCCTGCAAGGAGCAACCAGTGATCAGGAGCGCCGTTTGATCCGGAAGTTTTATGGAGCAATGGCCGCCTGTATCGTCTTCCCTTTCCTGGTTACGTTGCTGGCCTTTTGCCTGCGGCCATTGAAAAACTCTCACCCGAATATCTTCGCTGCAGCTCTTATTGCCGGTGCACTGGCTTGGGTCCCAAGTGTCGGTTTGCTTCTCGTGTGGAGCAGGCGGAGACTTCGAGAGTTGGATAAGGCGAACGGGGTTTCGGCTTCGGTGCCAGGCCGATCTGCCCGCGCGCCTTTGTTTGAGTACAAATCAGACGCCACTTTGCTTGGCATTCCGCTAATCCACATTCGCTTTGGCACGACGTGGGCCAGCCTTCACGATGTCATGACTGCCTGGATCGCTGTGGGCGATGGCGCTTCGGTAGGGCTTATCTTCGCTTTCGGGGGAGTTGCAATTGCCCCGATCAGCTTCGGAGGCTTTGCTCTCGGCGCGCTGGTGTTTGGCGGGTTCGGCCTCGGCGCCCTTTGTTACGCGGGCTTCGCGATCGGCATTTGCGCCGTAGGAGGCATTGTTTCCGGTTTTATGGCGTTGGGAGGAATAGCGATTGGCTGGAAAGCAGCCGCCGGTGGAGTGGCGCTGGCCCGAGAATTCGCCCAAGGCGGGATCGCCGTGGCAACTCACGCGAACGATGCGGCCAGCCAGGCCTTCTGCGGAAACAGCATGTTTCTCCAGAACGCCTATGCCCTCGTGACGACCTGGCTCTGGCCCATTCTGCTGCTTTCGCTGCTCCCTGTCCTTTTTATCTCCCGGGCAACTCGCAATCGCCGGCAAGCCGGAGCTTAAGCTTCAAGCCAAGCTACAAAAAGGCCTCAGCTCCAAGCCCGAGTGCGCTTGGAGTTCGGCCCGCGCACCACTGACAACACGCGCCGCGCAAGTTTTGCGTTTTCCTCGATCTGCCAGTCGAACATCCCGACCAGAATGAAATCGGCGCCGCTGTTAAACGCAAACGGAAACGCGGCCCGGGGTTGGATGGCTCCCGCCGCAAGGATTTTGAACGCTATCCACGGCTTGGTGATCTTTGAAAACACCTCCACTACGGCCTGGGGATCATTGCACCAGGAATTGTCGTGCGCCCCAACAGCCGAAGTCTCTTCCGGACGCGGCGCCGTGAAATAATTATGCGTGTGAAGCGTTTTTTGATAAAAGTCGACGTCGAGCCGCCGCTTTTCACATTCCACGATCACCCGCAGGTCATGCGCAGCCACACCCGCGATCTTTTTCTGTGATTTGATAAACCCGATGGTTTCAGCCACTTTTTCGAACTTGCCCTGGTCCAGCAATCCCTCACAAGCGTCGCCCGTGAGGTGAATGCCACAGGCGCCTTCGTCGATCGCCTTTTGGATCTGGGAAAATCCGCCGCCCCCATCCAGCCGCGTTTGCGCAAACCATTTTAGCTTTCCGCGGTTTTTCCAGTGTTCAAAAATCTGCGAGTTATCATCCATGACCCACGTGTTGATCGCGGTGATTCCATTGGCTTCGCCCAGTTCGAGTGTCTCGCGGATCTTGGATGGACAATTGTATTTGCGCATCAAGGTCGAGACATACGGCAACTCCCGCGCGTGAGCCCATCCGCCAATGAGGTTGCCTCCCATCATCAACCGGCTGAATTGTTTCCCCGCGATTGCGCCCATCGGGACGACCTCCTTGTCGGACCCTGCCGAATCCGGCGCCTGACCACTGGCGCTCAACACTTCACCGGCAGGAGCCCTCATTCCAAGCGGCAGCGCAACCGAAGCCAGGAGTGAAGAAGTAACGAAGCCACGACGGGAAATCCGCTGTTTCATGGCGCAATGATAATCAGCGCGCATGATGATCGTCAATGCTATAATTATATTATAACATGGTCCGATCTCAAGGTCAGCTGAACTATGGCACTGCGTTAGAGCGGCTGGTCGTGCCGCCCTGCCCCGATCCCAGCCCCGACGACACGGAAGAACTGCTGCTGCTTTGCTGATTCTGCAGCGCCCGCTGGGTCAGGGGATTGTTTCTTCCAAGGAACGTGTTCTGATTGTTGTTCTCGGAGCGAATGTTTCGGTTGAACAGGTCCTGCAGGTTTTGGGAGATGTCCTGTGGATCGGCGTTCCGAAGTTCGAAGTAGCTCACCACCTCACGTTTGCCTTCCTGGGCATCCAGTTGCTCGATCATGCCCGCGATTTGAGGCATTAGAGTCCTGGCAACGCTCACAATGAGCGCCGAGGTCCGGCCATCCGCTACCGCCAAAACTTTCCCGAGCTTTTTGGCGCGATCACTTGAGCTGGACGACGAGCCGCCGGCTGACCCCGCCGGACTAGGGCCGGGAACGAAGAACGGCATCCCACCAGCGTCATTGTTCGAATTGCTATCTTCCGGGAACAGCTGTGCCAGCTGGCTTGCCAATTCGGCAGGCTCCGCGTTGCGCAGCCTGAACACTCGCAACTCCGCCAAGTCCGACACGGGATCATCCAGCCTTTGGACCATGTCCCGAATCGATGTCATCAAATCTTCCGGTGCGCTTACCACAACTGAATTAGAGCGCTCATCGGCAACGGCTGTAACACGGCCGGCCACCGATCCTCGCCCGGAAGATACGCCCCGGCTGTTTCCAGCCCCACCGCTTTGATCGTTCCCAGGTTGAAATCCGCCGAATCCTCTCGGCGGACCGCCAAAACCGTTCCCCGTTGCCTGGCCGGCCTGGGTCGAAGTCTGAGGCGCGAACAGCTGGGTAATGATACTGGCAATATCCTTCGCATTCCCATATCGCAAACCCAGAACCTTCACCGATGCCGAACTGGCCAGTGAATTGTCCAGCGCTTCGATAATTTTGAGCATCCGTTTGATGTCAGTCTTTTTCGCAACCAGGATAAGGGTATTGGCGCTTTCATTGGCTGTGAGTGACGCGGAGGCAGGCAGAAGTTGCTCAAGGTTCGGCACAAGCTGACTGACTGTCGCGTAGCGCACCGGAATAACCTGGGTTTGGATCTGGTCGGATTTCTCCACCAGCGCCGGGTCGGCACTGACCACAATTTCTGTGTCAGCGGTCTTGCCGGCATCGGCGCGCATAATATTGAGGATTCGTCCGCTCCGAGTCATCGCATAGCCGCTCCTCGTCAACGCTGAGCTCAGCAGTTCAACCGCTTCGTCTTTGGTAACAGCCTGTTTACTCCAGACTTCCACAGTTCCAACCACCTCGGTTTGTTTGTTGATGATAAATCCCGCCGCGTCGCTCAGATAGGCAAGGACCAGGTCCAACGATGCGCCATGGAAGTTAATTCGCAATCCGTCAGTGCCATAGTCTGCTTGAATGGCGGGAAGTGTAGCGGTGGCTTCGGCCGCCAAACGGCCCGGGGCTGCCGTCGCGGTTGCTGGACCCGGGTCTTCGCCGTGAGCACACGGCATGGCTGCAAACAGGACCCAGGCGATTACACGTGGAGATACGTTGGATCGGGAACCCGCCCGAAACCCGACCAGCGCCGGACCAATCACGCTCCGCAAGTTGAACAGTAACTTAAGTTTCACGTGACCAGGTTACGCCTGGGCACCTTAAGAGGAGGTTAAAGAGGATTAATATCCGCTTTGACAGCCTCCAAATTATTTGACCTCGGCTCCAATGGGGCTTAGGGTTTTTCACACACGAAGGATTGTATGAAAACTCTGCTTGGGAGCCGCTCCCCATGGCTCTTGGCTTGGGCTGCTTCTCTCCAAATCATTGCCTGCACGCGCGCATATGGACAGGCCAATGCGCCGGCAATGTCGAGCATCCACCCCGAAGGTACAAACGTGGTGGTTGAGGTTTCGGTTCCGTCCGGGTTTCACCGCATCAGTTTACAAACAAAATCGCGATTGGGCAGCGGCGCGTGGGTGCCGGTGGCGGTGGGGCAAAATGACGGCTCGGCAAAAACG
>DATGLT010000412.1:0-5375 GCA_035294005.1 Verrucomicrobiia bacterium
ACTCCGAGGGGGCGCTGGAAATCGCATCCTTTCCAGTGGACAAAGCACGGCGTTCCGGACCCTTTGCGAGCTCGTCCTGGCGGGTTCGCAAAAACTGGAGCGCCCGGCGGGTTTCTTCTGGATGAATCGGCCGGCCAAACGCAAGGAGCCATGCCCTGGCGGGAACCTTGTCCACTTTGCCGTCGCAGTCGTTCAACAGCCTGCGTGCGAAAGCGCGGGCCTGGCTTTGGGCAACCGTGCTGTTAAGAAGCGCCAGAGCCTGGGTTGGAACAATGGTTTGGAATCGCCTGGGACAACTGCTCATGACGTCCGGAGGATCAAACGCATCGAACATCGGCAGCAAAAATGTCCGCCTTTCAAAAATGTAAACTCCGCGCCGGTTAAACTCGGAAGGGTCTTTATTGGGCATCCAGCTCTTCTCGTCAAAAAGACCGCTGAGTTCTTCCTTGCTCAACTCAGGGACGACCGGGGGCCCGAATTGCTTAAGGTTCAGCGTACCGGCCGCTGCGTGGAGGCTGTCCCAAACGGATTCGGCATCCAAACGGGACCGAGTGAAGTGCGATAACAGCCGGTTTTCGGGGTCCTGGGCCAAAGCCTCCGGTGATTCGCCTGAACTGGCGAGTTGGTAGGTCGCCGACGTCAGAATGACACGATGTAAGCGTTTCAGGTCCCACCCGTGATCGATGAAATCATTGGCCAGCCAGTCCAGCAGCTCAGGGTGAGTAGGCGCTTCGCCCTGCGCCCCGAAATCGTTTGGCGTGCGAACAATGCCGCGTCCAAAATGCCAGGCCCAGACGCGATTCACCAGGACGCGCGCGGTCAGCGGGTTATCTCTTGAAACAAGCCACCGCGCCAGAACAGCCCGCCTCTGGTCCGCGGGGGCGGAGCCGAGATCAAATGCCTTTTTATCAGCGCCGAACATCGCCGGCAGCGCCGGTTCCACAAGTTCGAGCGGTTTGCCCAGTTCGCCACGCTTAAGGCGGTGGATTGGCATCGGTGTGTCTCGATGAAACAGGCCTGGCCCGGCCTGGTCATCTGTTCTGATTGTGCAGCGAGGATCGGCCAGTAGCTCCTTGGGAATCGGGATATCGGATAAGATTCCGTTGAGGCCTTTGATGCGGTGCTCACGAACCGCCGGCGGATACGCGCGGTCACTGGCGGCAAATATGGCCTGCACGGCAAAGTAATCCTGCTGGCTGATTGGATCGTATTTGTGATTGTGACAACGAGCGCAACCCAGCGTCAGACCCATAAATGCCGCCCCCGCCGTATCCGCACAATCCGTCAGCCATTCGTATTCCAGCTGGGTGGAATTCAACGCCGAATCCTGAGAGGCAGGGCCGACCGAAAAAAAGGCGGTGCCAATCCTCGCCTCCGGGTCCTCCGGCCAAAGTTCATCGCCCGCGATCTGTTCCTGAATGAAGCGGTCCACGGGCTTATTCTCATTGAGAGACCGAATCACATAATCCCGAAACTTCCATGCATTCGGGTATGGGAGATCCTTTTCAAATCCTCCCGTATCCGCGTAGCGGGCGAGGTCGAGCCAATGACGGCCCCAACGTTCCCCATAACGGGCGGAAGCAAGCAACCGTTCCAGCAGGCGCTGGTAGGCTTCGGGACGGCGGTCGGCAATGAACTCCCGGATCTCCTCCGGACCGGGAGGTAACCCGGTCAGATCGAAAGTCACCCGCCTCAGCAGCGCAAGCCGGCTCGCCTGGGCTACGGGCGCCAAATGCGACTGTTCCAGCCGGCTGACCACAAAAGCATCAATCGGATTTCGAACCCATCCGTTGTGACGCACGACCGGCGGGGCAACCGGCTGCAGCGGTTGAAACGATCGCCGGAGGTTTGGTTGTTCCGCGTTCAGCGGCTGGCTCAGGGCCAGGAGAATTGAAAACGACAGCAGAGAAATGCAAATGCGCGCGAGGGTCCGCGTTTCAGTTCCAGGCATGTTAAGTTCAGCACGATAAGATTCACGCAAACTGAACTTCATCTCGGCAAATATAGAACTCCGCCCCTTGCCACGCTACAAAGATTTGGCGTGCCGATTCTGTGCTACGGGCAGCCGAACTCGTAGCGAATTGACGCTGAGTGGCTAAAACGGGCCACTTTGGGGAGCGGCAACTGCAAATCCAGCGCGTTTGAAGTTGCTTCCGCTTTGGCAGTGCGCTTAAGTTTTGGAGCCGTTGGGACGTTTAGAAAGTTAATTATGGAAAAGACCGCCGAACTTATCATCGAGGGAAAGAGCACAAAACTTCCTGTGATAGAAGGCTCGGAGCAGGAACGGGCGATTGATATCGCGACGCTGCGCACCGCAACGGGATTGATCACCCTCGACGACGGTTACGCCAATACCGGCTCGTGCCAAAGCCAGGTTACGTTTATTGACGGCGAAAAGGGCATTCTGCGCTACCGCGGAATCCCGATCGAAGAGCTCGCCGAAAAGTCGACCTTCATCGAGGTGGCCCACCTGATTATCATGGGCAAGCTGCCCAACAGCGCGGAGTTGAGGCGGTTCTCCGATTTGCTCACCGATAACGAGCTGCTCAACGAGGCCATGAAGCACCATTTTGAGGGCTTCCCCACTCACGCCCACCCGATGGCGATCCTCTCCTCGATGATCAATGCCGCCAGTTGCTTTTACCCCGAGTTGCTGACCGACGAGCATCACGAACATTTCATGGTGGGCGCCGCCCGGCTCCTGTCGCAGGTGCGCACCATTGCGGCCTTCGCTTACCGCAAATCCCGCGGGTTGCCAATTATCTATCCCAAACCGGAGCTCAAATATACCGCGAACTTTCTCCACATGATGTTTTCGGTCCCTTACCTGGACTACGAAATCAAGCCGGAGACGGCCAAGGCGCTGGATTTGATTTTCCTTTTGCACGCCGACCACGAGCAGAACTGCTCGACGGCAACGGTCCGGATGGTGGCCTCCAGCAGGGCGAACCTGTTCGCCAGCGCGGCCGCCGGCGTTTGCGCGCTTTGGGGCCCATTGCACGGCGGCGCCAACCAGGCGGTGCTGGAAATGCTCCAGGCCATTCACGATTCGGGCGATGACGGTTCAAAGTTCATCGCCGCGGCCAAAGACAAGAACAGCGGCAAGCGGCTCATGGGATTCGGCCATCGCGTTTACAAAAATTACGATCCCCGAGCTAAAATCATCAAAAAGGCTTGCGACGACGTGCTCGAGAAATTGCACATTTCGGATCCGCTCCTGGATATCGCCCAGCACCTCGAGGAGGCGGCGCTTAAGGACCCGTATTTTATCGAGCGCAAACTCTATCCGAACGTCGATTTTTACAGCGGGATTATCATGCGCGCCATCGGAATCCCCTTGGAAATGTTCACGGTCATCTTTGCCATTGGCCGCATGCCCGGCTGGATCGCCAATTACAAGGAAGTGATGGAAGCCCCCACCCGCATTTACCGGCCCCGCCAGATTTACACCGGGCCGACACTTAACCATTACACCCCGATTAAGGAGCGGAAATAAACGGGGCTGCCGGCCCGCGGGTGCTGGCCGACGCAACTTTTAAGCGGTCCTTGACGGCTATTCTTTCCTAATGAACCTTCACGAATTTCAGGCCAAGCAACTGCTGGCCAAATACGGCGTAGCAGTGCCTGCCGGCGAAGTCTGCGATAACCCCGAAGCGGCCAAAGGCATTGCCGAACAACTCTTCAAAAACGGCGCGTCGATGGCGGTGGTCAAATCCCAGGTCCATGCCGGCGGCCGTGGGAAAGGCACCTTCAAAAGCGGGTTCAAGGGCGGAGTGAAGCTGTGCAAAACCCCGCAGGAAGTTTTCGAAAATGCGCGCGGCATGCTGGGCAACGTTCTGGTAACCAAGCAGACCGGACCTGAGGGTCGGCTTGTCAGCAAAGTCCTGGTCGCAGAAGCCCCGCACATTCAGAAAGAACTCTACGTCGCAGCACTCCTGGACCGGACGATCTCACGGCCCGTGGTGATGGCCAGTACTGAAGGCGGAATGGACATCGAAGAAGTTGCGTCCAAGACTCCTGAAAAGATCGTCAAGGAACCGATTGATCCTGCAATGGGAATGATGCCCTACCAGGCGCGAAAGCTTGTCACCGCCCTGGGGCTCAAGGGTGATCTGCTCGGCCAGGCCGCCCGGCAACTGCAGGGCATTTATCGCACCTGGTGGGAGTGCGACGCGTCGCTGGTCGAGATCAACCCGTTCTGCGTTGTGACCGGGAAAGACGGCAAAGCAGGCATCCTGGCTGTTGACGCAAAGCTCTCGCTTGATGACAACTCGCTTTACCGCCACCCGGATCTCCAGGCGATGCGCGATTTGGGTGAGGAAGCGCCGCTGGAAATCGAAGCCAGCAAGTTCAACCTTAATTACATCAAGCTGGACGGCAGCATCGCCTGTCTTGTCAATGGCGCAGGCCTGGCGATGGCGACCATGGATATCATCCAACACTTTGGTGGGCGTCCCGCCAACTTTCTGGACGTGGGCGGGGGAGCAAGCCAGGAGCAGGTCGCAGCTGCTTTCAAAATCATTCTGCAGGATCCCAACGTGAAAGGGATCCTGGTCAACATATTCGGCGGTATCATGGACTGTGATGTGATTGCCAAAGGCATCGTGGCCGCCGTCCGGCAGACGGGATTGCAACTCCCGCTGGTGGTCCGCCTCGAAGGGAACAATGTCGCCGCGGGCAAAAAGACGCTTTCGGAATCCGGCCTGACCATTATCAGCGGCGACTCGATGGCCGATGCCGCGCAAAAGGTAGTCCGGGCTGTCGGCAAAGCGTGACGGCCTCCAATAACCCATTTACCTCAGAACCATGTCGATCCTGATTCATCCCCAAACTCGAATCCTTGTCCAGGGCATTACCGGAAGTTTCGGGGCGCGTCACACTCAACTCAGCCTGGCTTACGGGACTCAGGTGGCGGCGGGAGTCACGCCCGGCAAGGGAGGACAAATGTTTGAAAACAAAGTCCCCATTTTCGACACGGTGGCTGAGGCCATGAAACAGACGGGAGCCACTGCATCGGTAATCTTTGTGCCGCCACCGTTTGCGGCAGACGCGATCCTGGAGGGTGTGGACGCCGGCCTGGACCTTGTAGTGTGCATCACCGAGGGGATCCCGGTGAATGACATGGTCAAAGTCAAGCGGTCCATGGAAGGAAGCAAAACCCGTTTGATTGGTCCCAATTGCCCGGGCATCGTTTGCCCCGGCGCAGGCAAAGATTCCGCGGGTGGCTGCCGCATCGGGATTTCGCCAGGCTACATCCATCGCCAGGGCCATATCGGTGTCGTTTCAAGAAGCGGCACGCTTACTTACGAAGCTGTGTGGCAACTCACCTGCCGTGGAGTCGGCCAATCCACTTGCGTGGGCATCGGCGGGGATCC
>DATGLT010000413.1:0-13991 GCA_035294005.1 Verrucomicrobiia bacterium
AGCACCAGGCCAAGTTGCTGAGTGCGATTGAAACCGGCCAATTCGAGCGAGTGGGTTCCTCCAGAACTGTCCGGGTGGACGTGCGGGTCGTTTCCGCGACCAATGCGGACCTGCGCGCGGAGATCGCCGCGGGACGTTTTCGGGCCGACCTGTTGTTCCGCCTCAACACCGTCGAGATCCATTTGCCCCCCTTGAGAGAACGCCGTGAGGACATCGCCGCTTTGGCGGGTTTCTTCCTCAACCGGCACCTGCAGCGGTATCGCAAGCGGTTGGCCGGGTTTGACGAGGCGGCTCTGCGCTGCCTGGTCCAGCACGCCTGGCCGGGAAACATTCGGGAGCTCAGTCACGTGGTTGAACGCGCCGTGCTGATGGCGCAAGGGGAGCTCATCCGAGTAGCGGATTTGGGTTTGCAGGAGAGTGGAAATCCAGCGCGCGCCCTCGAGGAGATGAACTTGGAGGAGGTTGAACGATTGCTCATCAAAAAAACCCTCGCGCGGTTCGAAGGCAACGCCCGTAAAGCGGCCGAGTCTTTGGGGCTAAGCCGGAGCGCGTTTTACCGGCGGCTCGAGAAGCACGGTCTGTAACCAGCCACCGTGAGCAGTACTTTGTTGAAGCGGCTAAAGCACGAGCACCGGATTTTTTGGACCGCGTTGTTGGCCGGCCTGCCCGCCACGGTAGCGGCGGTGTGCTTGCTGTGGCTTGGTTCATACAACGACCAAGTCAAATGGAGCGTCGTTGTCTTGTTGCTCCTGTTTTGGATGGGCTTTTCTTTTGCCGTGATCAGCAAGGTTCGATTTCCGCTGCAAACCATCTCGAACCTGCTGGCTGCCATCCGCGAAGGCGATTACTCAATCCGGGCCCGAGGCGGCCGGAGGGAAGATGCCCTGGGCGAGGTGATCATCGAGGTCAACGCGCTCGGAGAGAACTTGCGACAGCAGCGCCTGGCGGCTTTGGAAGCCACCGCGCTTCTGAGCAAGGTGATGACCGAAATTGACGTGGCAATCTTTACCTTTGACGCGGCCCAGAAACTTCGATTAGTCAATCGCGCGGGCGAACGGTTGTTGGGCAGACCGAGCGAACGATTGCTCAACTGCTCGGCCGGCGAATTAGGATTAAGCGACTGTTTGCAGGGAGAATCCTCGCGCACCATGGAAATCACGTTGCCCGGCGGGGTTGGCCGTTGGGGACTGCGCCGGACGCTATTTCGGGAGCACGGGATGCCGCACACGTTAGTCGTTTTGACCGATCTGAGCCGGGCCTTAAGGGAGGAAGAGCGGGCCGCCTGGCAGCGGCTGCTCCGGGTGCTGGCCCACGAGCTCAACAACTCGCTGGCGCCGATCAAATCCATTGCCGGTACCATGAACAACTTGCTCAAACGCCAGCCCCGCGCCGAGGACTGGGAGCAGGACATGGAACGCGGGCTGGAAATCATCTCGGGCCGAGCGGAGGCGTTGAACCGTTTCATCGGGGCGTACACGCAGTTGGCCCGTCTGCCCGAGCCGCGGTTCGGGCCGGTCGAAATCCAGGCCTGGGTCGCGCGGGTGGTTGGCTTGGAGACACGTCTCCGTGTGAAAATCGAGCCGGGGCCCGCACTGTTTGTCGAAGCGGATACCGACCTGCTCGACCAGCTCTTGATTAACCTGGTACGCAACGCGGTGGATGCCGCTTTAGAGACCAAAGGCGGTGTCACAGTCCGATGGACACGAAGCAACTCCGGGCTGGAGGTGTTGGTTGAGGACGAAGGCCCCGGCCTACCCAACCCCGCGAATTTGTTCGTGCCCTTTTTTACCACGAAAAAAAACGGGTCCGGGATTGGATTGGTCCTTTGCCGCCAAATTGCCGAAGCGCATGGCGGCTCGATTGCGCTCGAGAACCTGAATGACAAAACCGGGTGCCGCGCCCGGCTGCAGCTTCCCCTCAAATAGCGTTCGGTTTCCCGGGAGTGGGACAGCCAATTCCCACGGACGAATAAAAGTCGGCGGCATTTTCTTACCTGATGAGCTTCATTAAGCGTATGAAATCAATGACTTACCTGTCTTGCCGGGTGATTGGCATGGTCCGTGCCTAACGGTTAGCGGTTCAACCAAACCCGGAAATCAGTCGAGTTGGGCAACACATTCACTCTTGCGAGGCGTCTCGGAGAGCGATTCAACGATGAAGCTGAAACAATTCGGCCTGGTGCAGGGTGTGCAAACACAATGAACGATCTGAAATTCGCTGTTCGGCAACTCGTCAAAAATCCCGGGTTCACCGCGATTACTACCCTGACATTGGCTCTGGGGATCGGCGCAAACACAGCGATTTTCAGCGTTCTGAACACGGTTCTGCTGAAGCCGTTACCTTTTCATGATCCCGACCGGATCATGATGATTTGGACCGACAACCCTTCATACAACCTGGGGTTCCACGAATTACCTCCTTCCCAGCAGGATCTGGCGGACTGGCGAGAGCAAGCGAAGAGTTTTGAAAGCATTGCTGCGATGGGTTCGGCCACAATCGATTTGAAACGGCCGGAGGGTTCCGTGCGCGTTGGAGCCGTCACCGTCACAGCGAATCTCTTTGAAACATTAGGTGTCCGGCCGATGCTTGGCCGGACTTTCAACAAAGAGGAGGAACAACCTGGAAAAGACCGGGTAGTTATCCTAAGCCACGCGCTTTGGCTGCGGGAATTCGGGGCGAACCCGGCAATCGTGGGTTCGACCATATCCCTGAACAACGACCAGCGCGTGGTCGTGGGAATTATGCCTCCAGGCTTCTCCTTCCCACACGCTATCGAAATGCCCCTTACCTATGGCCTGCCGGCTGAAGCCGAGTTGTGGTTGCCGGCTTCCGGAGATGCCAGGTTCTGGGCCGATGACGTCAACCGCCAATTCATCGTGCTGGGGCGTTTGAAACCGGGGATTTCACTTAGGCAGGCCCAGGCCGAGATGGACTCCATCGCTCTTCGAGTCGCCAAGGACCGTCCCGCGACCCACGCCGGGTGGAGCACACACCTGCGACCTCTCGCGGTCCAGATGGCCGGTCCGGCTCGTTCACTTCTGTTTGTCCTGGTCGCATCCGTTGCGTTTGTGCTCTTAATTGCCGGAGTAAACGTAGCTGGTCTTCTGTTATGTCGCTCGGTGGCCAGGCAGCGGGAGTTAGCCATTCGTGCCGCGATTGGCGCAGGTCGCTTGCGGGTTTTTCGCCAGCTCTTCACCGAGACTTTGCTTCTCGCGGCCCTGGGGGGGTTAGTGGGAGTCCTCCTTGGAAACATTGGTTTGAAAGCGTTGATCGCCTTCAGTCCGTCCAATATTCCTCGGATTCACGAAACGGTGTTGGATAGGCGGGTTCTCCTTTTTAGCGCTGGGCTTTCACTGATCACGGGAACTTTGTTCGGGTTGGCCCCGGCCTGGACTGCTTCCCGGCTCAACTTGAGCGAAGTTCTCAAATCATCGGATCGGGGCAATTCGGTAAACGGCAAGGTGCTTCGCTTCGGCACACTGATAGCCTCTCAAACCGGCATTGCGATAATCCTGCTTACGGGCGCTATGCTGACCCTCCAAACCCTGCAAAAGCTCATCAAACTCGACCCGGGCTTTGCCAAAACCGGGATTTGCACCATCGACTTAACTTTTCGCGGTCCACGCTATGAGAAAGGGGAGGCCCGGATTGCGTTCTTTGGCCAGTTAGAGGAGCAACTCAAGAACATCCCTGGCATTCGGGCCGTCGGCGCGATCTCGCATTTGCCTCTGAGTGGCCACGAAAACGTCGCCTATTTTCGTGCGGAAGGCGCGGACGAACCTGCGCCTGGCAAGGAGCCGTTGGCGGAGGATCGGCTCGTCACGCCAGGCTGCTTTGACGCGCTGGGCTTCACTCTGATTCAGGGCCGTAGCTTCAATGGCGCCGACCAGATGGGCAAAATTTCCGTTGCGGTGGTGAATGAAGCGTTGGCCCACCAGTTCTTTCCGGGAGCAAATGCGATTGGCAAGAGAATCCGGTTTAAGGAATCAAACGACTGGCTCACAATTATTGGAGTGATCCGGGATGTGCATGGCGCGGGACTGCAACTGGCGCCGCGCCCGGCAGTTTATCGGAATCACCTCCAGGACCCTGGATTTTGGGACGAGATGACCGTCGTGATGCGCATGACCCCGCCTGGAGCAGTGCCATCTCCAGAGCGGTTCCTGAGAACAGAGCTCAGGAAGGTTGATCCGACCCTTTCGGTCGCAAACTTCCACGCCATTGAAACGCTGATGGCTGAGTCTTTGGCTCGGCCTCGGTTTACCGCCTTTCTGCTGACCCTGTTTGCCGGCCTGGCTATCGCGTTAACCATGGTAGGCCTTTACGGAGTGGTCGCTTACAGTGTGAACCGGCGAACGCGCGAACTTGGAATTCGCGTCGCTTTGGGTGCCAGCCGTCGCGAGGTCATGGGCCTTATCCTCCGGCAGGGCCTTCGGCCAACAGTGGTCGGCGTGCTGATTGGGATCGCAGGGGCACTTGCTCTCACGCGTTTCCTGAGCAGTCAATTGTACGGTGTTGATCCCTCCGACCCGGTGACTCTTTGTGCCGCTTGCACCGCGCTTTTGTTAATCGCAGCCGGCGCCTGCTGGTTGCCGGCTCGGCGCGCCGCAAAGGTTCCTCCGATGGTTGCGCTCCGTTATGAATGAACGGTCGTTCAAACCACCTTGGTGAAGCATCGCGTTTGTCATGTGGAATGATTCAATGAGTTTCTTCGATGTCGCCGAGTGTCTCGCCCGGGTCCGAAAACGAGATCAAGATGCCGCCACGTTTCTCGTGGATTACCTCCATCCGGTGGTGGTGAGAATTGTCAGACGAAAACTCCCGCGTGGCGCAGCCGAGGAAGATCTCTTACAAGAGATCTTTTTGAAGATGTTCGAAAAACTGGACCAGTACCGTGGGGAAGTCCCGTTTGAGCACTGGGTCTCGCGAATTGCCGTGAATCATTGTCTGAATGCAATCCGGTTTCAAAAAGCGCGGCCCGAATGGCGGATGGCCGATTTGTCCAAGGAGGAAGAGGCAGCGCTGGAGCCAAACTCGATCGCGCCGGACTCCGACCCGGCCTACAGGTTGGGATCGCAAGAAGTCGTTGAAAACATTCTGGGAAAATTAAATCCGGAAGACCGTGTCTTTATTCGGTTGCTGGACCTGGAAGGATTTAGTTTGGCAGACGTTGAACAGACGACCGGCCGTTCATCCGCCTACATTCGAGTGCGAGCGTGTCGAGCGCGTCGAAAGCTGAATAAGCGCTTTGCGCGGTTGAAGAAAAAGGAGGACGAGGGTTTTGGAACGGGCGTGCTGAGCGAAGGTCTGGCGACGTCTTGCCAATAAAGAGCGCAACGGAAGCACCACGTCAAAAATAATATCACCATCGTCATGAATGATCTCAGATTCGCATTGCGCCTCTTAAGGAAAGACCCGGGCTTCGCAGCAGTGGCGGTGCTGACGCTGGCGCTGGGAATAGGCGCCAATACGGCCATCTTCAGCTTCGTTTACACGATCCTTTTAAAACCGCTCCCCTATCCGAACCCGGAGCGGTTGGTTCAGTTATTTGAAAGTAATGTCGGCAATGGATGGCATAAGAACGCCATTGGTGCCCCGGTCATTGCCGAATGGCGCAAGCAGGCCACGGTGTTTGAGGGAATTGCCGCCCAGGGAAGCGGTTCCTATTCGTTGACAGGGCGCGGCATGCCAGCGGTTCTCACCGGCGCGCGAATTTCCGCCAATACATTCACTCTGTTGGGTGCAAAGCCGTTGCAGGGTCGCGATTTTGTGCAGGAGGAAGAAACCTACGGAAGGCATCACGTGGTGCTTCTGGCTTACGAATGCTGGCGCAAACGTTTTGGAGGGGACCCCAATATCCTGGGACAAAGCCTGACGTTGGACGGCGAGCCATACCAGGTGGTCGGCGTCATGCCTCCGCGGATGCAATATCCCAATCCGAATGTGGAGATTTGGACGCCCCTGGCGTTCAACCCAAGTCAGCTAAGCCAGCGGCACAATCACAGCTACTCGGCTTTCGCACGGCTCAAACCGGGAGTGACAATTTCGGCGGCACGCGCGCAAATGGATTTAATCTCCAGTCAACTGGCGGCTGCCGATGAACAAAACAAGGGATGGGGTATCGAGGTTTATCCCATGCTGGAAAATCAAGTTGGAGACTCGCGCCGACTTCTGCTCGTTTTATTGGGAGCAGTCGGCTTCGTTTTACTCATCTGTTGCGCCAACATCGCCAACCTGCTGCTCGCGCGCGCAGCGGCACGCGGCCGGGAATTCGCCGTTCGTGCCGCGCTGGGAGCGGCCCGGGGGCATATTATCCGTCAACTCCTGGTGGAGAGCCTGGTATTGGCGTCTTTGGGCGGCGTGGCCGGAGTGATGGTTGCCCGAATGGGCGTTGGCGTGCTCCTGAGCGCTTCGCCACCGGACCTTCCCCGCATTTCAGAGGGCATCCGACTCGACGGTTGGACCCTGCTCTTTACAGCCGCAGTCACTTTGGCCACCGGGTTGTTGTTCGGCCTGGCGCCCGCCTGGCAGACCGCACGTCAGAGCATGGTGCGCGATATGAACGAGGCGGCTCGGGGCAGCAGTTCCGGTCCACATGGCCGCCGTCTTGGGTCCCTATTCGTAGTGACTCAGGTCGCGCTGGCGATGATGTTAGTGATCAGCGCGGGGCTGATGGTCCGGAGTTTCGGCCGTCTCCTCTCACAGGATCTCGGTTATCAGAGGGAGAATCTGATCAACATGACCCTGAACTTGCCGGCTAAAACCTATCCAGGACTGGGGGCAAAGACCGTCTTGCTTGAGCAGCTGCGTGAGCGCGTGTCAACCATCCCAGGGGTGACCTCGGCTGCCCTTGCCTATGGATTGCCGCTGGGGTTTGAAGACTCTCAACTGTCTGTTGAAATCGTTGGAGCGCCTCCACCGCCGCCAGGTGAGTCCGTCTCGGCCGGCTACGCGCAGGTTAGCCCCGGCTATTTCAGGACACTGGGGATTCCTCTCCTGCAAGGGCGCGACTTCACCAGCCAGGATGGGACCAACAGTTCGCCGGTGCTCATCGTTGACCAAACCTTCGCTCGAAACTTCAAGCTGGGAGCCAATCCTGTGGGCCGGTTCGTCAACGTCGGTGATGGCGCTCAAAAAGCGGAGATCGTTGGAATGGTCAAGGACGTAAAAAGGCGGGACCTTGCCAGCGCGCCACGAGGAGAAATGTACCGGCCCTATCTTCAAAACTGCTGGGGTTACATGAATCTGATCGTGCGCACCCGGCGCTCCCCGGAAGACATTACCCGCGCGGTTCGCTTTGAATTAGACCAGTTGGACAAGGATTTACCTATCCAAGAAGTTCGGACGGTGACGCAGTTGCTGGATTCTGCGCTGCAGCAACGGCGCTTGTCGGTGGAGTTGGTGAGCGGATTTGGCGGGTTGGCGTTATTGCTGACGGCCATAGGCCTTTATGGCGTCCTGGCCTACAATGTTGGCCAGCGCTCCCGTGAAATCGGGATTCGCATGGCGTTGGGCGCGCAGAAGTCACAGGTCCTCTCACTCGTGATCGCACACGGAATCCGATTGACCCTGGTCGGGATTGGCTTTGGCGTGATCACCGCTCTGGCCCTGACTCGCGTCATCGGCAGCTTGCTTTACGAGGTGAAATCCAGCGATCCGATGACTTACCTGGTCGTTTCCTTTTTATTGCTTGTCGTGGGATTGTTTGCCTGCTGGCTTCCGGCGCGACGAGCAACCAGGGTCGACCCCATTCAGTCCTTGCGGTATGAATGATCTGAAATTCGCAGTCCGGCAACTTCTAAAAAATCCCGGCTTCACAGCCGTGGCGGTCCTCACGCTCGCGCTTGGGAGCGGGGCAAACACGGCCATTTTCACTCTTGTGAATGGCGTGCTATTGCGTCCGCTGGCCTATCCGGATTCGGCCCAATTGGTTTGGTTGTGCGAGCGGGGATCCGACTGGTCCGGTGGGTCGATTGCATACCCGAATTTCGTTGATTGGAAAGCTCAGCAATCGGTTTTTGAAGAATTTGGTGTTTATAGTGGCATCAATTTGACTCTCACTGGCGCTGGCGAGCCCGCACGGCTTGCTGGAGCACTGATGTCAGCGGATGTGTTTGCGGCATTGCGCGCGCAACCGGAAATCGGAAGGGTTTTCCGCCAGGACGAAGACAAACCGGGCGCCCCTCCGGTAGCGGTGATCAGCCACGCCCTTTGGCGGAATCGATTTGGCGGGGACGTCGGAATTCTTAATAAATCGATCACTCTCGATACGAAACCTTACAGCGTCCTCGGGGTCATGCCCGCTGGATTTGAATTTCCCGACAAAGCGGATGTGTGGGTACCGGCGGGTCCTTATTCCGTCTATTCCGGTTGGCAGCAGCGAGACAACCATCCCGGGCTGTTCGGCTTGGCGCGTCTCAAACCGGGCATCACGCTCGAAAAGGCGCGCGCCAATTTGGACGTGATCGCTCTTCGCCTGGAACAGCAATACCCGGAGTCCAACAAGATGCGGCGTGTGCAGATCGACAGGTTACTGGACACCCAGGTTGGAAATGTCCGGCGCGCGTTGTGGATTCTGCTCGGGGCAGTGAGCTTTGTTTTGGTGATCGCTTGCGCCAATGTTGCCAATCTTTTGCTCGCGCGCGCGGCGGCCCGGGAGAAAGAAATGGCCGTGCGCGGGGCATTGGGAGCGAGCCAATGGCGACTTACCCGGCAACTGCTCGTGGAGAGCGGCTTGCTCGCGTTGCTGGGTCTATTGGCGGGCTTGCTGTTCGCCCAAGGCGCTCTCCGTGTCGTGATGGCGCTTGCCGGCGGAAGTATCCCGCGGATCACGGAAGTCACGCTGGACCTACGCGTACTCCTGTTCTCCGGGTTGATGGCGTTGGTCACCGGCCTCCTTTTTGGCCTGGCCCCGGTCTGGCATTCAAGGCGGGTCAATTTGCAGGGGACATTAAAGGAAACCGCGCGCGGGACCACCTCGACTCGAGCGGGATTGCGGCAAGGGCTTGTAATTGCGGAAGTCTCGCTAACTTTCGTCCTCCTGGTCGGGGCCGGGCTGCTACTGCTCAGCTTTCACCGGCTCTTGCAGGTTAATCCTGGCTTTGTCGTTGATCGCGTTTTGACGTTCCACATCGATTTCCCTGAAAACAAGTTTGAAACGGATCAACAGCAAATCCTCTATTACCAGGCCCTTTTGGAAAAGGTGCGGGCGGTGCCGGGAGTGCAAACCGCCAGCCTCATCTCACGACCGCCTCTGGATGATAACGCTTGGAACATGCTCTTCCTGATCGAGGGGAGACCCGAACCGCCGCCGCACCTGCGACCCTCGTTGCAAGTTCATCTTGTCGCGCCCGATTACTTTCGGACCATGGGCATTCCACTTCTTCAAGGACGAGATTTCAGCCAACAGGACAATCGAGAACACCTGCAAAGAACTGCCTCCGGTAACGACTGGGGTGCCGGGCTCAATTCGATTATCATCGACGAAGACTTCGCAAAACGCTATTGGCCCGACCAGAATCCACTTGGCCAGCGTGTTCGGCTTCCCTGGGGACCACGCGACAAACAACCGGTCATGACCGTCGTGGGGGTCGTTGGACGCATCAAAGAGAACCATTTACGCGAGCAGGGCGGGATGGTGCAGGCCTATTTGCCAATATTTCAGCAGCCCCTCCTGAATCTGGCCGTAGTAGTCAAAACCGCGAGCGAACCCACTGCCTTACTGCCGGCGCTGCGGCAGCAGGTGGCTCAACTGGACCCGACGCTCCCCATTTTCGGGATTAACACCATGAAAGAAATGCGCGACCGCAATGTTGCGCCTGACCGGCTTAATCTGGGCCTGGTGGGCGCGTTCGCCGTTCTGGCTTTGGTTTTGGCGGTTATCGGACTTTATGGGCTTCTGTCCTTCACCGTCGCCCAACGCCAAAAAGAGATCGGAGTTCGCATGGCCCTGGGCGCCCAGCGATTCGAAGTTCTCCGATTCGTGGTCGGGCAAGGAATGCGCCTGGTGCTGGCCGGCACGTTGGTTGGGCTTTTGGGATCATTTGCTTTGACCCGTGTTTTAACGAGTGTGCTGTTTAACGTCAGGCCGACTGATCCGCTGACGTTTGTCACGGTGACTCTGGCGCTTGGTGCCGTGGCCGTGCTGGCCTGCTACCTCCCGGCTCGTCGGGCCACGAAAATCGCACCGATGGAGGCTTTGCGACATGAATGATCTAAAATTCGCATTCCGCCAACTCTTGAAGCATCCCGGATTCACTGCGGTGGCGGTGCTGACACTTGCTTTCAGCATCGGGGCCAACACTGCCATTTTTAGCCTTATCAACACGGTCCTGTTCAAGCCGGTGATGGCGAAGCGCGCTGGGCAACTTGTCGCTTTATATCAGCAGGAGCGCGGCGGAGCTACTCCCGGACGTTGGAGGTCCTTTTCCTACCTCGATTTTGCCGATCTGCGGGCGAACCACTACGCGTTCTCCGACATGGCGGCTGAGGATCAAGCTCAGGTGGGCTTTCGGGATTGCGGGCTGAACGAGATAGTCCCTGCCTGCGTTGTGAGTGCCAACTATTTCTCCATGTTGGGCGTTGCGCCGATTTTGGGCCGCGGATTTCTGCCTGACGAGGAAACTTCGCCGGCGCTAGTAGCGGTGCTGACGCATGCATTCTGGGAACGTCTTGGTGGTGATCCAATGATCATTGGCCGCACGTTGAAATTGTCTCGCGGCCTGGTGACAGTCGTTGGAGTAATGCCCGCAGGCTTTACCGGTGACCGCCTCCTCGCCCCGGCGATGTTTCTTACACTGGGCGCGAAAGAGATTCTCAATTCACAGCCGAACCAACCCGCGTCACATATCTTGAACGACCGGGCAGAACGACTGTTCACCATTGTTGCGCGATTAAACGAGGGCTTGAATTTGAGCACCGTCAACGGCCCGTTGTCAGTATTGACCGGAATCTTTCCGCAGGCCGATCCGCGCGAAGCGCAACAGAGAACCCTGGTATGTGCCCCGGCGGACCGGTTTGATTATCACCCGCAACCGGAGCACTTGGAGAGGCAAGCGTTTCCAATCGCGGCCTTGGCCCAGGGTTTAACTTTGCTCGTTTTGTTCATTGCCTGTTTGAACCTGGCCAATATGCTGCTGGCCCGCGGAGAAGCTCGAAGAAAGGAAATCGCTGTCAGGCTGTCTCTCGGCGCGGGGCGCACGCGGATTCTAAGGCAGTTGCTAACCGAAGGACTGCTATTGGCATTGCTGGGGGGAGGAGCTGGGGTGTTAATCTCTTCTTGGGGCGCCCGGGTGCTTGCGGCGGTGGTAGCGCACAGGACGGGCATGGAACTTCCCGCGTTTCATTCCGCTGTCGATTGGAGACTGTGGACCTCATTGGCCGGCTTCAGCCTCACTTCAATGGTTTTTCTCGCGCTGGGCCCCGCCGTAAGACTTTCCCGACTGGACTTCAACTCCGACCTGAAGCGGACACCGGGGGCGGATTCAATGGCGCCGGGGAAGGACATTCTGCGAATGAAACACCTGGTGGCCGTCGGGCAGATGTCTCTTGTAATGACCATGCTCATCGCGGCGGCTCTGTTTGCCCACAGCGCGATGAATGCCCTCCGCGCAAACCCTGGCTTCAACTTCGGTTCCAACTTCTACATTCGAATTGACGAACGCCAAACCGCCGATACCCAAGCCCAGGCGCTGCAACTCATGCGCGACATCGTGGCTCAAATCACTCGTTTGCCAGGAGTTGTTTCGGTCAGCCCCGCATGGATGATTCCTTTCGGACCTGCAAGTTCAGCAACACCTGTTTGGCACGGCAACACGCCGCCTTCGCCAGACGAAAGACCGCTCACAGCTAACTACAACGTAATTGGAATGAATTATTTCCAGACGCTGGGAGTGCCGGTCCTCCGTGGCCGGGAATTTAATCGTGACGAGGCCGAATCCAGCAACGCGCCGCCTTGCGTAATCGTCAACCAGAAGTTGGCCGACCGATTTTGGCCCGGCCAGGATGCCATTGGGCAGACGCTCCAAATCCCCACAGGCAAAGCAACCGTGGTTGCTGTCGTGGCCAATGTCCATTGGAGCCTTTTCGAGGCGGAACAGCCCCCTGAGTTCTATAAGCCCACAGCCGGTGACTTTGCCGGAACCGTTTGGAATTTGCACGTGAGAGTGGCGCAGGGATTCTCCTCTGACAGGCTTATGGCCTCCTGTCAGGAGGTACTGCGGCAGTTCGACGACAGAATCCCAGTACCCCAAATCCTGACGCTCACTGCAATGCAGCGGACCAATCCGCAAATTATGCTTATGGAAGTCGGCGGCTTGTTGTTCAGTTTGTTCGGCGCCGTGGCGGTGTTTTTGAGCTTCCTGGGCATCTACGGACTGAAAGCGTACGAAGTGACGCGACGCACGCGGGAAATTGGCATCCGTATTGCCCTGGGTGCCACAGCAGGAAATGTGGTCAATATGATTCTGCGTGGGAGCGCGCGGTTGGCCTTGTGGGGAATTGGCTTCGGTTTGCTGCTCTCGCTGGCAGTTGGACACCTCGCGAGCCGCTTCCTTTATCGGGTCCTGCCCTTTGACCCGCTGACTTTTTGCCTGGTTCCGATGGCGCTTCTGGGTGTGGTCCTGTTTGCCTGCTTCATCCCCGCGCGCCACGCGGCCAAGGTCGATCCAATGGAGGCGCTGCGTTATGAATGATCTGAAATTCGCATTCCGGCAACTGCTGAAAAACCCGGGGTTTACGGCCGTGGCCGTACTGACGCTGGCTCTGGGCATCGGGGCCAACACTGCCATTTTCAGTGTGGTGAATGGCGTCCTGCTCCGGCCGCTTCCTTACCCGCATCCCGAACAGCTGGTGCGCGTTTATGAAAGCAGCCCCGCCACGCCAAAATTTCCGATGTCGCTGGGTGATTTTCAAGATTACCGTGAGCTCAACACCACACTCGCGAATCTCGCTGTTTACACTCGAGCGGACTTGCCGCTGTCCAAGGACAACCAGCCCGAACTGCTGGCCGCCCTGCGCATCACCGCAGATTACTTCAAGGTGTTGGGAGTTCAGCCTTTGCTGGGGCGCGAGTTTAGGCGCGAAGATGAAGCTCCCGCAAATCGCCGCAGCGTGATTTTAAGCAATGGGCTGTGGCATCGCCGATTCAACGGTGACGCCGACATTATCGGCAAAAAGATCCTATTGGCCGGGGAAGCCTTCACGGTGGTGGGAGTAATGCCTCCCGGGGTACAGCACGTGGGAGGAGACTACCGATCCATGCCGCTGGGTGACACCGTGGATATTTGGTGGCCGCTTTCCATGGAGCCTCATGAAGAACGAGGCTCCCATTATGTGAACGCCATCGGCCGATTGAAACCGGGCGTCCGGCTTCGTCAGGCTTCCGCGGAATTCAATGTCATCGCCGAACGCCTGGCGCACCAATTTCCCGATACTAACGGAAGTTTTCGGATTGGGATTTGGTCGCTCCATGAAGAAACCGTAGGCCGCGCCCGCCTCACGCTGTTGGTATTGTTTGGAGCGATTTTTTTCGTGCTGCTGATTGGTTGCGCAAACGTTGCCAGTTTGCTCTTGGCGCGAGCCATGGCTCGTGAGCGAGAGATCGCCTTGCGCGCCGCATTGGGCGCCGGGCAATGGCGCATCGTGCGGCAACTGCTAACCGAGAGCCTGCTGCTGTCCGTGATCGGTGGGGTTGGGGGAATTCTCCTGGCCCGGTTGGGATTGGAATTCCTGTCGCGGAGCGGGCCAAAACAACTGCCCCGTTTGGAGGCCGTGAGCCTGGACGGAAACGTCCTGCTATTCACTTTCGGGCTCTCGATGTTGACGGGGATGCTCTTTGGGCTCGCGCCGATCTGGCGCACTCGGAACACCGACCTCAACGGCGCCTTGAAAGAGGGCGGTCGCACCGGCACAACCGGCCGGCAGCAGCGGCTCCGCGATATGCTGGTCGCCGGTGAGGTCGCTCTGGCGTTGTTGTTGCTCGTCGGTACCGG
>DATGLT010000414.1:0-7592 GCA_035294005.1 Verrucomicrobiia bacterium
CCGACCAAATCGAACCCCAAAGCGGCATCGCCTATTTCTATTCGGGCGCCAGTGATCCTGCGCAAGGCAAGGAATCGCACGATTCGTTTTCAGTTCTGGTCCCGCGTGGCAAACCTCCCGAGAGCGCTCGCAAAGCCGCTCGACTCTTCTACCAGCAACGCGGCATGGATAACCCCACGTTGCTCGACGAACGATCCGAGCCGGTTGAAAACACCACCAAATACAATCCTGAAAACGGAAGTCTTCTGACCGAGCCTCGCCCTTTTAACCTGATGCTCAAAACCTATGTGGGCCCGGTCGAAAGCGCCGACAACCTTTCGTACCTGCGCCCTGAGACAGCCCAGGCCATTTTCGCCCAATTCAAAAACGTGCTCGAGGTTTCGCGGCAAAAAATCCCCTTCGGCATTGCGCAGGTTGGAAAAGCGTTTCGAAACGAAATTAATCCCCGCAACTTTACCTTTCGCTCTCGCGAATTCGAGCAAATGGAACTCGAGTTCTTCATTCGCCCCGATGAGGCGGTTGAAGCAATTTACGGAACGGTCGCAAAGCCGATTGCGCCGGGGCATCCCGGGGATCCTCAGCCCAACTGGGGCTGGCAGATCTGGCACCAGTATTGGGTCGAAGAACGGCTCCGTTTTTATGAAAGCATTGGCCTGCCCAGAAGTTCGCTGGTCGAGTACTGGCAAAAGCCGGAGGAACTCGCGCATTATGCGCGCGCAACGGTGGATATCCTGTTCAAGTTCCCGTTCAGCAAACGGGATGAACATGGCGAATTAACCGGGGAAGAACTCGAAGGCGTTGCTGCGCGCAGCGACTTCGATCTCAGCCAGCATCAGCGGTTCGCGGGCAAACCAATGACCGTTTTCGACGAGGAACTCAAGGCCGCCTGGCCGAAACTCGAGCCGGGAAAACAAAATGACATTCGCGACCGCTATTATCACACGCGCCTGAATTATCTGACCCGCGCGGGGGAGCCGGCCGACAAAGCTGAGAAACTGGCGCGCGAAGACGCCGAGTTGCTGACCAAGGGCTACTACATTCCTCACGTCATTGAGCCTTCCGCGGGCGTGGATCGTTTGGCCCTGGCGCTCATTTCAAACGCGTACTCCGAAGACCAGGCCCCTGATGATAAAGGGAAAATGGAATCCCGGATTGTCATGAGATTTCACCCACGTATAGCGCCGATTAAGGTCGCCGTGTTCCCGTTGCTCAAGAACAAGCCGGAGCTGGTGAAAAAGGCGCTCGAAATCCGTGACCTTTTGCGACCGCACATGTCAGTGTTTTATGATGAAGCCGGAGCTATTGGGCGCCGCTACCGGCGGCAGGACGAGGCGGGAACGCCTTTCGGGGTCACTGTGGATTTTGAAACTCTGGGCGAAAAGGGTCCTGAACTCCAGGACACCGTGACTCTTAGGGATCGCGATGCGATGAGCCAGGAAAGAGTGCGGATCGCGGACCTGCCGGCCCGTTTATCCGCCAAGGTGCGTTAGGCTGTCTTATGGGTCTGGTATACGTGACAAAGGGAGCAAACCTTGATTGTCGCGGGCGAAACAACTAAATCGGAAACTTCTATCATCAAGCAGCGGGCCCCGACACTCTACGCGATTATCGCGTTGAAGTTGGCGAAAGGTGCGCTCTTTGCCTCTTTGGCCTTCATTGCGTACGCACTCTCCGACAACGATCTGCCTTATGAATATCAAAGGCTTCTGCATTTCCTGCGGTTAAACCCGGAGAACAAATTCTTCTCTGATTTGGCCGTGCATGTGGGACAATTGACCGAGGCCAAGGTCCTGCATGTTGCGGTCGGCACCCTGGTTTACAGTTTGTTCTCACTGGTCGAGGGCTTTGGTCTCGTCTTTCGCGTCAGTTGGGCCGGGTGGATGGCCATAGGCGAATCCGGCTTTTTTATCCCAATCGAACTAGCCGAGTTGGTTCATCGGCCGACCCGCATTGTCAGCATCATTCTCATTCTCAACGTGGTGATAGTCTGTTATCTTTTGAAGAATCGCGTTCGGCTTTTTCGCCACTAACAGGGTATCTGCAACAACTTGCCTCCTCCTTTTTGCTGGTTGTCCTAAATCGGTACGCGACATTGCCCAGTAACAGGACAAACCCAGCTTCACAACTACGAGAATGGCACAACGTGTGCTGTTTTAGGACATGCGAATGTAACCGATGACTCGAATCTGGACAGGTTCATAACGTCGAGGCGAATTCCACCCGAGATTCGGGAAAGAAAACATAAGATTGTAAAAATGAAGATTAAATCGACACATCGGGCAGGGTTCACCCTGGTTGAGATCATGATTGTAGTCGCCATCATTGGGGCCCTGGCAAGCATAGCGATTCCCAATTTCGTACGGGCGCGCAGTTCGGCGCAAACTAATTCATGTATCAACAATTTGCGGCTGATCGATGCCGCAAAACATCAGTGGGCCCTAGAGAACAACCAGGTCTCAACGGCCACCCCAGGCCAGGCTTCACTTACCCGTTACCTTGGATACAGTTCGACGCCGGAGTGGCCCGTGTGCCCCGCCAGCGGTTCTTATACGATCAACGATGTTACTACGGTGCCAACCTGCACAGTGGCTAATCATCAGTTGCCTTGAGCGCATTTGCGCGCACGTTCGCGTGATGCTTTGTCTATTGTGGCTTGCGAACGACAAGGCATTTTGGGGTGTCAACCCCGTTGGGCTTTGAATCGCCGACGCTATACTGCATCCATGAATACGACTGATATCAAAGACAAATCTGAGGAGTTGGCGGAGCAAGCAAAGAACTGGAAGGAAACCGCCCAAGAATGGCAAAAGACCGCGATGGAATCCGCCCGAAATGCCGCTCAGGCCACCGATGATTACGTTCGCGAGAACGTCTGGACAACTGTGGCATTGGCAGTCCTGGCAGGTTGCGCGCTCGGATTCCTATTGGGCCGCTCACGCGACTGACCAGCCACAGCACGGCTCAGGCTGTGTTTGGCTTGACGCCGATTTGGTGTTAATTTACGCCAAATCGCATGCGTCTTCTTCTTACTCTCAGCCTCATCGTTTGGTTCCCTTCGGCCCTTCCATCTGCGTTGGCCGATGACTGGCCCCAGTGGATGGGCCCGCTGCGGGACGACGTGTGGCGAGAGAAGCGTATTGTCCAACAGTTCCCGGCAAATGGCCCGCAAGTCCTCTGGCGGACGTCCATCCAAGGCGGCTACTCGGGGCCGTCGGTAGTCGGGAACCGGCTGTTCCTCATGGACCGGCCTGGGGCTGCCCCGGTCGCCGGCCCTGCAGATGGCGGCCCTTCAACAAACTCGTCAGCATCCGCAAAACAAGAACGCGTGTTATGCCTCGACGCATTCAGCGGCAAACCAATTTGGGAACACTCCTACCCCTGTACGTATGCCATCGGATATCCAGGCGGCCCCAGGACCACTCCGACCGTTGCTGGTGGCCGGGTTTACACGCTCGGAGCGATGGGTGATCTGTTGTGTTTGCGTGCCGATAACGGCCAGGTCATCTGGCATCGCTCTTTTCCCGAGGAATACAAAGCTAAACCGCCTGTTTGGGGATGGGCCGCCCATCCGTTGCTGGATGGCGACCGATTGATATGCACGGTGGGCGCATCGAATGCCGCCGTGGTTGCGTTTCAAAAAGACACAGGAAAAGAACTGTGGCGCGCATTAAATGCGGTCGAGATTGGCTACGTGCCGCCTGTGATCTACACCGTGAATGGAAAGCGCCAGCTCATCATCTGGCATCCCGACGCCGTCACGGGGCTTGTGCCTGAAAGCGGAAAGGTCCTGTGGTCTCAGCCGTACCCGGTTGGAGGTGAACCACAACGACCGGAGGTGACAATCGCTTTGCCGCGCCTCGATGGTGATAAGCTCTTTCTGACCTGCTTCTACCATGGCTCGATGTTGCTGCAACTCGCTCCGGAAGGCCCGCGGATTGTCTGGAACCGCCGCAGTTCCAGCGACGAAGTCATGAACGACGGGCTGCATACTGTCCTCGGCACTCCATTGTTCAAGGATGGGTACATTTATGGTGTTTGTGGGTTCGGCGAATTGCGTTGTTTGGATGCCCGAAGCGGGGATCGACGTTGGGAGACCTATGCTGCCACAGGAGGACACAAAGGCTTCTTCGCCAATGCCTTTCTTACGACCCAGGCAGACCGAACTTTTCTTTGGAACGATCAGGGCGAACTCATCCTGGCGAAGCTCGCGCCGGATGGATACCACGAGATCAGCCGCGCCAAGCTGCTCGAGCCGCTCGAAAAAACACGCGGCCGGACCATCACCTGGTGCCACCCTGCTTACGCCCACCGTTGTATGTACGTTCACAACGGCAAAGACCTCATTTGCGTTTCATTGGCAGGCTGAGGGGCGCCCTGTTCCGCGGTCTCTTAGAATTCGGTGTTCAATTGGTTTTCACCGTGTTACATCAGGCCTATGAAAATTGCCGCCCTGCGTGTTTTGATTTTCACACTCCTGTTCGGTTCGCGTGTAATCCTGGTTTCAGCGGAGCTGGGTTTATTCGAAGGCCAATGCGATGTCGGCAAACCAGCTAAAACCGCGGTCGCCACAACCGACGGCCCCGGGACTTACCTGGTGGGTGGCGGTGGAGAGAACATGTGGTTCACCAATGACGCTTTTCATTTCGTTTGGAGGAAAGTCTCAGGTGATTTCTCGTTGCAGTGCGCAATGCAGTGGGTGGCAGCGGGCGGCAATGCGCACCGTAAAGCCTGCCTGATGGTGCGGCAGAACCTCGATGCCGATTCCGCCTACGTGGATGTTGCGGTCCATGGGGATGGGTTGGCCTCATTACAGTTTCGCGATCGCCAGGGGGCCTTGACGCACGAAGTGCAGGCGAATGCCTCCGGTCCGTCGAAGATCGGCATCGGCCGAGAGCAAGATGTTTTTTACCTTGCGCTTCCTGACGAACAAAGAAAGCTCGCCCCGGCCGGTCCTGCGATACGCGTCCATTTGGAGGACCCGGTTTACGTCGGATTAGCCGTATGCGCGCATGACGATAAGGTTCTGGAAACCGCTCGTTTCAGCGAGGTCTCCTTCGAGCCGCGGCAAAGTAATCCAAACGAAAAACCTGTGCTGCACTCAACTCTTGAGGTGGTGCCCATTGGCTCCAAAGATCGGCGGGTCGTTTATCACTCCCTCGATCTTCTCGAAGCGCCGAATTGGATGCGAGATGGGAAGTCGCTTTTGTTTAACTCTAAAGGCGGCATCTTCAGTGTGCCTGTCAAAGGGGGAACGCCGGTTCGCATTGACACGGGATTCGCAAACCGCTGCAACAATGATCACGGTTTGTCCCCCGACGGAACGCAGTTGGCCATCAGCGACCAATCGCGCGGGGGCAAGTCACTCATCTACATTGTTCCTGTCAACGGTGGAACTCCGAGGCAGATCACGTCCCTGGCTCCTTCTTACTGGCATGGCTGGTCCCCGGACGGTTCCACGGTTGCTTATTGCGGCGAACGCGACGGGGAGTTCGACGTTTACACCATCTCCACCGCCGGCGGCGCTGAGCGGCGGCTCACAACCGCCAAAGGCCTCGATGATGGGCCCGAGTATACCGCCGATGGCAAATTCATCTTTTTCAACTCGGACCGCACCGGCCGAATGCAGATTTGGCGCATGAAACCCGATGGCGCCGACCAGGAACAAATCACTAATGACGATTTCAATAATTGGTTTGCCCACCCCTCGCCCGATGGAAAATGGATTGTTTTTCTTACCTACGAGAAGGATGTCACAGGGCATCCGGCGAACAAACCGGTGCGTTTGCGTTTGATGCCGTTGGGGGGAGGCCCAATCCAGGATTTGGCGCGCCTCTTTGGCGGCCAGGGAACCATTAATGTGCCTTCCTGGTCGCCGGACAGCCGGCAGGTGGCGTTTGTCAGCTATGAGTTGACAAAACCTTAAGCGGCGTTTACCGAAATTCAGCAGCTCATCCCCTTAAACGGGGTCAAAAGAGTTTGCTAACCGCGGTACCAAGGACGCTGAGCGGCCCTTGATCTTCCAGGCCTTCGGTCGCCTGGTCGAGCTTTTGGAGCGTCAACTTCGCATTCTTGTACAGCTCCTGGTCGTTGATGACTTTGCCGACGGTGCCCTGGCCCTGGTTGATCTTCTGCAGAATCTCTCGGAGATTCGTCATGGAAGCCGTCGTTTCATGGTAAAGCGTTTCGTCGTGCAATAATTTACCGATCGTGCCCTGGCCGGCGTTGACCTGGTCCACGATCTTGCGGGCATCGGCAATAGTCGCCTTAATCTCGGCGGAAGTATCCTGCAGGTTTGTTACGGCCTGGTATGCCGAATTATACAGCGCGTCATCGTAGATGAGTTTACCGACCGTGCCTTTGCCTTCGGCAATTTGAGCCGAGACGGCGCGCATATTCGCGATCGTGGCGGTAAGCGGCCCGCTGTTGGCCTTGAGAAAGTCGGTGAATGGGCCGAGCAAGTTATCAATTTTGTCTCCCGTGAAACTCTTGGTCAGATTCTCCACTCCTGACGCAACATTGTCGATTTTGACCATAATTGCGCTCAGGTCCGGCTGCTCCGCCGTATTCAGATAGTTTCCCGGCTCCGCCAGTGGTGAACCCGGTTTTCCAAAATCCAGCGCCACGAAATTCTGCCCCAGCAATCCTGTGAATTTTACCGTAGCCACACTGTCGATCCGGACTCTTGCGGTCTTTTTGAGTTTCATGGTGACCAGCACTTTATTGTTGGTCTCGTCCAGCGTGATGCCTTCCACGCGTCCGACTTCCACGCCCGCCATTTTGACCCGGTCGCCTTCTTTGAGGTCCTGGATCGTATTGAACAAGGCCTTCAACTCGTACCCACGTTGAAACCGCTCTACTCCGCCGACGATTTCCAAGATCAGCACAGCGGCGATCACGGCCAGAGCCACAAAAATACCTAATCTCGTTTCAAGGCTGTTCTTCATAGTCGTTCCTGTTCTCTTGCTACCACGGATTGATAAACGCAAACCAGTCAAACATGAACCGGGTTGCGATGAAATGACGCGTTCAGAAATTTCCGGACCAGCGGATCCTGCGATTGTTTGATCTGCTCAGGGGTTCCGATCGTAAGGATTTTACCGTCATTGATAACGGCGATCCGGTCAGCGACCCCAAAAGCAAGCTCTCGGTCATGCGAAACGACCAACGAGGTCACGTGAATTCTTTCGTTGAGTTTGGCAATCTCCTCCCCGATCAAAACCGAAGACAGCGGATCCAGCTCGCTGGTGGGTTCATCATAGAGAATCAGCTGGGGCTCGATCACCAGCGCCCGGGCAATCGCCACGCGCTTCTTCATGCCACCCGACAATTCACTCGGCATCTTGTCCGCGGTATCTTTTAACCCGACCGTCGCCAATGTCTCCGTCACGATCCGTTGTATCTCCTCAGGCGGCTTGAGCCGGTGTTCGGACAAGTACAAACCCACGTTTTCGCCTACGGTCAGGGAATTGAGCAATGCCCCTGATTGAAACACCATCGCCAGCCGGTATTCATCGAGCACGCCGGAAGAGTGGATCGGTTTGCCCTCGAGAAGGATTTCGCCGCCATCCGGCTGTTCCAAACCAATGACGTGC
>DATGLT010000415.1:0-15950 GCA_035294005.1 Verrucomicrobiia bacterium
GAACCACGGCTGACTTGGGAGAGGATTGTGGCCGGGCTGGAGCGACTGAAGGGCTGCCCGTGGGAGGACTTCAGCCAGCGCTATGGCGATTGGGGTCGGGACGCAGCGCTGTGGCTGGGCCGGCAGCGGGGACGCTATACGCTTGGGGAACTCGGGCAACTGGCGGGGGGCTTGGATTACGCAGCGGTCGGCCAGGCAGTGAGCCGCTTCGGCAAGCGGCTGCAAAAAGGCGGGGAACTGCAGCGACAGGTTAAAAAACTGGAGCAACGATTGTTGGAAGTTGAGATGTGACCCTTGTGCTTACCTATACCTCATCAAAGCTCTGAAGGAATGAAGCTATCATGGTTCGCAATCCTATTAGGATTTACTTTGTGTATCACTGTAGCGGCTTTTACCGAAACAAACGCGTGGGGTGCGCGTATAATCAGTAAAACGAAGCGTCCCTTTCTTTCTATTCTGCGAAGTTTGTCCAAGTATTATTAATATATTAATAGTCGATGGGAAACGCTTCGAAAATGTGCGTGGTGTTAAGCGATTTTATCTTGATATACCTAACACTCATAACATTTGTTTTATAAGCGATGATCCGGGTGGTGGTGTTACATATCATATAGTTGACATGGACACTGATAGAGACATAGCAATTCACGCTCCGAGTTCGCCTTTTGGTCGATCAATCGGCATGGTACACTGTGACGACACGGTAGTAGGATTCCAAAACGAATCGATAATACTCACTACAGTCAGTAATGATGCAAGAAGCACACTCCCAGAGCTTAAAAATCTGGCTTCAACAAAGTGGGTCGGCGTTCTTAACGTCACGAGTCGAAGAATAGTTAGCCAAAAGACCATCTACCTCGACCGCGACGGTAAAGTCTTAATGGAGTACGATGAGTCTCCACCTCGCTAGACTAGAAGCTAGGAAGCCGAGAGGCATGGCTTCATGAATCGCACCTCCTAGTTGATGCGCTGAGAACCATCTTAGCCAATATGCTATGATGATTCTACCACCATTCGCCGCACCCCTGAGCAGCTCGAGAGAATTCTCCATGAATCAGCGGAGTGAATTAAGTGTTCCAAAGTTGTCGGCGCTTTGCGGCGTTCGCTCTCAGACATTCGCCAGCTGGTAAGCGCGCCGGAAACAGCAACGCCAGAGTCCTTCCAAGCGTCCGTCCCAACGCCCAAGAACTCCAGTTTGTTCGTGCACCTGCCCTCTACATTGCATCATTTTTCTCAACCAAGAGTGCTTGGTGGTTTCTCCTCCCAAAGCTTGCTTTCTTCGGAATGGGGACTTTCAATTTGCAGAAGCTTCGTTTCCAACTCGCCTAGCTTCCAGTCGAAGCTTTGAGAGAATATTCTCCTCTCGATGAACATGCCTGGCATGGTCATTTCACAAGGCCAGGGTCGTCAGCGTTCCACCTAAGCCAGGCTTAAATCCCGAACCGCGGTTGAGGGTCGTCGGGGTTGGCCGTGGCCCGGTGCTGGAGTTGAGGTTTGCTGGCACCCGTTCCGGGTGCGGTCTGATTTTTTTGGGGGCGTTACCGGGGGTCTTCGCTGCGCTGCGACGCCCCGGCTACTCGCTGTGAACCCTTCGGGTTCATTCGGGTTGCGTGGAAGGGTGTCTGCACCGATGGTGGATCTCTTGGCGCAATTTCAACGTTAAGGCTTCAGGTCGAGCGGCCGCGAAGTGTTCAACGACGTATCCTTGGTTTCACTCAGGCACGCTTCGGGTTCATGGTTTGGTTCCGGTTTTTTCCGGGTTGGCGCCGCAAAAAGGTGCATTGGCGCCAAAAGCTTTGTTCGAAGCTCGGGGACGGGTATGATCGGTAACCCGCCCGCGTGGGCAGGGTCAAACTCAGGCTCGAGCGTACTTGTGAACAGCGCCAAACCGATCATTCGCCAATTCCGGATTATCGGGTTGGCGCTGGGGGTGGGGCTTTGGGGAGCGCTGGTGCTGTTGTTTGCGGCTCCACTTTCGTTGACCGGGCGCATTTCCTGGCGCGAAACGGTTAGCTTCGGAGTCTCTTTTTGGGCGCTTTGGCTTTTCTTTCTGCCGGCGGTGGGATGGCTTTCTTTCCGCTTTCCGATCGAACGCAAAAACCTGGTTCGGAACGTGGGTCTCCATTTGCTGGCATGCCTGCTGATTGTGGGTGCCAACCGGGCGGCGTCCCGCGGCGTGAAGCGGATTTTTGCTGCTGCTCAAAGTTCGGAGAAGCCAGGCGGCCCGCCGATCTCGAATAACATGAAGTTGGGGCCACCGGGCGCGTTCGGCGTATTTCTTGGACTGCGCGCCGCTTTGGATGTCCTGGTATATGGGTCATTAATTGGGGTTTGCCAGGCCATCACGAATTTTCGCAGGTTGCAGGAGCGGGAACGGAGGGCGGCCGAATTGGAGGCACGGCTCGCCCGGAGCCAGCTCCAGGCGCTGCGCATGCAGATCAATCCCCACTTCCTGTTCAACACATTGAACGCAATTTCGACGCTGATTACCGTCAACCCGCGAGCCGCCGACGAGATGCTCGGGGACTTGAGCGAACTGCTTCGGCGCTCGCTGGACAGCGTGGATGAGCAGGAAATTCCGTTGTCGCGGGAATTGCAATTTGTGCGGGCGTATATCGGGATTGAGCAGAAGCGCTTTGGGGAGCGATTGCGGGTGGAGCAGGACGTGTCCGACGACCTGTCGGCGGCATTGGTGCCTGCACTGATCCTGCAACCCTTAATCGAGAACGCGATTCGCCATGGAATCGAGCCGCAGCGCGAGCCGGGGCTGATTACGATCCAGGCCCGGCGGGAAGGTCAGCAACTGCGGCTGCTGGTGCGCGACAACGGCCAGGGAATGCCCGCAAAGGCGCCGAACGGGTCGGAACGCCAGGGTATCGGGCTGGCAAACACGCGGGCGCGGCTACGGGAACTTTACGGCTCGAAACAGCAGTTCAGCGTGGAAAAAACCGAGCCGCGCGGTTGCACGGTGCAAATCCAAATACCGTTCCATACCGAGCCCGTGCCAGTGGGCCGGGATACTAGCGAACCAGCATGAGAATCCGCGCGGTGATTGTGGATGACGAACCGCTGGCGCGACAGCGGGTCCGGCTGTTGCTGGCGGAAGAAGCGGATGTTGAGATCGCCGGCGAATACCAGGACGGCGTTCAAGCGATCGAACAAATCATCACCCTTAAGCCTGATTTGCTATTCCTCGACGTGCAGATGCCGGAAATGGACGGGTTTGAGCTTTTGCGCCAGGTTCCCCCGGAACAGCTGCCGATTGTTATTTTCACCACGGCCTACGATAAACACGCGCTGCGGGCTTTTGACGCCCGTGCGCTCGACTACCTGTTGAAACCGTTCAAGCCGGACCGCTTCAAAGAGGCGATCCAGCGGGCGCGCGAACTCATCGGTAACAAACAAGCCGGAAGCGCGGCTCGCGGCCTTTTGGATTTGTTAGCCAATCACAGCACGGCTACTCAGCACCTGCGGCGGTTAACGGTGAAAACCCCGGACCGTGTCATCTTCGTGGAGGTGGAGGACATTGATGCAATCGAAGCGGCTGGCAAATATGCGATCGTTCATGTCGGCAAAGAGAATCATGTCCTGCGCGAGACGATGAATTGGTTGGAGTCCCATCTCCCGCCGCAACAATTCCTGCGCATCAGCCGTTCGGTCATCGTCAACCTGAACCGGATCCGAGAGGTGCAACCCATGTTCAAAGGGGAGAACGCGATCGTGCTCAAGAGCGGAAAGAGTTATCCCACGACGAAGCCGATTCGCGAAATCCAGGAAAAGCTGGAATTCCGGTAGAGACTTCACGCGGCTTTCGAACAATCGCTTCGAAACGTCAGGAGCCTCATCGAGCCGAAAGGAGGTGAAACCTCGTGGGAAGGCGCAAAGATGAAGCGCTCATTCCCGGTGGCGGGCGTTTCACACCAGAATTGCCGGGCTTCATTCCAAATCCAAAGCCAAGAGCGTGAAATCCGCACAGAATGCCTTCGCAAACCTGAATGTGCTTCTTGAACCAAAATAAAAAATGAAAATAAAACATCTGTCCGTGGCCTTGCTGCCGGTGCTTATCGCCGGTGGATTATGGCTCGCCTGGCCGGCCTGGCGCTCGCCTGGATCCCAAAAATCGAGCATCGGCCCGGGCTCGTCGGCCAGGGCTTCCCAGACCGGGCCAGAGCGAGTTCGAACCAACGGTCCTGATGTCGGCCACATGCTGAGTGCTCCAGACCCGACTCGGCGGTTTATGGAGTTCACTCCCGAACAACGCGTCCAGTTCGCCAGACAAGGGCACGGGCCCGGCGGCTGAGATATTATAGAGACTCCCTCTCCAAGCTGGAACAAGGAAGTACGACATTGCTTATGAAAACCTATCCTCTCGAAGCGAACCGCTACGCAGGAGTGCGCACCGCACGGCGCGGCCGATGCCCTGGCCGGGCGTTCTCTCTCATTGAATTGCTCGTTGTGATTGCCATCATCGCAATCCTGGCAAGTCTGCTGCTCCCCGCTTTGGGTCGGTCCCGGACCAAAGCGTATGACGCGGCCTGCAAGAACAATCTTCGGCAACTGGGAATCGCTACCTGCCTCTATTCGGTGGATAACCAGGAGCGTCTGCCCAGCGCGGAGATCCTCCCAACCATGCCGATCGATCCGCAACATCCGTTGCCGCGCATCTGCGATGTCCTTGCGGGTTACGTCGGCCGGAGCGCCGGCACGAACATCAATAGTGCAACGGTCTTCAGGTGCCCCGCTGATAAAGCCGGCCGGTTCTCCACTGAAGGCTCGAGTTACGAATGGAATGCGGAGCTAAACGGACGTCGCATCGATGAAAACCGCACGGATAGCGCCTTTCTCTTGCTGGAAAAAGGCAATCTCGCCGGCGGAATTACCAACTTCGTCCTGACTCTTCCTCCGGGAACGACCCCGATTTTTCTGGATTACGACGAGTTTCACCCGCGCCCGCCGAAACCCGGGAAGAACGTTGCGTTTATGGACGGACACGTAGCTGCCTTGGAAGCGGTTCGGGGTGACTGGGAGTAAAGCCGGAGGAGAAAAACCAAAAACAACCTAAGGGCAAAAACAACCTAAGGGTCACGTCTCAACAAATAACAGTTTAGAGCTCTACTTTCTAGCCGGCACTTTTTTGGGTGGATAGCGTCTGGGGCACCGCCCTTGCGCATTGAAAGAACCGATGGCCGCCCGCGGCAACGAGCGCAGCGCCATTTATCGCCAGGATTGCGATCGAGGGCAATCTCAGCCGGGCCCTGCAATTGGTGAGTGCCAGCTACCTATCTGGGTTGAACCGGCGAACGATCAAAGCCGACTGCAAGTCGGCGCTCCGGCGCCGGGGAATCAGGTACGGGTCACGTCTCAACACTTGACAGTTTGGAGCTGGACTTTCTGGGCACTTTTTTGGGTGGATGGCGTTTGGGGCACCACCTTTGCACAACGAGCGCCGCGTCATCTATCGCCAGGATTGCGATCGTTACCATTTCCTGGAGTTGCTGGGCGAAGCAACCGAGCGCTTCGGCATCCGGATTCGCGACTACGTGCCCGGTCGGGCGCCACGTGTCCACAACGCGTGGGCTACGGGTCGCGTCTCAACAATTGACAGTTGCGAGCTTTGACCAACCATTTTCAATTGTCGCAAGTTGAATACTTGTTTGCGTGCAGCTGATCTTTGCGGTTGGTTTCGCTCTTCAGAGAAGGAGATTGGTTAAAAGGGGCAGGACGAAGCATCTCACAGATTTCGTATCGGGAGAGGCGCTTCAGCATCGACCAGGCTGCGAACTTTCTGAATCAGCTCCGCAAGCGCGAATGGTTTTGGCAAAAACCCGAACCGGGCCAGATTGCGGATTCTCTTGTCAGTCGAAGTTATCGAGCCTGAAACCATGAGGACTGGCGTCTCCGGGTGCACAGTTTGAAATTTTTGAGTGAGTTCCAGCCCGTCAATGTCGGGCATGGAAAAGTCGGTGAGCAGGAGGTGAATCGTCACGTTGTCAGCCAACTGCAATGCCTCCGCTCCGCTCTGCGCCTGTAGCACGTTGTAACCGTGCATCGAGAGAAGCTGCGCCTCAAATGAACGAACCGTTGGGTCGTCATCGACGACCAGGACAGTTTGTGGCTCACTGATCCGTTCGGTGGAATAGCAGTTTCTGGTTTTCATAAATGTTCGCATCCCCGCTGGAGCGAACTTCCGCTAATCACCCTATTGTGTCTAATCGGGGAAATCCCCAATGCTTATTCGACGGCCAGAAGCGTAAAACGTCGTGTCGCCCGGTAATTACCAAAAGTCAGGCCGCACCCGGAACGGGTGCCAGCAAACCTCAACTCCAACATAAAGCTCGAAAGTGTCAATTGTTGAGATGTGACCCTTTCGCCCCGTCAACTTTTTGGGGCATTACCGGGCGTCTCCGCTGCGCTGCGACGCCCGGCTACTGGCTGTGAACCCTTCGGGTTCATTCGGGTTCATTGCACAGGCTCCCGGGGGTGCTCTCATTCAAGAGCCGCTATTCCAATGCGCGGGAATAAAGCTGCTGGAAATCCGCGCTGGTAATCGTCCTCGGATTAAATTGCGCCGTCCATTGAGAGGAAGCCTCGTTGGCGAGGCGAACCATATCTCCGTTGTGAGCGCCGCAATCCTTAAGCGACCTGGGGAGCCCGGCGAGGTCGAGGAGGTTCTCGAGGTGTGAAGCCAGTTTTTCGGAGGCCACGGCAGTGGAGTCCGACGAGGAACAGATGCCGGCGAGCAAGGAGATTTCCTGGTAAGCCTGGGCGGCGGCGGGATCGGCCGAATTGAAACGGACAATGTGGGGGAGCATCAGGCCGACGGCGCAGCCGTGAGCCGTGCCGAAATGAGCGGTGAGCGGGTTGGCCGCGGAATGGGCGGCGCCGAGCATGCTGTTCTCGATAGCGGTCCCGGCGAGGGCCGCTCCAAGAAGCATGCGTCCGCGGGCTTCCAGATCGGCGGGCGAACTCAGCACGCGCGGCAATCCCGTGGCGGTAAGTCTGAAGGCCTCGCGCGAGAACAGGAACGAGAGGGGCGTGCGTTTCCTGGTAACAGCGGTTTCGACGGCGTGGGCGATGGCGTCAATGCCGCTGCACGCGGTGACACGCGGAGGCTGGGAGACGGTCAGAGCGGGATCGAGGATGGCGATGCGAGCGGCGGCTTTGGGATCGCCACAGGCCATTTTCTGATGGGTGCGCTCGTCGGTGATCAGTGCGAAGGACTGGCACTCGCTTCCGGTGCCGCCGGTGGTGGGGATGGCGATGAGGGGAAGCATCGGCAGTTTGGCTTTGCCAATGCCCCAGTAATCGCTCATGTGCCCGCCGTTGCTCAGGATGAAATTGCAGCCTTTGGCGGTATCCATGCTGCTGCCGCCGCCTAGGCCGACGATGGTATCAATGCCCAGGAGCCGAGCCACGTCCACGCATTTCTCGACACATTGGGTTGATGGGTTTTCCTCGACCTGGTCAAAGCAAACCACCTTGAGGTGCTGTCGTTCGAGAAGGCTTATGACTCGCGCGGCATGGCCGGCCGACACGATGCCCGCGTCCGTCACCAGCAAGAGCTTCCGGGCGCCGAGCTGGACCGCCAGTTCACCGATGCGCTCGACGGCATTAACGCCGAAGATGAGGCGGGTGCGAGGCTCGAAATCAAAGGGCACATCCTTGGACAAGGTCGGTTGGGTTTGCTCGGCCATACAGCTGCGGCTCAGGCCATCTCCAACGCGCGGCGACGGTACAGAAATTCGAACATGTTGCCTTCGTGGGGTTGATCCCAGGAAATGCGCATGGTTGGGATCGGCCCGAGATTCAGGCGATCGATCAGAGGGGATTCGAGGAGCGATTCGCGAAAGGCCGGATCCGCCGTAATGGCGGTGACAACAAGAGACGGGCCGATGTGGCCCAGCATTTCCGCCTGGGGCACCTGGACCACGCTGGCGTATGGGAAGAGAAACTCACGATTCGCGAGCGGGTGCGCAAACGAATCGCACCGAACAATCGTAGGGCGCAGGTAAACTCCGCCCTGAAAGGTAACCTTTCGAGAACCGTTTCGATGGGGCGCGGTGACGTCGGCGGCCCCGGGCACGCGCAGCCCTTCTTCAATGGCGGCGTCAATGCCGTCGGCCATTTTTGGATTCGCAAAAGCGGACAGGCGGGCGTTGGGATCGTCCGCGGGGAGCGGCGTCACAGGACCAAGCCGGGCAGCAAGGGCTTCGGCGATTTCTTCGGCATGCCGGGGCACAACCACCGCGGAAGCATTGATGCAACTGCGCCCCCCGTTCTCGGAAATCGAGGCGACCATCAAGTCCAGGTAATCGGGCCAGCGGTCGACTTTATCCTCGCCGATGAGGATTTTGCTGAAACCGGGACCGTGCACCTGGATTGCGGGGTTGTTGGCGTATTGCGCGGTGGTGGATTTGTCGCCAAATACCAAGGCGCGGCCGCACAAGCGCAGGATTTCCGCGGCTCCTTCGTGGTCGGTCGGGTAAAAACCAAACGCTTCCGCGGGACATCCAGCGGCGATGAAGGCCTGGATAATGCGGTAGGGAGTCCAGGGTTCATCTTTGCCCGGCTTGAGAAGGACCGGTATTTTCAAGGGAATCGCCGGGAGCCAAAGCGAGTTAACCGCTGGCGAATTGCTGGGCATAACCAGGCCAAGACATTGGGCGGCCGGATAGAAGCTTAACCGGTTGCCCGAGCCGTCCCCGAAATTCGCATCCAAAATCTTAAGGTCCAGGCCGCGAGTCAGTCCGTTCAGAACCAGCGACATGTTGGCCAACGCGTGCGCAATTTTCTGGCTGTTGCGCTGGATCATCACCTCCGGCAGTCCGCTGGTGGCCGAAAGTGTTTTAAGGTACTGCTCTGGAGATTGCGAATGACCCTGGTCGCCTAAAGGCAGAGTGTCGTTGAGGAAGATGTCGGCGGCTTTGGCGCAAATGGCGATCAGCTGCGCCGAGGAGAACCGCTTCAGGGCCGCCCGCGCATCGGCTACTTTCGCGAAATCCTTGCGGATGATCCCGGCATTGACCTGGCTGATCCGGGCCAGAGGTTCGCCGCTTCGACAATCCCGAACCTCGACATGTTCGAGGCTGCCGTAAGGCTTTCCGCGGCGCAGAGCGGGCAAATGGGGCAGGGTCGGAGACATGAAAAAACGTGCCGGGTCGCGCTAATAGACGCCTTCAACAATATTTTTTTCCATGGCGCCGAACGGCCGCACGTCGCCGACTCCATCCCAGGCGTAAGGTTCGCGCGGGCGCCGTCGAATCGCCTCGTCGCGTTCCAAAAAACGCGGCAGGAAAAACTCGCGGGTTAAGGTTGTGAGTTCGACCCGTCCCCAGCCGTTATACTCGACCAGTTGGCTGGTCTGTTTAGGGTCGACCACGCGCAGCACGGCGCGAGGCTGGGGCGCGTAATAGGTAACCGAAAAGTTGTCCTCCGGCCGGAGCGGCACGCTGGCAGCCAAGCCCATGAGCGTGTTTCCGTAAGTTGGGTAAAAACCGATTTTGCCTTCGAGAACCTCCTCGACGATGAACCTTACGTACTGCGGAGTCATGGTGGTTCCGCCGCAGAAGACGCCGCGAATGCCCGCTTCGTACAGGTTGACCTTCTCGCCGAGGGCTTCGAGCAGTTTCGGCGTCGTGAACAGCCCGGCGATCTTGCGGTGTTTGAGCAGGGTGACCCCCTGTTCGACAACGTGGTCCATGTACGCACGGGCCTGGTCGAAGTGTTTTTGGGAAATCACTTTCTTAACCCAGCGCGGGTCCAGGTCGATAAAGAAACACGGGCTCCCCCTGAAATTGGCGAGGTGTTCGATGGCCAGGCGCAAACGCCGGGGACCGGTCGGGCCTACCATGAGCCAGGCGGCGCCTCGAGGAAAATGCTCGTCGGAGATCTTGGTTGAGAATTCCTCGTAGTCGGTCTTGTAATCGTCCCAACCGATGCGTTGCTTGGGCATCCCGGTCGTGCCGCCGGTCTCAAAAATATTGTAGGGGCGGCCCTTGAACCTGGCCGGGACCCATACGTCCGGTTGCATGTCGCGCAACCATTCGTCCTGAAAATGAGGGAAGCGCGCGACCAGGTCGGAGAAGGTTTTGATTTCCTTTCGGGGATCCCACCCGGCTTTGCTGGCCCAGTCCAACCAGAACGGCGAGCCGGTTTCGGGCGAGAAGTGCCATTGGACGATGTCTCGCAAGTGCGCATCGAGGCGCTCCTGCGCTGCTTGAGGATTCAGGGGTTGGGTGGACATTCTGAGGAATCAGCGCGACGAGGCGGCAGCCGCTGCGGCGGAGACCGCAGGCTGACTCGAACCGGCGACGGCGCGGCTTGGAAAATATCTCTCGATAGTGGCGCGGCCAGGCGGCGGAGTGAGGAGAGAAAACAAAATCATCATCAAGCCTGAGCCGAGCACCATCGGGACGACCGGCAGAAAGCCGTAAACCGTCACGTTTGCCGTTGAGCGTTCGAAGAAATGCCCCAGCGAGGAAAAGACGACGACGGCGGGCTGTCCCGGTTTGGGGGCCATGCCGTCCGACGCGCGCTGGACGTACCAGGTAAGGATAAGCCAGGCCGCGACCCAGAGAGTCGAGGCCAACGCGCCGTATTTGGTGCTGCGTTTCCAGAACAAAGCGGCGATCATCACCGGAGCCATGGCGGCGAAACCAGAGAAAGCGAATCGGACCGCCAGTTCGAAAATGCTTTCGGGGGTCCGGAGGGCAACCCAATACGCGAGGAGGGTTACAGCAATGATGAACCCGCGCGCAAAAAAGACGCTGCCCTTTTCGCCATATTTTTCTTTTCCGCCGTAGTGAGCAAAAACGTCTTTGGTAAACATCGTGCTGATGGCCAGCACCTGGTGGGTATCGGAGCCCATGACCGCGGAGATGATTCCGGCGCCCAGGATTCCAGCAAGCCAAACCGGGGCGTGGTCGGTTAGCAAATGCAACAGGATGCCATCCGGGTTTCGGAGGCCGGGTTCCAGCGCGGTTCCAAGCACACCGAGGAAAATGCACGGCAGCCAAATGGCCATGATGGCCAGCGGGTAGAGGACGACCGTGCGTTTGAACGCAGTCACCTTCCGGGCGGCGAAACACATGATCGCCATGTGCGGGAACATGATCGAGGACAGGGGGATCAGGGAGTAACTCCAAAAATAACGTTCGGGCATTCGTTCCCGGGTGAGCAAATAATGGGTTTTTGGATTGTTGGCGATTTTCTGAATATACTCGCCGAAGCCGCCAGGAAGGTCGTGACTAATCACCCCCACGGCAACGGCTCCAAAAAGCAGAAACAGCACGGTTTGAAAGATGTTGACCCAAACGGTTCCGCGCATCCCGCCGAAAAAGACATTGGCCGTTACGACGAGCGCCACAATCGCGCAACCGAGCGGGTAGACCACGCGACCGCCGCTGATGTCGTTCAAGACACGCCCGCCGCCCATGATGCTGATGATCATGTAAGGAACCAGCATCACGACGCTCAGGGTGAAAATGAGTGTGCCGATGCTGGAACATTCCCAGCGATCACGAAAAAAAGCGACCTGCGTCTGGTGCCCGAACTTTTTGCCCAGAGCCCAAAGCCGTGTTCCGATGAAAAAGATCGTCAACGGGATGACCAGCCCGGACGAAGAAGCCATCAAGCCGTAAATCCCGATTCCCTGGCGATAGGCCTGGCCGGAGCTGCCAAGGATCGCGAAGGCGGTCATGTTCGTGGCAAACAAGGAGAGGAAAAACACCATGGACCCGACCGTGCGGTTGGCCAGGAAGAAATCCTCGGTGTTCGACTGCGTTTTGCGAAAAGCAACGCTGCCAATTACGGCGATAATGACGAGGTAAATGGAAACGACGATGACGGGAATCATCCGTGTCCTCCGTCGTTTTTCGATTCCTTGTCGGCAGCTTGGGATTCGGTGTTTTCCAGATGTCCAGGCCAGGCAAGCTTAACCAGGACAGCCATGAGGATGGCTGCAGCGACCGAGTAGCCGGCGTGATACGCAAGCCCAATTGGCAAAAAGCCGAACACAAACGGTTCGGCCTGCTTCCAGTTCCAGAAATCCTGGTGCAGGAAATAGACGAGGGCAATCAGCAGCGTTAAGAACAGGACCTTGGTTGCCTTCATGCCGGGATCACGGTTTCAAACGAGAATCGCTTTTGGTTTGGTCCTCGGTCGAGAAGGAGAAAAGGTGGGTGTTGGAAGCGACGTAAAGAGTGCCGTTGGCGGCAACAGGAGTCGAGTAAACCGGCGCGCCAAGGTTTGTGGTGCTAATCAACTTCTTCTCTTTGCTCGCCTCAAACACCATCAGGTCGCCGTCTTCGTCCCCGATGTAGACTTTGCCATCGGCCACCAGCGTCGACCCCCAGATGTGCGCTTTGAGGTCGTGCATCCAATAGAGCTTGCCGGTTTCGGCATCAAAACAGTGCAGATATCCCGAGAAATCGGCAACAAACAGCAGGCCTTCGGGCGTGATTGAAACGGTTGAAAGGCTGCGATGGATTTTGTCGTAGGACCAAATCTTGCCGGTCTTGGTGATGTCGCCGGTTTTGGTTGCGTCGATGCAGGTGATAATGCCGACGCCTTCGCCGTGTTCCGGATCCTGGCCGACCGCGGTGTAGATCCTGTTTTTCCAAAAGACCGGAGTTGCGTTGATTTCACTCGGGCCCTCGGCGTCCGGGTACTTGAATTTTTTGCGTTCGGGCGGGTTGCAGTCGCACCACCAAACCTTCTTGAGGTAGGCGGTGTCGCCCTCTTGGACGGGCTTGGGATCGAAGGCATAGCAGATGCCGTCGCCGCCACCCAGGAAGATTAGCTGGCGCCCATTCACAACCCCGGTGGACGGAGAACACCACTGGCCGTGGAAGATGTGAGGGCCGATCTTGGCATCATCTTCGCCCTTCAACTCGCCGGTCCGTTTGTCCAGGGCAATCAAGCTGGGCGAATTGGGCGAAGGAATATTGGAATGGCCCCAGTCCTGCCCGTTGGAAGTGTTCACGTAGACCAGGTCGCCAATGACCAGCGGGGCGCAGTCGGACGCGTTGTGGGGAAAGACGCCCAATTCATCAATCATGTCATAGCGCCAGATGATGTCGGCATCTTTTGGGCCGGGCGCCACGGGGGGAGCGGGCCGCTCGGTGGGTTTGCCCTTGTCCAAAATGACGTCTTTGACAACGTAGCCGGCCTCGTCCTTAAAGGGGCCGTCGTTTCCGTTGGCCATTCCGTTGACATCCAGGCAAAGCGCTTCGCAGCGGCTGCTCACCACATAGACGCGGTCGCCTTCAATTGTGGGCGATGAGAGCAGCCCGAGACTTTCCCAGTCGTTAACCTTGCCAGAGGCCAGTTTGGGCACGACCAATTGCCACAGCAAATCCCCCGTCTTTTCGTTGAGGCAAAGCAGAATGCTTCGATCGCCAATGTGGCGGGGGTCACGTGGATTTTCGTTATTGGTCCCGATGAAAACTCTGCCGCCGGCGACGGTGACGTTGCCATAGCTCTGGCCGCCCAGCTTGGCGACCCATTTCAAGTTCTCAACGTTTGCGCGATCGACTTCCTCGGTGCCGTTCTTGAACTTGATGTCGCCCGATTTGGATTTAACAAAGTGGTCGGGCAACCCCGTAGCCGGGGAGTACATGTTTCGAGCGGGCGTGCCGCCCCATTGAGGCCAATCCTCCGCCGTGGCGGGCAAGCCCAACAAGGCAGAAAGAGCAACACCGGCGGCGAAGACTGGAGCCGCATGAACACAAACACCGGATTTCATTTTGGAAATTATGATTTGGCCCGACAGGCAAGGTTAATCGGTATGGACCTCAATATTATCGATATAAACACGCATGTCCTGCGGCGAAAAGCCGAACAGGCCCGGGCAACCCTGTTGATGCGCGGTCTTGTGGGGAACTTCGAGAGTCCAGGCATCCGGCTCGGCGTCATCCCGTTTCCAGGCCTTGGCGCGAACGACAGCGGAGCCGTCGGCATTGCGATCGACGCGGGCCTTAAGCCGGTACCAAACTTTGGGGGACCATTTGAAATCCTGCGCAACCCGGAGACGATCCTGGTTGGAATTGATTTCGAGCTTTTGCTCGTTGCCTTTCAGAACAATGAGATAATGTTGATTGATGATGCCCACCTCCGACATTTTGCGCCGGTTACCGTCGCTCATCACGTCGGCCTGGATGGTGTAATTTTTCATCTCAGGCGTGCCGATGAACATCATAGCGCGCTGGAAAAACCGGTTGTCGGTGGTCTTGGCCAGAACCTTGTTGCTGTCGAGGTCGCGCACGTCGAACTTGAACCGCGCGCCGATCCACGGCAATGGCGGGTATGAGAAGGGAGTGCCCTCGCGGTTGGTTTCGGTCAGGTTAAACGATTCAAAATCCTGTTTGATGGGGAGGTTTGGCATCACGCGTCCGCGGATGTATCCCTTGAGACCCTGGTATTCGGCTTCGAACGCGCCCGCCGAGTAGGCCGCATCCTGTGCCGCGACCAGTTCGCCCTTGTCGTCGAAGGCGCCTTTCAAGGATGCCTTAACGCGCGCAGTGGCGGGGATGTAACTTTTCCATTTGATTTGGTCGGCAGGCAGGTTGTCCTGCACGGTCAAGCCGTTAGCATCGAGGGAGCGAACCCGGAAGGTCGCCTTTTGGCCCGGATGGAGGAGGACTTCCGAGGGAACGGGCAACAACTGGGTGGCCTTGCCGGGGGCCGGCCAGGGTTGTTCGACGATGGGCGCTGGAAGGCCAGGATTGTTGCCGGGCTTGCCCCAACAATAAAGGTGGCGGGTTGTTTGGAGGTAGACTTTGCCGTTGTAGGCCATGGGCGTCCCGAAACAGCGGCCGTCGAGCACGGCATGGCACAGGATCTCACCCTGGCTGTCGTGAGGCCGGATAATGTAAAAGGCGCCCTTGGTTCCGGCGTCGGCCTCGCCCGTACCCTTGGTCTCAGGGTCATCCAGAATGGGCACGTAGACCTTGCCATCGGCGAAGAGGGGACAGGAGTTGCGCTGTTCGATGCCGAGTTTCAGCTTCCATTTGATGGCGCCCGAATTCGCATCGACCGCAAACAAATCGCCTTTCTCAGCCACCATGAAGATCGTGTCGTCCGCGAGGATCGGAGAACTTGTTGAGGAGGAAATATCCTGGGACCACAGTTCGATATCCTTGCGCTCGAGGACAACTGGGCCGGCGGCGGCGTTGGTCGGCGTGACATCGGGGATCTTCAGCGCGACCATTTGGCCCAGTTCATAAGGCGTCCCGTAAATGGCAATTACTTTGTCATTGTGATGCACCAGAACGGTCGCATTGACGCCCGCGCGGAACAGCGCCACGCGCCAGATGGGTTCCCCGGTTCGCGCATTGACGCAGACGATGCTGCCATCGCCGATCGCGGAATAGAACACCCGCTGACCGTGATACCATCCGAACTGCGGGTGGGAAAAGGAATTGTCCTTGGGCTGTGTGCCCGGACTGGAGGCCCAGACGAGGTCGCCGGTTTTTTTGTCAAAGGCGTAGAATCGGTCGGCAGCCGGGCCCTGCGTGCCCCAGTTGGCGGTGATGCCCCTGGTGATGACCAGGTCGGCGTCGATTGCAGGCGAGGCGGTACGGCTGTTGGGAAAGGTGAGCCGGCCAAATTCCTCCATCAGCGAATGTCGCCAGACGGGCTCGCCGTCGGAAGTAAAGGCCGCGAGGATTCCTTGTGTTCCCTGCATGTAGACATTGCCGGTCTCAGGATCGATCTCCGGGCTGGCCGTGGCATAACGGTTGTAAATCGTATCGCTCAAGTAATCGTTGTACAGGCGTTCCCAGATCTTCTTGCCGGTTTCGGCGTCGTAGCAAGCGACGCCTTCCTGCAGGTCAGGCCCCTGCCCTACGTAACCCATGGCATAGAGCCGCCCGTTGGCGAGCACCGGCGCCGAGGCTCCCGGGAAATCAGCGACCCAAAGGGCGTCGCTGGCCGACACCTTGTCCGGCAGG
>DATGLT010000416.1:0-22918 GCA_035294005.1 Verrucomicrobiia bacterium
AGCAGGAAGGAAAGCTGCGAGACCTGTCTGGCCAGGTGGACCACGCTTTGCAGTCCGGCGAAAAAATGTCGACATCGCTTAATACAACGCTGGGCACGTTTGACGGGTTAATGAAGCGCTTCGGAGTCGGTGAGCCAAGCCCCACCGCGTTGCCCGACACCAACTCGACTCCTTTCAACATTCTTGACTATGGTCGGGTGGCCGACCGTGTCGGGGATATGGCTCAGGATATCAACACTTTGGTCCAGTCGGTAAACCAAAGCGTACCACAACTGGAAGGCCTCAGCCAAAATTCAACTGCGGACGCTCAAAAAGTGGTTGATCACGCCTTTCACCTGGGGTTGGCGCTAATAGCGGTGCTGATGACAAGCGCGCTGCTGACTGGCTTGGTTTATCGATTTTTTTCCGAAAAGCTAAAGCGTCGCGCTGCCTCGCCCGCCGCCTGCATGTCGTGATTCTCAAAAGCGACATCATACAGACCAATAAAAGGGCATCCGGGCTTCTGACGGCACTGGTTTTCGCGGTCCTTGCGGGGACGTTAGCGCCTGCCGGTGCCCTTGCTTCCGGCGCTTCCCAGGCTTTTGGGCCCGCCCCTTCAAACACTGTGTCGGAAACAAACTCCGGGCCGCAACGCTTGAAACAGCAGATCCAGGTGACGGTGGAAACCAATGCTCCGCCAGTCCAGGGCGCCACCCATGGCTTGAACGGCAAAGAAAAGTCCTTTGAATGGAAATTTTCATGGGAGGGCTGGAAAGGACTGCATGTCGATTTGTCCCAAAAGACTCCCATCAAGGGCGCCCTGACCGGAGCCGGAGCGAAGATGCTGTCCGACGTGCGCGAAAAAATTCAAGGCACGAATACCGATCGGGTTTTCCATCTCGAAGAAGCTAAGATGAGCGCGAAGATCGGCGCCAAGCTTCAGGTCGACGGGGCGGCTTACCTTAGCGGTAGCCAATTCAAAGGCTTTGATGACGGCTTTGAAGTGCGCCGTTTCCGCGTCTACGCCCAAGGAGATTGCCTTCTGTTGATGCCGGTCTCGTATGAGGTCGAACTGGGCTATATTCCCAATCAGTTCTACATCGAGAACAGCTATCTGGCATTTCGAGACCTCTCCTGGATCGGCGAGTTCAAGGTCGGCCAATTTCAGGCTCCGATGAGTTTGGATGCGGTCACCAGCAGTCGGGACACTACGATGATGGAATTGGCGGGTCCACTCGAGGCCTTGGCTCCGGGCGTCAACGCCGGTGCTGAAATCGGTCGGCCGGTCTTTGACCAGCGCGCTACCTGGACAGTGGGACTATTCACCGCCGGGTCCAGTCAGGATACCGGTGACGCTTCTAAGAACTACGGCCGAGCCATCACTCGATTCACCGCCCTTCCATTCTACGAGGCAAACCCCGAACACCCGGACGCTGCCACGCTGCTGCACGTGGGGTTGAGCGCAAATATTCTCTATTCGGCCAGCAGCTCTTTAAGCTATCGCTCTCGCCCCGAAAGCCATCTCGCTCCCTATGTTATTGATACTGGAAAAATCGCGGCGGACCGTGCGCTGGTAGCGGGCGCGGAAGCGGCTTGGGTGAAGGGCCCCTTCGCCGTCCAGGGGGAATATCTTCACTCGTGGGTTAACGAGAAAGATGGTCAATCGCCGGGCTTCAACGGTGTTTACGCCTCCGCGAGTTGGTTTCTTACAGGTGAAAGCCGCCCCTATGACAGGCAAAATGGCCGCTTCACCCGGGTGATCCCTCACAAGAATTTCGATTGGGGCAAGGGTGGCTGGGGCGCTTTCGAGGTCGCCGCGCGGTACTCGTTCGTCAATCTCGACAGCACCGACGTTCACGGCGGGCGCTTGTCCATGATGATGACCGGCGTGAACTGGTACTTGCACTCGCACGTGAAATGGAGGTTTGAGTACGGCTTCGGGCACGTTTCGGCTCGGCAACCCGAGGGCAACCTGAATGTTTTCCAGACTCGAATGGAAGTGGATTTTTGAGTAGCACACCGAGACTTACGCCGCCGCCCACCCCCGGTAAGATGCTCAAATACCATGACTAAGCCAGGAGGTTTAACGAATTGGCCATTGAGCTTTGATGCTGCGTTAGGTTTTTTGGCCCGGATCTGGTTGGGCGTTTCGCTTGGGCATGCGCTCGGACTTTCAACAGCCCAGGCTGCGGATACAAACAATCTTCCCCCGCTCTTGCCGGCGCCCGAGTTCTTGCAAAACAAGTCTCCGTTATCCGATCTGCTGGTGAAGGATAAACCGGTGGGCCGATACATGACCGGGTTTCCCGCCATTGGATATAACCAGGAAGACAAGCTCACCTACGGCGCGATCGCGCAATTCTATGATAATGGCCCCACCAATAGTCCCTTCTTCCGATACGCCCCTTACCGGGAGCGCCTGCTCGCCGGGGTAACCGCCAGTACCAGCGGAAATGCCAGCGGGTTCATTGGCTACGATCGGCCGTATATCGGCGATACGCCCTGGCGCATTCGTGGCGGCGCAGCCTACACTGTGACCGCTTCCGAAAACTATTTTGGAACCGGCCATTCCACCCTTGGCCCGCTTACCTATCCCGGATCCACATCACAATTTCACGACTTGGATAGTTATACTGACGCCTTGAACCAGAACGTTAATGGGCAAACGTGGGCCTCCTACAATGAGTATCGAAGGACGGATGCCAATGGCGTTCTTACCGTTGAACGTGACTATCTCGGTGGCCGGTTGCGTCCACTTGCGGGCCTCCAAATTGCCCATGTTCAAGTTCACGATTATACAGGCGAGCAACGGGACGGAGCCATCATGCAGCCAACTCGGCTGTACAATGATCATCTTGCCGGAGATGTTCTGGGGTTTGATGGCGGATGGGACAATGCGCTCAAGCTCGGCTTGACCTACGACGCCCGTGATTTTGAGCCGGATCCCAGTGCTGGCCTCATGGTCCAAATCAGCGCCCGTTTTTCCACCAAGCTGCTTGGTTCTTCCTTCAACTACCAGCAGATGACCCTTAGCGGCCGCGCATTTTACAGCTTGTTGCCCGAACCCGGGCGCCTGCTGCTCGCAGGACGGCTGACCTACGCTTTGCAATTCGGAGATGTTCCGTTCTATTCTGAGCCAATCATTCCTGCTACCGACGGCGATTCCAAAGGCCTGGGTGGCTATGCCACCTTGCGTGGTTTTGCCCAAAACCGTTTTGTTGGGACCGCCGCCGCGTATGCTAATTCGGAACTGCGCTGGACCGTTGGCGAAACCACACTCTTTAAACAACATCTCCGCTTCATGCTCGTCCCATTCGTTGATACGGGACGCGTGTTCGATTCGGCCCGCGACACCACGCTCCAAGGATGGAAGTTCGACGCCGGAGCCGGCTTTCGGCTGGCCTGGAACATCGCCACGATCGTGAGTTTTGATTACGGGATATCGAGGGAAGGAAGCTTGTTCTATATGGAGTTGGGTCACCAGTTCTAAACTTGGATCGCCATCGGCAATGAAACTGTATCGACGACACGCTTTGCTAAAACGCTGCGCTTTGGCCTTCTCGCTCACTCTCCCGGCTTTCGCCTGGATGACGCTGGCCGATGTAATCATTGGCACGAATGGAGAACGCTTTGTCGGCAAAATCCTCGAAGAGAACGCGAACACTTTGGTGTTCGAGTCCGAAATTGGCGGGAGGATAACGGTCCCGCGGCTTCGAGTTCGCGAAGTGGAGCGAACACCCACTGCGCCACAACAAATCGCGAGCCCACACCCATCAACTCCGGAATCAGTTCCGGACGCTTCGGTCAATACCAGTTTGGGGTGGCAGCCGCCGGGAATCGGCCGGGATGGATTCGACTGGATCCAGCTCAAATCCGGTGAATGGCTCAAAGGCCACCTCGATTACATTCAGGAACGAAAGATCGAGTTTGAGAGCGATGAATTGAAAGACCTGTCTCTGGATTTAAAGAATGTCCTACAGGTTTATCCGTCGAGACCATTTTTCGTCAAATTTGACGGTCGCGACCCCATTTACGGCACCGTGGTGGTCAGTAATGACGTGGTGAGAGTCCTCGGATCAGAGGAGACTACGCTTGGGCGGGACCAACTCACCGGCATTACTCCCGGCGGCAAGCGGGAGATTAATTTCTGGTCTCTCAAGGCCAACATCGGGCTGACCTTGCAATCCGGGAACACCCGGCAGGCCACTGAAACCGCCAGTGCTGAACTGGCACGGCGCACGCCCGCCACAGTAATCCAGCTTAACTACCTCGGAAATTTCAGCGAAGTCAACGGTACCCAGAACGCCAACAATCATCGCGTCAACGCGATTTATGACATACGACTGAACCATGATTGGTTTTTACGACCGGTTCAGCTTGAGTGGTATCGAGACCAGCTGGCTAACACCTCACGGCGCGTTACCGCAGGCTTGGGCGTTGGTTACTACATCTTTGATCGTCCCGGACTTGAATGGCAGCTTACTGGTGGTCCCAGCTATCAGTTTACCAAGTATGAAACCGTGGAGGCAGGGCAGGCGGACAGCACTTCAACCCCGGCGGGAGTGTTGCAATCGAGCTTTAAGGCAGACATTACTCCCAAGCTCAAATTCATCCAGACCTTTGGCGCCACTCTGACCAGCCAGGAAGCGGGATTGTACACCCACCATGCTGTGTCCACCCTGGAGTTTGAAATCAAGCGACACCTCGACCTCACCGTCTCCCTCGTCTGGGACTACGTCCAGGATCCCAAAACCGAGTCCAGCGGATTGGTGCCCCAGCACAGCGATTACCGCCTGATCCTGGGCGCAGGGGTGAAGTTCTAAGGGGCAGGAGTACACATGGTCACAATGGGGACGCAGTTCTCCTCCTCGCCGGATCGATGCGTTATGACGCTCACCAAGGGCCGGCCATTGCAGCGGTCATCCCCGGTCCAACCGGCGTGAGACGCTAAAGGCACTTCCCCGTCTTAGTCTGTCACGCCATCTCTGGTAACAGACTTGATGCAACGGGTGGGTCGCCCAAGTGCTGGATGATCCATCAGCCGAGCTTCCGCTTTCGTTAAGCTGTTTTCTAATTTCCAGTCTGATAGATAGCGATCAGGACCTGAGTCTGTTTCGCTGTCCCGGTTTCGAAATAAGACCATTTTATAAAATAATCAAGAGCCAGGACGCTCACTTATGAAGCCCCGGTCAGATTAGACTCCCCCCGCCCCCGCCTCCATGCTGCGTTCGTCCATCTGAACTACTGCACGGTAAGTGGACGGGCTGTTCGCGGTACCGTTGCCTGGGCGAAGCCCATCCAGGTCGCTTTTGATATAATATCAGAACGACATTGGTGTCTTCCGAGTCGATTTCAGGACTTCTAATGGAATCGCTATGGTAACGGGGTTCTTGTCACTGTCTGTGTCACAACGCTTCGCCGAACTCATCCAGGTTTCCGATTCAGCGACCGGCTTCGCATCCCGACAGCCCCACTCAGGTTGCCCGGCATGTTTGCGCACAGCTTTGTGGTCGAGCCCGGGGGTGAGGAGACTGGCACTCCTTTTGGATCCTGCTACTTCGGGAGCTGACCCATCCCGAGCGGGCGGGATGGGTGCCGGCTTGCCAGCGGGGGAGGTCATTGGCAGATGCTGCATCCTGCTCCATCCAAGTTGAGCTCGGAAACTTCAACCAATAGTTCGCCCGAGTAAGACGCCAACCGATTGCCGGCCCCTGGTTCAGCCCCGTTCCGATCAGCAGCCGTTGATTTTGGGTACTCAGGTCCGGAAACACCTCTGGCAAAGGCAATCAGTGCAAGGGATACCTCCTTCGAGGCTTTCCTCGCTTTGCTGGCTTCCTTCGCTTAAGAAACCGTGGTTGGGCATGGAGCAGTGAAACGATTTGGGTTTTGTTGACCGTATTGCCTCCAATAACGCGATGGGACGCGTTCCCGTGCCTTGAATGGTCAATTGGCCGTTTTATGATGAATTTGAGGCCGGCTCGCGTCGCCTGCACGATGATCTCGTCTAGGTTCAAATGACCTCCTCCTACTCCCTTGGTGGAGAGTTAAGCGAATTAAGAGAAGTATGGTTCTCCGAAGACACAGGACTCGGACGAGTGCTCAATTGCTTTCCTCGCACTTTGGGTGCGTCGGAGGCTGACGTTGCCCAGGCGTGTCCCACACACTTTATGAGCGTGTAACGGACGACCACGTGAAGCGGGTGGTGTCCGGCCTTCGTGGCTCAAATCCTGGAAAGGAATCGTTGTTCGAGGGCGCGGAAACTGGAAAATTTAATGGATGGGACAAAGCCAAATTCGAGAAATTCATTCAGGAAACCGGGTTGAAACGCTCTCCTGAAACTGACCAATGGCTTTTGGACTTGGATTACTGGAGGGAGCCCAAAACGCTCAGGAGGGAGGATCAGTGGCAGAGCTAATGTCTGATTGCCTTTTCAACGAGTAAGTTTCTGAAATAAGAAGTGTCCAAGGCGGGTTTTTTGATTAGAAATGAATATTCTATAACCTGTTGATTATAAATGGTGCGTCCGGTAGGGATCGAACCTACAACCTTCTGATCCGAAGTCAGAAGCTCTATCCAATTGAGCTACGGACGCGTTGAAAATGGGTCCGGGCCGGGCGAACCCGGCACGGGATGAGCCTGAGTATGGCACAGGGCGGCCCCGGGCCGCAATCTCGCACTTCCAAGGCTTGCCAAATCACGCGAAACGCTGAAACTGTGGGGCGATTCCTTGCGCCTACAAAGCAAGGCGCTTTAGCCTTATAATCGGCAATCCAAAAATGAAAAGAGCACTCATCGCAGTTCTTGGTTGCGGTTTGTTGGTCTGCGGATGCGCCAGCGACAAACCTCAGGAACAAAAGGCGGCTCAAACCCAGCAAAAGGAAAAAGACCCCGAGGTCGGGATGACCAAGGACCAGGTTATCGCGTTGTACGGAAAGACTGACAGCATTCAAACCTCAAGCGAGGGTGAAACATGGGTCTATCGCCTCAACATGGGCGAGGCGTTCATTCCGTTCAACTTTGGGTACCGCCCCAAGATCCGGATCATCCAGTTCGACAAGGACGGGAAAGTCAGCCACTGGAGCTACACCAAGTAACGGAGGAGCAAACTGTTGGCGCGACGTGCCGCGCATCCAACCCTACGCGCGCTTACGAGACTTGCTTTTTCGCGCAGCAGATCTTCCTTCGCGGCGCTTCTTCTCGGGTGAGTCTTCCCTCGATGCGGACTTCGACGGTCGTGGCGGCGTTGAAGGCGGCGCCGTCTTCTCGTGTATGACCTGCCGCAGTTGATCCAACTTCCGGTCGATTTTCGCCCTCGCTTTGTTCAGCCCAGATTGACCGACGTTGATGGCGTCGGAAAGCAGGCCGCAACTCTTCCTGACAGTCTGCACGTAGCTGCCGTCCTTGAGCTCAATGCCCTTCGTTTTGAGAAATCCCTGGAGGTTTTCGAATAATTCGTCTTGTTCGAGCGGGTTCATAGGTTTGCCTTTCTTTTCTGATTCTCGCGGTTGGCGCGGCTGTCCGCTATTACAGAGCATCGGCTCGTTTGTAGCCAGTCAGAATGCGTTTCAAGAAAGACGATCCCATTCCAGCAGCTGGGAGCGGACGGATGGGACCAGGCTCCATTGACTTGCCCTGATGCTCTGTTAGCGTGCTGCAACCGGAATGGCCAAAAAGCTTTCCAGCTTGCAAAAGCTTCGCGCGAGTGCCCATGCGTTCTTAAACGACGATGCGCTGACCTCGGGTAAGCAGTCGAGCCGATGGGCGCGGTTCATTCATTTTTGGCTCCTGGTGTGGCGCAGTTTCGTGCGCAATCGTTGTCCGGTGCGGGCTTCGGCGCTGGCCTATGCCACCCTGCTGGCACTCATTCCGGTGCTGGCGGTAGTGGTGGGAATCACCAGCAGTTTTCTCAAACAGGAAGGCGAAAACCGGATCGACGAACTCATCATTAAACTGGTCGCCAGCGTGGCTCCGGCAGCCACAATCAGCACCAATGAGAACGGCACAGTCGTAGCCCGTGGCTCCTTAAAAGAATCGGCTCCGGCGGAAGAAACCACAAACGAGGCCGCCGTGGTCTCCATCCAGTCCACCAATTCGCCTTCGGTTTCCACCAACCAGCCGGGGTTTTCCTTATCGGACGTTGCAACGCGGAAGGCTATCGCCAAAAAGATTAACGAGTTTATACAGAACACCCGCAGCGGGGCGCTGGGCGTCACCGGGAGCGTGCTGCTTATTTTCGCGGCGATTTCGATGCTTACTCGCATCGAAGGAACGTTCAACGACATCTGGGGAGTCACCCGGGGCCGCACTTGGTTCATGCGGATCGTGTTGTATTGGGGAGTGCTGAGCCTGGTGCCGCTCTTATTGGCCGTGGCGATCGGTCTGGCCACTGGCCCGCACCTGGAGAGCACGCGGCGCTGGGTAACCACACTGCCGCTGGTGGGCAGCTTCCTGTTCCATTTCGGTTTTCAATTCCTGCCTGTGTTGGTGTTGTGCCTGACGTTCGGGGCGTTTTACATGCTGATGCCCAACGCCAAGGTCAGCTGGAACGCGGCCCTGGTGGGAGGCTTAATTGCCGGCGGCCTCTTTCACCTCAACAACGTGGTCAACGTGCTGTATGTCTCGCGCGTGGTTTCCAACAGCAAAATCTACGGCAGCCTCGGACTGGTCCCGGTTTTCATGATTGGTTTGTACTTTTCCTGGCTGATTCTCCTGTTCGGGGCACAGGTGGCTTACGCGTTCCAAAACCGCGCCACTTATGCCGAGGAACGGCAGGTTGAAAATATCAACCAGCGCGGCCGCGAATTCATCGCGTTGCGCCTCATGACTCTGGTGGGCCAGCGCTTTCTCCTCGGCGAACCGCCTTCCACGGTGATGGAAATGTCCGAAGCACTCTCCGTCCCGAGCCGGTGCGTGCGGCAGGTCATGCAAACCCTGGCCGCCGCGCGGCTGGTCGTCGAAGCGTCCCTGCCCGAGACGGCGTACTTGCCCGCGCGCCCCATGGAAACGATCACCTGCCACGATATTCTGCTGGCAATGCGCGCCGCCCAGGGACAGGAACTGGCAACTCGGGAGGAGCCCACGCGCGCCGAAGTCTATGGCGAATATCAACGGATCCAGGAGGCGGAACGCAACGCGGCGGCAGCAGTGACAATGCTGGCCCTTGTGCACCGGGCGCAAGCCCAGCTCCAGCAGCCGGAGTTAAAAGCCATTTCAACTTGAACCTCGTTCACCATTTGTTCCCATGATCATTGGCGTTCCCAAAGAAATCAAACAGCAGGAATACCGTGTGGCGTTGCTGCCTTCCGCCGCGTATCAACTGGTTAAACGCGGGCACCAGGTGCTGGTCGAGCGCAACGCTGGCGCTGGGTCGGGTTACCCGGACGCCGAATATACCCGCGCAGGAGCAACCCTCGTCGAAGATCACCGAGCGATTTTCGAAAAGGCCGAACTGGTCGTCAAAGTCAAAGAACCTTTGCCGGCCGAGTTCCCATTGCTGAGACCGGGCCAAATTCTCTTCACTTACTTGCACCTGGCCGCGGATCGCGGCTTGACCGATGCCCTGATAAAATCCGGGGTGACCGGGTTGGCGTATGAAACCATCGAGGTAAACCGGCGCTTGCCTTTGCTGGAGCCGATGAGCGAAATCGCCGGGCGCATGTCGATCCTTGTCGGAGGCTATTTCCTTGCCAAACACAACGGCGGCAGCGGGGTCCTGCTGGGAGGCGTGCCCGGGGTGTTGCCGGGCAAAGTCGTGGTGCTGGGCGGCGGCACTTCAGGAATCAACGCGGCGCGCATGGCCCAGGGCTTGGGGGCTGACGTCACCATCCTCGAAGTGGACCTCGAACGAATGCGGTTTCTGGACATCACGTTGCACACAGCTCACACGCTTTACTCGAACGAAGCCCACTTGCTGGAGTTGCTTCCTTCGGTTGACCTGCTTGTGGGCGCGGTGCTGGTTCCCGGAGCGCGAGCCCCCAAGCTAATCAGTCGCGAGATGTTACGCCGCATGCGGCCCGGCAGTGTTCTGGTCGACATCGCCATCGACCAGGGCGGCTGCGCTGAAACTTCGCGTCCCACCACACACCACGACCCGGTCTATGTCGAGGAAGGAGTGACGCACTATTGTGTGGCGAACATGCCTGGAGCATTCGCCCGAACCGCGACGCAAGCGTTGACCAACGTGACGTACCGCTACATCGAACTGCTCGCCGATAACGGATTGACCGAGGCGTGCGAACGACAGCCGGCCATCCTCGGCGGCATCAATGTCATGGGAGGCAAACTCACGCACAAAGCCGTTGCGGAAGCGCACGGAATGACGTGGACGGCGCCGGTTCTGTAACGGTTGGCGGCTTACCAACCCGGGTTCACCGTCGGGGATGGATTATTTGGAGCGGAATATGAGTCGACCGTCGTCCGTTCCATAAGCCACTGGAAATCCGCGCGTTCATTTGGATCCAGGGCGTAAGGCAGCGGGTTGGCCCCGCCGGGCCGGGCGGGCCGCTTGGTGCTGGCAAGGAGCCATCGATGGGTTTCCGAATGGCCGTCGGTAAAACTAAGGTTGGCCGCACCGTTATGATAGGAGGCGGGCAAATCAAACCAGCCAAGCCGGTCCGGTTGATTCAAGAAATATCCGTCGTTGATACTGTCAGGGTGCTCTTCTATAAAGACAAAAATCCGGGACGGCTTTGGCACCTGTGTCACCTTGAAAAATTGCCTATACTCGGGGTTGTTGGTATTGGCGCCGTTCAAGCTGAATACGCCGGCGTCCCCCACCATCGCGTTCATCGAAATGCTTCGGACCCGGCGCTGCCATCCCGCCTGCCGCTGTAGGTCGCTCAAAACGTCGTCACTTGGGCAACGGTAAATTGCCGCTGAACGACTTGTGTAAGGACCAATCCCGCCGCGGGTCAGCAACACGGTGTTGGTGTTGTCCGAGGTGTTGGGGTTGTCCGGATTTTGAATCTCCCAATCCATGACGGTGCTGGTCCAGTCGAGAAATGATTTTTGCGCAACGGTCTGCCTGATTTCCGCGGCGCCCAGATTGTACGGGAACCGGTCAATCGATTCGTCCGCGTAGATCTGGCAAGCCAATGCCAGTTGCCGCTCATTGTTCAGGCAGGAAATCGTCCGCGCTTTGGTTTTGGCTCCGCTCAATGCGGGGAGGAGCAAGCCGGCGAGAATGACGATGATGGAAATCACAACCAGCAACTCAATCAGCGTAAAACCGGGCGAGACACGCGAAGAACGAAAATCGCGTGCGGCAGAGCGCGGCCGATCAAGGTGCATCTGATTTTACAAGTTAGCCGTCCTTACAGGTACTTCCTCTCACGATATTTGTCAAAGCTCGCGAAGAGGAGGAGCAATTTAGCGAGGACCGGGGATTTGAAGCCAAACATCGACGCGGGGGGCCTCCCAATTGTAGGGCTTGTCCAGAATGTCCAAATGGCCGTCGCCGTTCAGGTCAGCGACGCGGGCCTCGTGAAATCCGATGCCTGTGGCGAAAACCGTCTCGCGGAAGCGACCTGCTCCGTCGCCATATAATATCCAGGCCGTCGCGGTTGGATTGTCCGGCGTAGTGCGCTTTTCAGTCCATTTGGCCATTTCCGCGGCAAAGATGTCGAGGTTGCCATCGCCATCAATGTCCGCCACTTGCAGGCTGTGTCCGTGAACCATGTTGCGCGTTAAAAGGTCGTGGCCGATCCAGTCTTTGGTTAGCTCTGGATTGCCCGTGCACTCGTACCACCTCAACGGCCCGACGCCGTCCCCGGGGGCAATCACCACCTGCGGGTATTTGCCGGGCTTGAACCTTCCCGCCGCAACGCGGCCCCCGATGGACCCGATCTGAATGGGATCAAAGCGGGTGCCGCCGCGGTGCTTGAACCACAAGTTGCCAGCCAGCAAATCAACCTTGCCGTCGCCATCAACATCAAAAGCGGCCATGCCTTCCGGGTATTTAAAATCCGTTTTACCCGCCTCTCCGGCTTCACCCGAGAAAATCTGCGTCATCGGCCATGCGTCCGAGGTCCGTGGGTCTGCGGGGATTTCTGCGAGAAAAATCTTCTTTGCGCCCTGGTTCCAGAAAGCCAGCTGCGGTTTGCCGGTTCCAAGGAAATCGCCGAAGACCTGGTCGTGGTGCTGGGTGGCGCCGCCCTTTTTGATCAAATGACGTTTCCAAGGCGTATGGTGGTCGAATTTTGGAAACGGATTTTCCCACCACCAGACCTCGTCGCTTTGCCAGTCGCCTCCGAAAACAACATCGAGATCGCCATCGCCATCGATATCCAGCACGGCCCCTCCCGCTTCGACGGTGAGAAAACTTGGATCAATGACATATCGATCCCAGCCCTGCCCTGCCCGGCGATACCAAACCAGGGCAGGCGCGACTTTTCGAAAACTCAACACGAAGTCGTTTGTGCCGTCTTTATCGAAATCGGCGACGACCGCGCCGGTCTGCTCGGGGGAGGGCCCGGGCACGGGAAGGTCGCCGGCAGCGCTGGAAAGGTGTTTCCATTGTGGATCTGCGGCCGCACAGCTTACAACACTAAGGAGGGCAAGGGTTACGATTCGCATACGCTCTACCGGCGGAAGTATGAGCCCGGGTTGAGCAAAGTAAAGCGCCTCGCCCGCCGGCCCTCCGGATCGGGGCACCGGCCGAGGTACCCAGCGGCTTTGGAGCTTGTTTAGTGAGTTTTCTCCGGCTCGTCTGAAACGAACCTGCGCCGGCCCGAGTTGCCGTTGAGGCCGCCCGGCGATCGGCCTGAGCCGAAGGATTATCGCGATGAAAAGAAGGTCTTCATTAGCGGCCCGCGTTCGGTTGTGATGGCGACGCCAGGCCCGATATGATGTTTTTGGAACCAGCCCTGAGGCGTTTCCAGGACAAACCGGATATTGTCGGAAGCGGCCACTACGGAATTGGTATTGTAAGGCTGCAAATCGTGGATCTCCTGGATGACACCCTCCGGATCGATGTAGGCAGCTGAGAGCGGAAGTGGGCAATGCTTCATCCAGAAAGCCGCGCGCTGCGTGTAAGGCAGCGGGAAAAGCATCCCGTCGTTTTCACCCATCGCAGTGCGATACATCATGCCGGTGATCTGCTGCTCCTGGGTAAGGGCGAGTTCGGCAACCATCTCCTGCGACTGGATGTATATCTTCATCGTCTGGAGCTTCGGCTGGGCCTGCGTCGGTTCTCCCGGCTGCACTGCGGCTGGAGGAGCGGGGGTCGCGGCCGACGGAGTGCCGTTCCCGCTTTGGCTGCACCCCGCGGCAAAGCCAAGTCCCACCCAAATCGCCAACAAGAACCATTGTTTCATCAAATATAGAATGGAAAACTTCTGACCGGCTTTCAAATAGCAAACTGAAGCAAAGCCAAACCAGGTACGAAAAAGTGGCAATCCTGAAAAGGGCCCGCCACAGATGCTTGCAGACGCCGATTGCAGCGGAACTGCTCTTCACGGTCTCAAAAGGAAATCGCAGCACAACTGAGCCATAATCCCTGAACACCGGTTTACGACTTGCGTTGCATCGCAGGTGGGCGGAGACGCGCGGAAACGCCCTCTTCATTTGAAGCGCGCGCGGAACGCGTGGTTTCTCAGTTACAACGGCTTGGGGGTAGCTTTTCGAAACCACTTTTCCTTTGCCTGGGGGCGAGCATAAAGCTAGTGTGACAGCGGTTTGTCCGGTGGTGTAATGGTAGCACAAGAGTCTTTGGAGCTCTTTGTCATGGTTCGAATCCATGCCGGACAGCCAACCAGCGCAGCACCACGCCGCCAGGACGGTTCATGCAAGACGCTGTGGATCACCGATGAGGATCAAATTTTTCACGACGGGCGGCACCATCGACAAGGTTTATTTCGACGCTAAGAGCAAGTACGAAGTGGGTCCGCCGCAAGTGCAAGAAGCCATTCGGAGCGCCAATGTCGCCTTCGAGTATGAAATCGAATCGATATTGCGCAAAGACAGTCTGGACATGAACGAGGAGGATCGCCAACTGATCCGAGGGCGCGTGGAGAGGGAGCCCTCGCGGCTAATCGTCATTACGCATGGCACCGACACCATGGTCGACACGGCGCGGGCGCTGCTTGGCATTCCCGACAAGACCATTGTCCTTACCGGTTCCATGCAACCGGCCCGTTTTTGGGGCAGCGACGCCTTTTTTAACATTGGCGCCGCAATCGGGGCAGTGCAAAGCCTGCCGCCCGGTGTTTACATTTCAATGCACGGCAAAGTGTTTGACCCGGTGCGCACGCGAAAAAACGCCGACAAAGGCCGTTTTGAGGAAATCGAGCCGGCCAAAGCGTGATATGACAGATTTGAGTCCCCCACCGTTGCCGACGCCGGCCGCGGAAGACCGGCCCCGCATGTCGCTCCTGGCGCGCATGCTCAACGTCTTTGCTGTTCCCGGCATGGTGTTTTCCGAGGTCCGGAATTCTCCTTTTGTGGCCGCGAACTGGGTTGTTCCGGCCATTCTCGGCGCTCTAGTGGGCCTTGGGTCGGTTTGGGTAATCTTGTCCGATCCAGCGATCCTGAATCAGCTTAAGGCCCGGCAAGAGCAACTCATTGAAAAACGAGTGAAAGACGGACTCCTTACAGCGAAGGAAAAACAAACAGCTGAGCACTACATGGGGCCGGCTGTCCTGAAGAGCTTCGGAGCGGCTGGGGCTGTTCTGGGCAGCTTTTGGAGCGTGCTCTGGTGGGGACTAGTGCTCTGGATTATGGCCAGGAGACTGTTGCGAGTGCAGGTGGGGTTCGGCAAGGCGCTGGAAATAGCGGGTCTCTCGATGATGATCAACGTTTTGGGAGGCATCGTGGGACTGCTCCTGATGGTCAGTTTGAAAAAGATCGACGCGGCTGCCGGCGTGACATTGGTAACGAAGAGTTTCGAGGCCACGCGCAAGGGGAATGCGTTCGCGATCACTGGCAACGTGTTCGCAATCTGGCTGGTGGGAGTCAGAGCAGTCGGGCTCGCCAGGTTGACGAATGCCCCTTTCCTGCGCGCGGCATGGCTGGTGGCGACATTTTGGGTGTTGGAACAATGCTTTTTTGTGGTTTCGGGCCTGGGCCAACTGGGGATGTGAGCCCGAATCGGGGTGAATAATGAAACAAAAGCCGACGAGGCGTGTCTTAATACGTATCTAAAATGGCAAAATCAACAAAGCGCAGGAGAATTATCGTCTTTTCGCTGATTGGTCTCGTTTTGGCAGGCCTGGGCGGGGTAGCGGCGTTTCGAAAACGAGAAGCCGTTGTTACTATCCAAACCGAGAAGGTCACGCGCCGCGATATCACCGAGAAAGTCGTGGCCAACGGCAAAATCCAGCCGGTGTTGCAGGTGAAAATCAGCCCTGAAGTGAGCGGCGAAATCATCGATCTCCCGGTAAAAGAAGGCCAATTTGTTAAAAAGGGGCAGTTGCTGGTGAAAATCAAACCCGACTTCTATGTCGCGCAATTGCACCAGTGCGAAGCCGGGTACGAATCGGCGGTGGCAGGTAAAGCCCAAGCCGAAGCCAACCTGGAGCGAGCTGAGGCCGATTTCAGGCGAAATAAGGACTTGTTTGACCACAAACTGATCTCGGAGGCGGATTTCATCGGGTTCAAATCATCCTTCGACGTCGCCAAAGCCCAAGTGGAGAGCGCTTTGCACCAGGTCGAAAGCGCCAAGGCCACGGTGGCCAGTTCCCAGGATTCTTTGGACAAAACCACCATCGTCTCTCCGATGACAGGAACCATCAGCAAACTCAACTCCCGGCTCGGTGAACGCGTGCTGGGAACGGTTCAAAACGTCGGCACCGAGATCATGACCATCGCCGATCTCAATGAGATGGAAGCCCGTGTGGACCTTGGCGAAAACGATGTCGTGCTCATTGCCCCCGGCCAAACCGCCCAACTCGAGGTGGATGCTTTCAGAGATCGGAAGTTTAACGGGACGGTGACCGAAGTGGCCAATTCCTCAAACGATTCCAGTTCATTGACCGGCGGCTCGTCTTCCAGCAACCAGGAAGCCACGAAATTCCAGGTCCGGATCCGGGTGCAGGACAAAGAGCAGTTCAGGCCCGGCATGTCGGTGACAGCTGAGATTTCCACACGGTTTCGAACCAACGTCCTGACTGTTCCGATTGCGAGCGTGACCACGCGCATGCCGAAGGAAAAGGAAAAAAAGAACGGCATCAAAACGGCGGCCTCCAGCGCCTCGGGAACCAATTCCACCAGCACCAACATGACCGCCGAAGCCGACACGAGTTGTTGCTCGAGCAACGTCGTGGCAGAAACCAAATCGGACAAAAAGAACAAGGGACCGGCCAAACCAATCGAAGTCGTATTCCTCCTGGAAGGCGATCACGCCAAGATGGTGCCGGTCAAGATCGGTATCAGCGACGACAACTACTGGGAAATCACGGATGGGCTCAAGGAAGGCCAGGAAGTCGTCTCGGGCGGATATCGGGCAATCAGCCGCGACCTGGAGGACGGGAAGAAAGTTAAAAAAGGGCCTCCGCCGTCCGAAAAAGATAAAGAAGCCCAGGGGAGCGAGAAAAAAGACTGAGCTATGCCCGTCATCCGGCTGTCCAAAATCTCGCGCCGTTACCAGATGGGATCGGAAACGATCTACGCGTTGCGTGAAGTTTCGTTGGAAATCGAACGCGGCGAATACGTGGCCATCATGGGCCCATCCGGCTCGGGAAAATCGACATTGATGAACCTGATTGGCTGCCTGGATACCCCAACGGCCGGGAAGTACGAGCTGAATGGCGTCCAGGTCAGCGAAATGGACGACAATCAGCTGGCGGACATTCGGAACAAGGAGATTGGGTTTATTTTCCAGACCTTCAACCTGCTGCCGCGTTCGGACGCGCTGCGCAACGTCGAGTTGCCGCTGATTTATGCCGGAATGCCCAGTGAAGAGCGGCGGCAGGTGGCGCTGGATGCGCTTCGGAATGTCGGGTTAGGCGATCGGATTCACCACAAACCCAACGAGCTTTCCGGCGGCCAGAGGCAGCGTGTGGCGGTGGCGCGCGCGCTTGTGAATAAACCTTCGATCCTCCTGGCGGACGAACCCACCGGCAATCTCGATACCAAAACCGGCAACGAGATCCTGGCCTTGTTCGAGGAGCTGGCTCGCAAAGGGAACACCCTGATTGTGGTCACTCACGAGGAAGATGTGGCGCGGCATGCCCGCCGAATTCTGCGCATTCGCGACGGCCTGATTGCCAGCGATGAGAAAAGCGAAGGCCGCAGGGTCTCGGTAAACGCGGAACTGGCCGAAGCCGCGGGTTGACCCGGATTCGCCGAATACTCGCTCCGGAACCAATGAACCTGTTCACCGAGTTGAAAGAGGGCCTCGGCATTTCGTGGGCCGCCATCCGGGCCAACAAGATGCGCTCAGTCCTCACAACCCTGGGAATTGTCATCGGCATTGTCACCGTCACCCTCATGGGCGCGGCAATCACCGGATTGGACCGGGCCTTTCTCAAAAATATTTCCACGATCGGCGCCGATGTTTTCTATGTTGAACGTTCTGACTGGTTTGCCGGTTCCCATGAAGAATGGATGAAGATGCAGAAACGGCGCCCGATCACATTGACTCAGGCAAATGGCCTGAACGAGTTGGTGACCATGGCGAAGGCTATCGCGCCCGTTGCCGATTCGGAAGAGACGGTTCGGTACAAGAAGCGCGTGTCCAGCAGCGTGCATGTGATCGGCACGACGGATATTTACGCGATCACCAGCAGCGTTGGTTTGTCGGACGGCAGGTTTATGTCGGCGGGCGAATCATCCGGTGGTCGGCCGGTTTGTGTTGTCGGATCGGAGCTGGCCGCCAACCTCTTTCAAAGAGCCTCGGCCATTGGAAACCGCATTCGGATCGGCGACGCGTCTTTCGAAGTGATTGGAGTCCTTGAAAAGCAGGGCACCTTTCTGGGTCTGTTCAGCCTGGATAACCAGGTTATTATCCCGCTTCAACAGTTCACTTCATCGTTCTGGCGCAATCCCGACTACCAAATTCAGGTTAAAGTAAAGGAACTGGCGCAATTGGACGAAGCCAGGGAGGAATTGCGTTCGGCGATGCGCAAGGTTCGAAGATTGGAGCCGAACGCGCCGGACGATTTCGCGATTAACCAGCAGGACCAATTTGTGAAAATGTTCCATCGCCTCGGCGGAACGATTGCCGCAGTGGGCATTTTCGTGACAGGGCTATCGCTGTTCGTCGGGGGCATTGGGATCATGAATATCATGTTCGTATCGGTTGCCGAGCGGACGCGCGAAATCGGGATCCGCAAAGCGATTGGCGCCAGGAAAAGAACAATCCTGGTGCAGTTCCTGATCGAAGCCGCGAGCATCTGTCTGTTGGGCGGTTTGATCGGACTCGCGATTGCGTGGCCGGCTACCCTGGGCATCCAGCGGGTTTTTCCCGCGACGCTTTCGCTGGGAATCGTTGCGACCGCCATCGGAGTATCGCTGCTGACGGGAGTGCTTTCCGGGTTTTTCCCCGCGTGGCGGGCCGCCCGCATGAACCCGGTGGAAGCCCTGCGAACAGGAGACTGATGGGTAAAAGTGGCGCCATCCTGCTTGCGGAACTGCGCGAGAGCTTTCACATGGCGATGAACGCCCTGGCGGCGCACAAACTGCGTTCAGCCCTGACGCTGCTGGGCGTGTTGGTCGGGGTGTTCTCAATCATCGTCGTCATGACCGCTATGCGCGTCATGCAGAGCGATGTCGAAAAGCAAATGAGCCAACTGGGAGGCCAGACGTTCATGATCCAAAAGTGGCCTGCGGTCTACTTTGGCGGCCCGGAAGGTTTCGAGAAATTCTGGCGAAGGAAAAACATAACCATGGCGCAAGGGTTGCAGGTTGAACAAAAGGCAACGCTGGCGCGAAGCGTGGGAATCGAGACCACCTTCTGGGGCGGTGAGATTGAATCCCGCTACAAGAAGACAGCCCCGAATGTGCAGTTGTTTGGAGAAACCCCGGGCAGTTTTTCGGCGCGCAACTGGATATTGCAGGAAGGCCGATTGCTGCTGGATATGGACGTAGACGGGGCCCGTGACGTTTGCGTTTTGGGAAACGGCCTGGCTCGCACGGTCTTCCCGCGCGGGTCGCCGATTGGCGAGAGGCTCAAGATCAACGGCATCAACTATCTGGTCATTGGCGTGCTCGAGGCGAAAGGCGGCCAACTCAACGGCGACCAGGATAATTTCGCCATCGTGCCGATCACCACCGGCATGAACCGGTTTGGGCGTTGGCGCCGCAGCCTGAGCATCCTGGTCCAGGCCCGCGACCAAGCCAGTTACGATGACGCTGTCGAACAAGTGCGCGGAATTCTGCGTGTCGTCCGCAAGGTTCCGCCCGGCAACGAAGATGATTTCGAGCTTTTTTCGAACGATTCCATCATTGGCCAGTTTAACTCGTTCACGATGGCGGTGCGAGTGGGAGTCAGCGCTGTCAGTTCCATCTCCCTACTGGCCGCCGGCATTGGGATAATGAACATCATGCTGGTTTCGGTGACCGAGCGGACTCGCGAGATTGGGATCCGCCGCGCCATCGGTGCGAAAAAGCGGAATATCATGACCCAATTCATTATGGAAGCGGTTGTCCTGTGCGAAGTGGGCGGGGTTCTGGGGGTGGTCGCCGGGATCCTGGGCGGCAACTCCACGGCGTACTTTCTCAAGCTCACCCCGGTCATCCCGCTGGACTGGACCGTCATCGGCCTGGTGATTTGTTCTATCGTTGGGATCGTTTTTGGAACGTATCCCGCCTACAAGGCAGCCAACCTCGACCCAATCGAGTCGCTGCGTTACGAATAAAATCCAGGGGATCCGGCGGCGCTTGCCAATGATTAACCTGCAATCGCCAAACAGGCGGCAGAACGCGCCTCAACTCGATTCTGATTAATCCTCTGAAAAGAGGTATTCCAAATCGGCTTTCGACAGGCTGCGGGCGAACCCTTCTTCACCCAGCACATCGGCGATGGTTTGGGCTTTGCTTTGCTGGAGTTCCCAGATTTTCTCTTCCACAGTCCCCGGTGAGATGAGCCGGTAGGCATTCACGGTTTGGGTCTGGCCGATTCGGTGCGAGCGATCAATGGCCTGGGCTTCGACGGCCGGGTTCCACCAGGGATCGTACAGGACGACGTAGCTGGCGGTGGTCAGGTTCAGGCCAGTACCGGCTGCGCGCAGGCTTAGCAGGAATACCGACGCGTTCGGATCATTTTGGAACGTGGTGACTACCTGCTGACGGTCCTTGGTTTGACCGGTGAGGATATGCGTTGGAATCTGGTGCGCACGGCACTCCTGCTCCAGCAATTCGAGCATTTGCACAAATTGACTGAAAACAAGCACCTTCTGGCCCTCAGCAATCAAGGAATCCAGCAGTTCGAACAGCGTCTCCGTTTTGCCTGAAATGGCGTCGTTGCCGACGAGCCGGGGGTGGCAGCAGATTTGGCGCAATCGGGTCAAAGCGGCCAGGACATGGATTTTGCTCTTGTTGAGTCCTTTTTCGGCAACCGTCTTCATGACCTGCTCGCGGCTGCGACGCAACTCCGCCAGGTAGAGTTTGCGCTGTTCTTCACCCAGCTGGCAGTCGCGGCGCTGCTCAATCCGGTCCGGTAGATCGCGCGCGACGTGCTTCTTAAGCCGCCGCAGCAGCAGCGGGCGCAGTTTGGCGGACAGACGGCGCCTGGCGATTCGCTGTGCCGATTCGGCGTTCTCACCTTTCGGCTCGTAAATATCGGCGAACTGGTCCTGGTTGCCCAGGTACCCGGGCTGGACGAAATCGACAATGCTCCACAAATCCAGCAACCGGTTTTCGAGGGGCGTGCCGGTCAGGGCCAGGCGGTGCTCGGATTTGAGTTGCTTAACCGATTGGGTGACCTGCGCGCCGGGGTTCTTGATGAATTGCGCTTCGTCGAGGATAACCGCGCGGAACGAGAATTTCTGCAGCTCCTCGAGGTCGCGCCGCAGGAGCGCGTAGTTGGTAACGATGAGATCGTGCTGTGGGATCTGTTTGCGAAGGTTATGCCGGGCGGCGCCGCTCTCGAGCACAAGCACTTTCATGTTCGGCGTGAAGCGGTTCGCTTCCCGGCGCCAATTATGCAGAACCGACGCCGGACAAATGACCAGTCCCGGTTTTGGGTTCTTGTTGTTCCGCTCCTTCAGCCATGCCAGCCACGTCAATGTTTGAATTGTTTTCCCCAACCCCATGTCGTCGGCGAGAATTCCGCCAAGCCTCAGATGTGTCAGATGACACAGGAAATCGAAGCCGTCTTTCTGATAAGGCCTGAGTTCCGCTTGAACGCATTGGGGCAGATTTGTGCCGGGCACGCCCTTGAAATCCTGGAGCCGATCCCGCAGCGCCTTGGCCTGCGGCGAATCGGTAAATCTCTTCAGACCGTCCTCGTCCAGGTGGGCGACCTGTTCCATCCCGATTTTCTGCGCCACGGGAACCAGCCCGTCGACGCCAATGTCCGCCATGGCTTCATGCGCGGATTGCACCGCCGCCGAATCGAGCTCGACCCAACCCGCGTCCGGGAGTTTTACGAAACGGCCGGTCGCCGTCTGCAAACGTAAAAGATCGGCCGGCGACAACTTTAAACTCTCCTGTTCCCATTCGGCTGAGACCGACAGCCAATCGATGCCGCTGCCCTTCACCACTAGGCGCGGGCGAAGCTGGCGCGGGCTAAGGAAAAGACGTTGGAACGCCGGGTTCGCGAGGTAATCGGCTTCGCGGGGCCGGTTTTCCCAAACCTGGGCGACCGTCGAAAGGAAGTTCTCATTGGCGTCCCCGACCCAGAGCCCGGGTTCCGGAGTGAACCAATCAAGCGTGCGCAGCCACACGGTTGCGGGCTCGAGCCTGGGATCGTCGAGTATCTCCGGCTTATCCGATGTTCGTTTCTTCTGTTCCTGCGACTGCCATTCGTGCCCGTTCCAAACCCAGATACTCTGGTCGCGGTCGCTTCTGGCCAGGAGCCGGAGCCGGACGGTTTCATCGAGCAATTCGAAGACAAACTGGGGACGTGCGGGGTGAGTGGTGCAAAGCAGTTCCCAATCCACATCGCGCGTCGCCTGTGTCCGGCGGAGGTGGGTCAACAACCGGTGGCTGAGTTTGCGCACCGGAACAGCGGGTTGACCTGACCAGCGCTCGACAAGTTGAGCCGGAGGCGCATTGCGTAACAGGTAAAACGTGCCGTTCGCCATTGCCAACGGCGGGCGCTCATTGAAGAAGAGCACGTCCGGCAATGCGATGGACTTGCCCTGCGGGATCGAGAGCTGATGCGTAAAACACAAATCCGCGCTGCCATTTTCCAGGTGCGGCGTCAAGGCCGCTACTTGCCCGTAAAACGCGAGGTGCTTTACTCCCTCCAGGCTCTCGGTTTCGAGACGCGTGGTCTGGCCCCAACGCGCCAGCCAATGCAGCAATTCGATATCCGACAGCACCATTGTCTCTTCTCCGTCCGAGCGGCCGGCATGGCTTTGCGCGAGCCACTGGATGAATTCCCAATCTTCGGCCTTGAACAATTCCTGTTCGTGAGCCGCGCGATTGGTTAATTCAACGATTTCCGAAAAAGTTTTAACCTTTTCGCCGGTCCTTGGCCGAGCCAGGTGAAACTGAACCGCAAGACGATAACGCGCCGGCTGCAATTCATGTGGTTGCGGTTTGCAAACCACGCGAAGGGACGCACGCGGAGCGTCCAAATGAACAGGCCCCGGCGGAAAGAGCCACTCTTCAAGGCACCTCACCAATTCCTGTTCCTTGGCCGCATGCTCGACCTGGGCAAACCGATCGAGATTGCCGTAGGGCGCCAACTCCGTCGGCAGGGACCGTTTTGCTCTCAGGAACAGGAACGCTACTTCCTCCAGGCGGGCTTTGCCTTGCGATGCCAAAAGCCGCGGCCACCAATCCGGACTGGGAAAATCTTTTCGCGACAACGAAAGTTTTTCGAAATAGTCCTCGA
>DATGLT010000417.1:0-3729 GCA_035294005.1 Verrucomicrobiia bacterium
CCGCATAGAGATGTTGCGATGCCTTGGCGAGGTCCGCTTCCTGTCCGGAGAGTTTTTTCAGACTAACCTCTCGATTTGAGTCCGGTGCAGCGGACGGCTGTGGAAGTTGATGCGTTTGGCGGATTACCTGCTGCTGACGCGTTATGAGACCAGAGATTTGGTTAAGGGCCTGGTATGGTGCGCCGGCCTCGCCGCCCGGCAACTTGAGGATGTCCTCGCGGAATGGCCGAACTTCGATGAAGTAAATCTCTGAAACGAAAGCGCCCGGTTCTTTGGTCCGGGCACACGCATAGTAAGTCAACACATCCCAGTCAGACAACTGCAGCTCATCCATGTAGATGCTGGGCTGGTAAAGTGCGTATCTAGGCTCTTTTGGCTCCGGCAAAGCATGCGCCTGGTCGGGATTGCCATTGACGGAGGATAACCACGCCACGTCCTTTAAATCCTGGTTGGCGGCGACCTCGATCGAGAGAGGAACCACATCCACTTTAGTAACACGCAGGTCGCCCCCGGGCTCCGTGATGCGCACTTCACCCCAGGGCCGCGGTTGATCCTGCGATTTGACGTCGGCGGTTGTAAATTCCGGCCCAGGCTCACGGGTTCCTCCGCGCGGGACACTCGCGGCGCGCAGTTTGTCCCATGGCGAATAGTGAACGCCCAAGAATGCGGTCATCGCGAGCACCGCCGCAAACCCCGCACACCAACCGAACGTTCGGGTCAGTCGAAAGGGTTGGGTAGCCTTCCGGGACCTGAGCAAACGTTGCGATTGTTCCGCGATTCGCGATGCAAAAACGTGTTCCCCTGAGGCTGCTCGGACGGTCTCAATAAAGAGCAATGTATTCAACCGATCCTGAAAGCGCCGGTCCACTCGTTCGAGCGCGGCAGCCAGGCGGCTGCGCCCTGGAACGCGCTCGGCCACTCTCATCACGACGGCGGTCTCCGCAATGACACCAAGCCCGCAAATCACACCCAAGCAAAGCAAACAGCGGGACTGTTCTGAAATCCACCCGCGAAACACCGCCGCGCCAAGACCAACCAGGAGCAAACTCGCGACGATGCCAACAACAGCGCTTTGTTCGGCCAACCGTTGCCACTTCCATCGGCGTTTTACTCGGATGAACGTTTGGTCGATTTCCTTTTGGGGTTTGCTCAAAGTCTTTCTCCTTTCAGATCGACAAGCCCTGTTTCAAAAACCAGGGCCACCACCCCTGCGAGGAGCATCCACCACCAAAATCGTTGCCCCAATATGGCCGAAAACCCCGCTTCCCCACCCGCGCTCGACCATTGCTGAAGCGCGCTGGATGATCCATGAACAGTCCACCCATCCAAAATGGTCCGCGGCGAATCGAGGAAAGTCAGTTCTGATTCCATGGGTGAAGCATTCACACTGAGGATCCGTTCCTCGTTTGTGCTTCCGTCCAGGTGCGCTGCGTACAGGCCCGGCTTTCCAGGCAAACGCAAAAGGGCGCGGGCTTGATCTATCCGCACGCGTTGCACTTCTGTGCCATCCCTGCTGAGAATGAGTTCCCGCCCGGAGTTCACTTGCGGATATTCGAACACCGCCAATTCTCCGGGCTCAAAATTCAGCCGCATTCCCGACGAAGGTCTCGCCGCTTGCAAAACGAGATCCAGAAACGGGATAAAGCTCGGATGCACCGGCCACGACGTGTGCTCCCGATCCATTCCAAAGGCGCTCACGAGCAGTTTTCCCCGGAATCGAGTACTTTCGAAAAACAGGCCGTTGCCGCTGGACGAAAGAAGCTGAGGCTGAGCATCCTTGGACCGCAGAATGGCGGAGGGGAGAATCCTGAGGTCTCCCAAATTGCCAAAGTCAGGTGAGTTAAACGCTTGGAAAATCGAATGGTCCGCAATTACCATTTGGGCGTTTCCAGGAGAAGATTCCCTTTCGAAAACCCGCTCGACCTCGAAACCGAGTTCCCGAAGGAATCCATCAATGCCTGGCGAGATCCGGTTCACAACGAGAAAAACACCGCGCCCTGTATCAAGATGCTGTTTGACCAGTGCCCGGGCTTGCGAGCCTTGGAGAAAAGAGCTTTCAATGCACAGAATATCTGAGCCGGGGTTTCGCTGTAGCTCTGCGGCCAGAGATGCCGGGTCCAGGATTCGTGTGTTCCAGTGCCCGCGCATAACCTCGCGACTCAAGCCAACGCGCAAGTATGGGGATTGGGCCAGCAAGATCACCTGCCCTTCCGACACCGGTGGCACCGAGCAAAACACGTTGTTGTCCGCCGGCAGCGAGTCAGGCCTGCCGGTGACACGCGCTTCTATTCGCAGCCATTCGGAAGGCTTTGCTTCACATTGGGCCTGAATGGAAATCATTTCGGGTGCTGATTGCAGATCAACGTCGCGGTCAAGCACGGGCTGGCCGTTGGCCTCGACAACGACATGAGCCGATCGGGCTGGGCCAAGGTGTCCCAGCCTGAACGAAATGTTCACCTTGGAGGAATCGCCAATGTACACACGTTGCGCCACCGGATCTGTCAGCCAAATGTTCGGAAGCGGTCCCGAAACATTCCTGGCCACCTCGACCTCGATGTTGCGCAGAAAAGGCGGGGTGCTGACGTTTTCGTTCCATTGCCCCGCTTGATTGTCCCCGAGCATCACGATGCGCTTGCGCCGTCCCCGGGCATGAGCCAGAAGCCCATTGGCGTGTCGAAATGCGGCAAGGTAAGAACCATGCTCGAATGATGGCTCGAGGGAGGTCAGGCTTTTTGACGCGACCAATTTATCTGCGGAAAATGGCACGACAGTTTTTGGAGCCGCGGTCAGTTCAACCACGGCTGACTCCGTTCCCGCCGGAGCGCGTTCAAGATCGCGCGCCAGTCGATCTCGATCCGAGGCAAACCCGTTACCGGCCTGGCGGCTAAATGTATTATCCAGGATATAGACCACGCTTTGAGCGATTTGTGTCGTGTGGGTTCCCTTCCAGTAAGGCCATGCGAAGGCGGCTGCGATCAGGAGCACCGCCAGCGCCCTCACGACCAGCAACAACACATCTCGCACTGACCACGGGCTTCGCGTTTTCCTGGTGTGCTCCCGCAAGAAGCGCACAGCGGCGAACCGGATCACGTTCGGCTCGCGCCGCCGCCGCAAGTGCAGGTACAATGGCGCCGCGAGCGCGACCGCCCCCAGCCAGAACCATGGGTTGAGAAAGGCAACTGGCATGCTCAGAACAATCGGCGGCGGTGGGCCAAAAAATGCGCCAGTGCGGACGAGGGGTTGGCATCCGTGGTTATGACGCAATGCGGAATGTCGAGTTCCTGGAAAAGCCGTTCATATTCGGCCATGAAAGCCTTGAACCGCTCCAGGTACGCAGCGCGAGCCAAGGTGCCGGGACTGCCGGCGCGCCGTTCGCCTGTCTCGAGATCTTCAAAAACGCTTCCTTCCGCGAAAGGAAAATCAATCTCATCGCGATCGAGCACCTGCATCACAACCACGTCGTGCCCTAGGAATCGCAATTGCCTGAAGCCCATCAAAACTTCGTCCGACGGGTCAAGCAGGTCTGAAACAAACAGAATGACGCTGCGCCGGTGAACCAACCGGCCGGCATGTTCGAGCAGGCTGGAAAGGCGCGGCCCTCCGCCAGGGGTCAGCGCCTCGAATTGTTTCAACATCAGCCCGAATTGCGAAGGCTTTTGCGACGGCCTAATGAACTCAGGAGCCTCGGCGCCTCCGTTGAGGGTAATCATTCCAGCGGCATCGTTCTGC
>DATGLT010000418.1:0-5205 GCA_035294005.1 Verrucomicrobiia bacterium
CCGACCGGACGGCGGCAGCAATAACGAGGCCGGCGTGAGCGCATGCGAAGATTCTAAATCACGTTCGGAAACCCGGTGCCGCATTCCTTTGGAAGACAAGGGAAATTCACTCGGTTTTCTCGCTTATGGGACGACTGTGAAAGCAAACAACAAAAGCAACAATTCCGGAATTAATTTTATGAGCACATTGAAAGGAAAAATCGCCCTCGTAAGGTCATTTGCGTCGGAACACCCTGACGGACGAGGCGAAGCGGCTTTAGGCAACAGCAATTATGAATTGCCCCGCTCAGCTCCAAAATAACCTCCATTTTGCTCCACTTCAACCCGACACAACAGCTAACAAGCCTCAACAATTTACCCGATTGAAAAACGGCAAGTGCGAGATAAAGGATTGTATCTATAGTGAAGTATAGAGATTTCCCGGGAGGAAAAATGGTCGGGGCGGTGAGATTTGAACTCACGACCTTCTGAACCCCATTCAGAGAAAACAAGCTCGGTTTTGAGTCAAAGATCGTTTGCTCCTCTTTGCTCCAAGTTCAGAAACCGTGCGCAGTGCGGCAAAAACGACCCTCACATAACCGCAATAAGATTGACCGGCTCCACGAACCGGAACGGCTTCGAAGTTTAGAGATCTAAAGCCCAGCGGATGGCCTGTTTAATCTTTTCTAACGCCGCTTGGTCAAAGCGTCCGCGGCGCTCAAGGAATTCATGGTGCTCGTAGGCAGCCATGGCTTGGACGTTGGCGAATGATTGCTGTTTCAGCCAGGGCACGCGCGGCATCTGCACCTCGTACTGGGTTCCCCGGTTTTGGGTGGTCAAGGGCACTGTGACACTAAGTGCCCGGGGCGCATCGGTATCTTCGCGGGTGACAATGACCACGGGGCGCACCTTACCCGCCATACCCAAATCCACCAGGTAAACCTCACCAGGTTTCGGTGTCATCAAGGCTCCTCATGACCTGGTCCCGGGCCGCTTTGTTGATTAACGCCTCCGGACCGGAGCGAGTGGAAAGGGAAACCGGCACGCTGCCCGTGCGAGCGACCTGCGCCACAAAAATACGCACCGCTTCCGGCAACGAGGTACCCAACTCTTCGGTTACCTTCGCCGCCCGCTTGAGCAGCTTTGGATCAATCCGGCATCGAAAAAGCACAGTCATGCTACAAATGTGCCACAAGGGAACACCGAGGCAAGTATTCTTGATGACAAGGTTGCAGGCTCTTTTTCTCGCAGGTTCAGAACAAATTTTTTCTTCACCACCTCCCACCCGGATTGCCCTATAATGAACTAACGATGCGAAACTTTAAAATGAAGCAGGTCTCCGGTCAGGGTTTTGTGAGCCAATTGAAGCGACGCCATTTTCCTGGGTTCAACTCCTGCTGATGGTCTTTAAAGCCCATTTAACCACAGCAAAAAGTGCGGACATTGAAATGGTCGGGGCGGTGAGATTTGAACTCACGACCTTCTGAACCCCATTCAGACGCGCTACCAAGCTACGCTACGCCCCGGACCATCGTGTCGGCGGAAGAGCGCCGACAGCTTCGAAATAGTAGAGGCCGCCAAAGGGATTTCAACTCATAAAGCGTGCATTGCACGCACTCAGTGCGCCGATAATGCGTCACAGGATGGACGCGTAGTTGTCCACAGCGGATCTCCACGGCACAGGGAAACTGAATGGTTGCCGATTTGCGGATTCGTTTCTCCAGTGCGCCGAAGTCTGGGGCGCCGTTTCGCGCGCTCCCGTTTGTCGGGGCAGGAGTCGATTGAATGATCGAATTGCCAGCCGCCGATGTCACTAAGCGGCGCCCACGCTGTTTTTGGCGCCTTTCGCCCCGTCGCCTGGGCGGCTACGCGACGGCGTCCTACGGCTGGCTGGCGAGTTGCTCAGGCTTTTTACGCGCCATGGTGTGAGTGGCGTGGCCGTAAAAAGCTTCAGCGGCTTCCATCAATGTTTCCGAAAGAGTCGGGTGTGGATGGACTGCGAGGGCCAGGTCCTTGGCGGTGGCGCCCATCTCGACGGCCAGCACGCCTTCGGAAATCAATTCACCGGCTCCTGTCCCGACAATCCCGACACCCAGGATGCGCTCGGTGTCAGGGTCGATGATCAGTTTCGTCAGGCCGTCGGGCCGGTCGAACGAAAGCGCGCGGCCTGAGGCCGCCCAGGGGAATTTGGCCACCTCGACTGCGATGCCCTTGGCTTTTGCCTCCGACTCGGTCAACCCGCACCAAGCCAATTCAGGGTCGGTGAACACCACTGCCGGGATGGTAATATCTGCGAAAGCGCTGTCTTCGCCTACAATCACTTCAACGGCGATGCGCGCTTCTTTGGATGCCTTGTGGGCCAGCAGGACGCCACCGGCAATGTCGCCAATGGCAAAAATCGCGGGATCGGTCGTCTGTTGTTTTTCATTCACGTGAATGAAGCCTTTCTCGTCGAAGGAAACTTTGGTGTTGTCCAGCCCGAGATCCTCGGCGTTGGGCGAGCGGCCCACTGCCACCAAAACCCGGTCGTAAAGCTCTTCCCGTTTCTGACCGTCGACGTCGAACTCGACTTTGATCTGTTTCCCGCTGGTGGCCATTTTACCGACCTTCGTTTTCAGCCGGATTTCCTTGAAGGCCTTTTTGGCGAAAGCAATGACGGGCCGCGCCAGGTCCGGGTCGGCGCCTGCGAGGATGGTGTCGAGAGCTTCCACCAGGACGACCTTGCTGCCCATGCTGGAGTAAACGGTGCCCAACTCCATGCCGATATAACCGCCGCCAATGACGAGCAGGTTTTCAGGAATATCTTCAATCTCGAGCGCCTCACGCGACGTCATGATGCGCGGGTTGCCCAAATCAAAGGCCTTGGGCATCGTGGATTTGGAGCCAACAGCCACAATTGCCTTTTCGTATTGGATGAATTGCTGGCCTTGATCGGTTTCGACGCGTAGCGAGCGCGAATCTTCAAAGTAGCCGCGCCCATGCAGCACCTGGACGCCGCGCATTTTTGCCAGCTGCGCGATGCCGCCCGACAAGCGGGTCAGAATGGATTCCTTCCAGGCGCGAAGCTTGGAGACGTCGATGGTCGGTTTGCCGAAGGAAATTCCGCGGTGCTCGGATTCGCGCGCTGAGCTAACGGTGTGCGCTGCGTACAGCAAAGCCTTGGAGGGAATGCAGCCGCGGTTGAGGCACACGCCGCCCAATCGCGGGTCACGCTCGACGAGGATGACTTTTTTGCCAAGGTCAGCCGCGTAAAATGCGGCGGCATACCCGCCGGGTCCCGCGCCCACGACTACGATTTCAGTCTTGATTGGATCCATGATTTTTAAAATGCGCTACCTCGTCCTGCTGCTCTTTTTCAAATTTTTTGGTCGAACGCCATTTTGGCGGATATCAGGGCCACAGAGGACGAGGAGCCAGAGATAAGGATTTAAAGTTTTACCGAGTCCTCTTTGAAATTCTCGAATGCTTTCACCAGGTCCACGATGAACCGGGCGGCTTGTCCGCCATCGATTACGCGATGGTCGTAGGACAGTCCAAGCGGCATCATCAACCGGGCTTCCACTTTTTCGCCGCGGACCACTGGCTTGAGCGCGCTCCTGCCGAGGCCCAGGATGGCAACCTCCGGTTTGTTCACGATCGGCGTGAAGTGGCCGCCCCCAATGCCGCCCTGGTTTGAAATGGTGAACGTTCCCCCCTTGAGTTCCTCGGAAGAAACTTTGCGGTCACGCGCCCTTTTCGCAAGGTCTTCGAGTTCTTTCGAGATTTCGAGCAGGTTCTTCCTGTTCACGTCGCGGATCACCGGAACGATCAAACCCGCATCCGTATCGACTGCGATGCCGATATGGAAATACTCTTTGATGATGATTTCCTGCGCCACTTCGTCCAGGCTCGAATTAAAGATCGGATGCGCCCTGAGAGTGTCGGCAACGATCTTTAGCACAAACGAAGTCAGCGTCAGCCGGGTGCCCTTCTGTTCGTAAGCCGGGCTGTATTTTTTCCGGAGCTCGTTAAGGCTGGTGACGTCGGCCTCATCAAACTGCGTCACATGCGGAACGGCATTCCAGTTTTCCAACATGCGCCTGGAAATGACCTGCCGCAGAGGGCTAAGAGGTTTTTTGAGGACGGGGCCCCATTTTGAAAAATCAATCTGTTCCGGCGCCGGTTTCGGAGCGGTGCCGCCTGGAACTGCGACCGGTTGGGCCGCCAGGCGTTGCAAGCGCAGGATGTAAGACCGGATGTCCTCCAGCAGAATGCGGCCGCCTCGAGCGCTGCCACGCACTTTTGTAAGGTCGATGCCGAGATCCCGCGCGAGTTTGCGGAGCGAGGGGGCAGCGGCGACGGGCGCGTCCGGCTTGGGTTCGGCCACATTCGCGGGCTCGGGCTCCGGCTCAGCAGGACGCGCGGGCTGTTGTTGCCTGTCCGGTTTCTCCGGCGCGGGCGCAGCCTTGGCCGTGGCGGCCGCAGGCGCGCCATTCTCGGTCAAGCTCAGGATTCTTTGTCCGACACTGATCTTGTCGCCCTGTTTGATGAAAATCCTGGCGACGGTTCCCGCCGCTGTGGAAGGGATGGTCGCGACGGCTTTTTCGTTTTCCAACTCGAGAACGGGTTGATCTTTGGCGAGTTGGTCGCCTTCCTTGACGAACAGATTGACAACTGTTCCGGAATCAGCGCCTTCACCGAGGTTCGGTAACTTCAAATCCATAATTAAAATGGGCTGCAATTTGCCCGAATACCGGGCAAGTTCCAGTAAAATTCGGGGTTTGGGAGAAATCCCAAACGCCCGCAAAAGCAATTCAGGGCGGAACTATGTGTCGCCGGACCGTAACCCGCTCTCACCCGGCGATCCGCGGGAAAGCGCATCCTACGATATCACACCAGGTGGGGATACGCCTTTTCGGGGTCGAGATCCTGTTCCTTGATAGCGCGAGCCACAACGGCTCGGTCGAGTTGCTTGCGTTCCGCCAGGGCATACAGCGTCCCAATGACGATGGACGCGGCATCCACTTCGAAGAACCTGCGCAATCGCTCGCGCGTATCGCTTCGGCCAAATCCGTCGGTCCCCAGAGTCATCAAGCCACCGGGAACCCACGGGGCAATCTGATCCGGAACCAGCTTCAGGTTATCAGAGACGGCGACAAACGTGCCGTGTTCCTTTTCAAGCAGGGTCTCGAGGTAGGACTTACGCTGCGGCTCAGCCGGGTGAAGCATGTTCCAGCGGCGCGCCTT
>DATGLT010000419.1:0-2967 GCA_035294005.1 Verrucomicrobiia bacterium
GGTTGGTCGCACCCAGCGCGTTGAACGCTTCCCAGTCACTCGGTACGGCGCATGGGAACTCCCAGCACAGCCGGCCGACAGTGTATGGATAAGGATAGTTTTCAATGGTCGTGCCAAACCCGCCGAGGCTTACCCGTGTAGTGGCGTTGGTTGCCTTGGGGAAGTACTTTCGGAACCGTTCTTTGCCATCGGCATCGAGAATCACATCCCGGGGCAACTCGGAATCATCCGACGTCAGCAGGTTAATGACTGAGGAATCAATAGAAAGGAAATTGCCCGCCGGACTTGGATGGTTGAACAATTCGGAGAAGAACCGCGGGCTGGTGCTGTTAAGAGAATCGCAGCAGGGCATGCGGAAGGCCACAGGTTTATTGCCGGGGATTCCATTCAGCAGATCGATGCAGCCGTAATAGTTGGTAGCTGCGGCTTCGAAGTCGCCGTTCGCCAGCAAGGGACACGGGTGTTGCAGAGTGTGAACCTCAATCGAGAGTCCCTCCCGCAGCCATTTCGCAACCAATGGATTGTTGGTGGCGACCGAACGCGTCATTATGGAAATCGGGGCGCGGCCGTCGATCGTTTTCAACCTTTCGATTAGTGGCCGCAACATCAGCTCATACCGAGCTGACTCCGTCATGTCATCGATTGCCAGGATTACCACTGCATCTACATCCTTCTCACCTACCCATTGAGGCGTGATCAGCTTTGGAAACCGAGCTCCGACATAAAATGGATCCGAGTCATCGAGGTAGGTCAACGCATTACCTGAAGCAAGCGGCGCAGCGGAACAGGCCGTGTTGGCTCCGTGCATCAACAATAAAATGCCAACGAGGGTGGCGAGTTGGGAAGCAGAACGCCTTGAAATTTGCAGCCGGAAAAATTCTGCAAGCAGAAGGTGGATGCTTGGGCTCATACACCCAAGCTGAGGGGAGCGGACCCGTTTGTCGAGCAACTATCCGGGCCGCCGCGAATCGTATCGCGTCAATGAGCCAGGTTTGCTTCGTTCACCTCAATGGTCAGAAAAGCGGCGCGGATTGCCTGCTTCTGACTGGCTTTAAGGTTCATCCAGCCCGGGCATTGGTAGAAGTTGTGGACCGCCGACATGAAGCTATGCTCGAGCCTGAGCCGCGTTGGCTCGTTTTCGGGCCTGATTTCGCCCTCGCAACCGCCAAGGCCATTGAACGAAATGTTGCAGAGTGCGGCCAGGAAAGCCGCCTTTTGCAGGGAAGCCAATTCGCTTCGGTTCAACGACTCGTTGAGACGCAATCGGCGCACATCGCGGCTGAATTTCGTTTTGAATCCAGTGCGGGAACAACTGGCCAATTCATCAAAAAAGTCCTGGCTATCTGATTCCATATTACAATCGGGCAGAGCCCACAAGGGCCTCCCCCCGTTGGTGAACACTGTGTCCCGGGAAGGCATGGCTTTCTAACCTGATTTTGGCCTTTGCTTAGCTAAACTTGGGAGGGCATAAACGCAAACTGAAGGCGCTTGCGACTGCAAATTGATTCTCGCACAGCGGAGACGGGCGCTCCGGAATGCCCTCGGGATGACTGTGAATAACTTTCGATAAATACCATTTGAAGCGCCACTGGTATCGCACGACACTCCGGGACGGATGATTTCCCGAATCTGCATTTGTTGCGGCGAGCCTTTCTCGATTCGGAACTATGAAGAAAGGCCCAATCCCAACATCTGCGCCGCCTGCTCCCGCATGATGGAAGATGATGAGCAGGAATCGAGCTTCAACACACCAATTGAAGTGGTACAGGCGCTTGAGCCGATCGAAACCCCTGAAACCGTCCAGAACGCGTCCTGACCTTTGGGTCACCATAAGGACGCCGCCGCGCTTCGATCCAACTGGCGTGGTGATCTTAAACTCGCCAAGGTATCAAACCCCTTGACCTCCGTGCCGAAGCACCAAATCCTTTGGCCGCGGCAAGAATAATCAGTTTGGATTACATATGCCCAAAGCTTCCAGCAAACAACGCGGTCAGACGGCCGAAGCCAGGCTTAGTGAACTGAACCTTCAACTACCCCCAGCGCCGACACCGATGGGAGTCTATAAGCCAGTAATCGTCGTTGGCAATTTGGCTTACGTCTCCGGGCACGGCCCACTCAAGGCCGACGGATCGTTCATGACGGGTCGCGTCGGACTCGAAGTGGACATCGAATACGCCAAAGCGGCAGCGCGCCAGGCGGGCTTGACCATTCTGGCGAGCTTGCGTCGCGCCCTCGGCAGCCTCGATAAAGTCGATCGCATCGTGAAAACCTTTGGCTTGGTGAATTGCACGGATGATTTCACCGAGCACCCGAAGGTCATCAACGGGTGCAGTGAGCTTTTCGTTGAGATTTGGGGAGAGGAAAGAGGCATTGGCGCTCGGAGCGCCGTCGGCACACATTCGCTTCCGGCCAACATCACGGTGGAGATTGAGGTCATATTCGCGCTGTCATGAGCAGCCCGGTATCGGACGGAAAGTGGTACGAAACCAAAGGGGTTGAGTCTTTGGCCTCGCCGGCGTTACTGGTGTACGCGGATCGTGTCGAGGAGAACTGTCGGCGAATGCTCCGAATCGCAGGAGATCCGCAACGGATTCGGCCGCATATCAAGACCCACAAGATGCCTGCGATCGTGGAACTTCAACTCCTGATGGGTTTCACGAAATTCAAATGCGCCACCGTTGCAGAAGCCGAAATGGCAGCGAATTCGGGAGCGCGAGACCTCCTGCTGGCGTACCAGCCCGTGGGTCCGGCGGTCCAACGATTTTTCGACCTCGCCCGGCATTATCCCAATGTGCAGTTTTCGGTCATTGCCGATGACGCTTCGACCGTACGCGCTCTGTCCGAACATGCTGCGAGAAATCGCTCGGCAACGGGCGGAACAAGCCTTGAGGTTCTGTTGGACCTCGACATCGGACAACACCGCACCGGCATTACCCCTGATGAGCGCGCAGTCGAACTCTACAAACT
>DATGLT010000420.1:0-26646 GCA_035294005.1 Verrucomicrobiia bacterium
CTGCTCGCCGTATGAAGCCGCGAGGAAAGCCATGATCACGGACGTGATCTTGCCTGAAGAAACCCGGGCGATCGTTTCAATGGCGTTACGGAATACGCTCACAAAACGGGAGACCAGGCCGCCCAAGAAGCATGGCACCATTCCTCTGTAGAGTGAGCCGACCGGTTTATTATTATGAATAAAGACCAAGCAGCCGGCGCAACGGGAGGGCCGCTCGCCGAAGCCGAGGCAAGCCTCGGGCAGGCCCTGGCGATCATTCATCGCATCCTGCCAAAGCTTGATGAAGCCTCTCGCGCATCGGAGGTCGGGGCCGCATTGCAACGGGCCACGGGTTGTTTGGAGTCGGCCCGCCAGGCTCATCGACGACTCTTTGCCGCTGAATCCGCCCAGGGCGCGAGCGTTCCCGCAAGTCTCGATTCCGAGTTGGTGGCAGTCATTTCAGCGGCGGTCGCCGCCGTCCTTGATCGCCCGTATCGCCTCGTGTCCGTTCAACCCGTGGCCGCGGCGGTTCCACATCTCAATGTTTGGGCGCTGGAAGGGCGCACTCAAATCTTCCAGTCACACAAGATCCGTTAAAACCACAACCAGATCATGATTAAACGACTTCGCGTTACAGTCGACGGCACAACCTACGATGTGACGGTCGAGATGACCGATGAACCCGGTGTTCCAGCCACGGTTCCGCCGCCGCTTCCGCAGCCCCCGCCCGTCATGACGCCCAGTCCGCCCCCGGCCGCCGCGCCCAGCGCCCTGCCCCCCTCACCTCCCGCGCCTCAGTCCGGACCCGCCGCGGCAGGGGAGGTTCCCAGCCCGCTGGCCGGCCGGGTTACGGCGGTAGTGGTGACCCCCGGCCAGAACGTTAAGGAGGGGGACCATCTATTGACCTTAGAAGCGATGAAGATGAACACGTTCGTGTTTGCGCCGAAAACGGGCAAAATCGCCGAGATCAAAATTGCTGTGGGCGATGCCGTGTCGGAAAACCAGGTGCTCATGAGAATCGAATAGGCTGACTGTGAAGTATCCGGGGTGGAATTTGCAGGAGTACGCGGTTGTGACATCGACCAACCTGCTGGCTGCCGATTTGCCCCTGTGGACCGCTGTGAGGGCCGACTCCCAAACGATGGGCCGCGGCCGGTTCCAACGAACCTGGGTGTCCGACCTTGGCGGTCTGTGGCTTTCGGCGGTGGTTCCTTGCGAAGGCAAAGCGACGCGAGCGACCTTGCCATTGGCGGCAGGCGTGGCCGTTTGTGACGTGCTGAAGGAGCTTGGGCTGCCTGCCGTTCGCATGCGGTGGCCCAATGACGTCCTGGTCGGAGATCGCAAATTAGCCGGCCTGCTCATCGATCAGTTTGTCTCAGGCCGGGCGGTTGTCGGCATCGGCCTGAACGTGCGCAACCAGCCCGAGTTGCACGATCCTTTGCTGGTGAACAAAACGGCGCGGCTCGCCGATTTCATGTTTTCGCCTCCCGAGCTTCCCGTCTTAACCGGGCTGCTGCTCGAACGTTTGCTGCAGGTGGTGATCGAACTGGAGGAGCAGGGCCCCTCGGCGGTTATCAGCCGGGTGAATCATCTCTGGGGGCCGCGGCGCGAAGTCGAACTGGACTTGGATGGAAAATCCCGGCGCGGAATGTTTACAGGCGTGGATGCCCAAGGCCGGCTTGCGATTTCCGACACCGGCGGAGAACCCTTTTTTTACGAAGCGCATGAAGTGCGCCATTTGACCGAAACCTGATTACCGCATATGAGCCAGCTTTATCCCAAACTCAGCGCAGCCGAAGCAGCGGAGCACGTCCAAGACGGACAAAACGTCGCCTTCAGCGGCTTTACCGCCGCGGGTGCGCCCAAAGCAGTGCCCAAGGCGATTGCCGAGCGGGCGCGCAAGATTCACACGGCTGGAAATCCGTTTCGGATCGGAGTCATGACCGGCGCCTCAACGGGCAAATCGCTCGATGGATCTCTTGCCCAGGCCGACGCGGTGCTGTTTCGCACCCCATACCAATCCGATCCGGATTTGCGCAAGAGTATCAACGAAGGCCGCACCGCGTTTTTCGACATGCACCTTTCGATGATGCCGCAAGCGGTCCGGTACGGCTTCCTCGGGCCGGTGCGCTGGGCGGTTGTGGAGGCATGTGACATCACATCGGCCGGAGAGATTACCCTCACGTCGAGCGTCGGCGCCGCGCCGACATTTTGCAATGTGGCCGACCAGATTATCATCGAGCTCAATCGTTTCCATCCAGCCTCACTCCGCGGGTTTCACGACATTTACGAGCCCGAAGACCCGCCTTACAGGAATCCGTTGCCGCTTTTCCGTCCTTCAGATCGAATTGGTTCGCCGACGATTAAGGTAAACCCGAAAAAGATCTTGGGGATCGTCGAGACCGACGCCCCGGATGAAACCGGCGGCTTTGGCGAAATCTCCGCAACCACAGCGCGGATCGGAGATAATGTCGCGAACTTTCTTGCCGGTGAAATTGGCCGGGGTTTGATTCCTAAATCCTTTTTGCCGATTCAGTCCGGAGTTGGCGACACTGCCAACGCGGTGCTGCATGCCATGGGCCAACGTTCGGAGATCCCCATGTTCGAAATGTACACCGAGGTCATTCAGGACGCGGTGGTCGCGCTGATGAAGCAGGGCAAAGTCCGTTTCGCCAGCGGTTGCTCCTTGACGGTGACCAACACGGTCTTGCGGGATATTTACGATAGTCTCGAGTTCTTCCGGTCGAAAATCCTGCTGCGTCCGCAGGAAATCACCAATAGCCCCGAAATCGTCCGCCGGATCGGGATTATCTCGATCAATACAGCCATCGAGGTGGACATCACAGGCAACGTCAACAGCACCCACGTGCTCGGCCGCAGCATGATGAACGGCATTGGTGGTTCGGGCGATTTCGCCCGGAACGCGTTTCTATCTATTTTCACATGCCCATCGACTGCGAAAGGGGGAAAGATCAGCACCATCGTTCCGCTCGTCAGCCACCTGGATCACAGCGAACACTCTGTGCAGATCATCGTCACGGAGCAGGGGGTCGCCGATCTCCGTGGCAAAAGCCCGACTGAACGCGCCAAAACGATCATCGACAACTGCGCTCACCCTGATTACCGCGGTATTTTGCGGGATTACGTTGCTCTCGCCGGAAATTCGCACTCGCCCCAGACCCTTTCGGCTGCCTTTGGAATGCACCTGGTCTTCGGGAAGACAGGCGACATGCGATCGGTCAACTGGGGCGACTATAAGTAAACCCTCTGCGGAGCGTTTTCCCCAGGATTCAGACCGGGTTTAGCGCCAACTCCTTGGGCCGTGCCGGCAAACTCGTGACGCACAATTCCGGCTCAAATCCGCCTTGTCTCGCGCCGCATTGCTAAAGGCGGCCCCTTTTATTAAGATCCCTGGTAAGAACATGACCGTGCGAGCGTTATTGGATCGTTTGCGTTCAACAAAAACGCAGCTCTACACACAATCGTAGTGCGCCGTAACCGCAACCGCTTTACACGCCAGGCCAAGCCGCTTGCCGCTCTCCTTCGGAGGAAACGGGCGGGTGCGGAGGCCCGTTGCAAAGGTGTCACCATTCCGCCACACTAGCTTCAAACCCATTCGAGCATGCCAGCTCCCTCTTTGGATCGTCTCCTCTCGGCCGCCAGCGATTTCGACGCCTCGGATCTCCACCTGGTTGCCGGTGTTCCCCCAGCCTTCCGGGTGAACGGGGAAATTATCCTCGCCGACGGCGATGCCCTCACCGAGGAGGAAGTCGAAAAAATGGCGTACAGCCTCCTGAACGAACAGCAAAAGAAAAAGTTCGAGCAGGAGTGGGAGCTTTGCATCTCCCTGCTCCACAGTGCCGCCGGGCGTGTTCGCGCCACCTTTTATCGCCGCAACGGCCATCCCGAAATGAGCTGCCGGTTTTGCGGGGATCGCATCCCGACCCGGGAAGAGCTGGGCTTGCCCGAAAAGATCGATGAATTGGCGCGCAAACCCAATGGCCTTGTGTTGGTGACCGGCCCGACCGGCGCTGGCAAGACGACCACGCTCAATTACATGGTCGAGCTAATCAATTGTGAGCGCCGGTGCAAGATCGTGACCATTGAAGATCCGATCGAATTTGTTCATCCCAATAAACGCGCGATTGTTGTCCAACAGGAAGTCCTTACCGACGTTCGTTCCTTTAACCGCGCGCTCATTCACGTTTTGCGCCAGGACCCCGACGTCATTGTCGTCGGCGAAATGAGGGATTTTGAAGCGATCTCCACTGCTCTAACGGCTGCCGAAACCGGGCACCTCGTTCTGGCCACGATGCATTCGCCGAACGTGTCGCACGCCTTGGAACGGATCGTCGGGGTTTTTGAGGGTAGCGCACAACGCCAAATCATTCTTCAGCTTTCGAATGCATTGCAGGGCATCATCGCTCAGGAACTCCTGCCCGCTGCCGACCGCACGCGTCGTGTTCTTGCTTACGAGCTGATCGTGGCCAATAGCGCGGTCAGAAATCTCATTCGCGAGAACCAGCTCCATCAGTTGGAAAACACGATCCAGACTGGACGCAAAGAGGGGATGACATTGATGGACAACTGTCTTTACGACCTCTATTGCAAAGCCCTCATCACGTACGATACGGCCCTGAGCCGCGCCCGGCACCCCGAGCAAATCGTCCGGCAAAAGGCGTAATGCCTCGTAAAGGCGTTTGAAAAACCGCCGCCTCTTGGAATTTAGGTTCGGCACTTCAGGGTCGCCGCGGCCAGGGAAAGCGGTTCCATGCTATAGTAAACCGTGCGGTTTGGGATCGAGAGTTGTCCAAGAGAGCAACAATTGATGCTGGAAAAACTGGAACAGATCGGGACTTACTTCGGGTTCATTTTGGTCTTTGGATTTATCGCATACGTGTCGATGAAGAAATCCGAAGACCCGGCGCGGACCGGTTTCAAATGGTTGATTACGGTTCTTCTTGTGGCATTCATCCGGTGGAAAGCGTTTGGACTCGCGGACCGGGGCGGGTTGGCCGCGTTCTACGGGGTTTCCCTGTGCATGATCGGAGGATTCGCGATGTTCGTCACGTGGCGCCAGGAAATCGGCTCGATGTTCGCCAAGCCTTTCATGTCGCTTTATACCGGAGGCGACGAGCAGCCCGAGCCCAGGCCTTTTTATTCCATCGCAAGAGCGCGCCAGAAGCAGGCCAAATACGCTGACGCAATCCTTGAAGTCCAAAAGCAACTCGAAAGGTTTCCGACGGATTTCGAAGGCCAAATGTTCATGGCAGAGATCCAGGCGCAGGATCTCAAGGACCTCGCCGCGGCTGAAAACACGATTCAGATCGTTTGCGCACAGCCCGGGCACGCGCCCAAGAACATCGCGTTCGCTCTGTATTCCCTGGCCGACTGGCATCTCCAATATGCGCAGGACCGTGAGGCCGCGCGCCGGGTTCTCGAACAGCTCGCCGCGCTGTTGCCGGACACCGAGTTCGCTCTCACCGCATCCCAACGGATCGCGCACCTCGCCGACCCTGAAATGCCCATGGCACAAGCTGCGCCCAGGAAATTCGTTGTGACTGAAGGGGTCCGGAACGTTGGCCTTTCCAAAGCCCCGGTCTCCTTTGTTCCGAAAGAAAAGGAACCGGGCAAGCTGGCGTCAGAGTACGTGAGCCATCTTCAACAACACCCTTTGGACACAGAAGTGAGGGAACGCCTCGCCATTCTCTACGCCGAGCATTACCAGCGCATGGATCTGGCCGCCGACCAACTGGAGCAAATGATCACGTTGGAGAACCAACCTGGTAGGCTCGTGGTCCGGTGGCTAAACCTCCTGGCTGATTTGCAAATTCGCGGCGGATCCGACTACGAGACCGTGAAGAAAACGCTGGAACGCATCGTGGAACTGGACCCCACCCTTGCGGCTGCGGAAACAGCGCGCAAACGCATCTCTCTGCTCAAGCTGGAGCTTAAGGCCAGGACGCAAAATCAGGCGGTCAAGCTCGGCACGTACGAAGACAATATCGGACTGAAAATCAGGAGGTAGGGCGCGGGTCCCGCGGTACCATATCGAGAGCTACAATGCCCGACCGCGCTGTGGAGAAGGGCCGCGCCTATTGAACCAACTTCAGCGCAATCTGTTTCTCCAGGTCGTGTGCGAGGTCGATATCTGAGCCCCCGCCGGGAGTCCGTGTTTGGACCGTCACTGCGGTCACCTTGGGGTCAATTTCCTCGATGCGCACCCAGACAGTGCGTTGGTTGACCTTGCCCTCAACTGTTTTGATGGCATTGGTCTGGTTATAGATCGTGCTTTCGTTCACCAGGACGCCGTTGCTGCTGACGACCTGTTTTGCCGCCTGGGCAACCTGGTCCACCGAACGCTCGTAGCGCCCCTCGATGCGGTCCTTAATGAACGGGACCCCTGCGGTCTTCCGTTCGTCCACTGTGCTGACGCATCCAGCTCCCAGCAGCACGGCCCCAAGTGAAATCGCAAAAATGATTTGTTTCATCGGGTGTATGCAATCAGATCCACCCCGACCGTCAAGCCTTGTTTGAATTCGGGAGGACCAGTGACTATGAGAGGCTGAAACCTCGACAATGCGCGCGCTTCATGTCATTTTCGATATGTGGTCGCAGATAAGTATCATCGTTTGAGAAGCCTTCTCGCGTCTTATGGCTCCTGCCTTGTCGCGTATTCCGGCGGTGTGGATTCGGTTTTTCTGGCATACGTGGCGCGCGATGTACTTGGCGACAAATCGCTTGCGGCCATAGCCGATTCCCCCAGCCTCCCGCGCCGCGAACTCGACGAAGCTCTGGCTTTGGCTGAGCAGTTCCGATTCCCAGTCCGCGTGGTTCAAACGCGTGAGTTCCAGAACCCCGACTACCTGGCCAACCCGAACAACCGCTGCTATTTTTGTAAACACGAACTGTTTACCGAGTTGGTGCCTTTGGCCAAAGACCAGGGTTTTAGCATCCTCGCGTATGGCGAAAACGCCAGCGACATCGGCGATTTTCGGCCTGGAGCCAAAGCAGCCGCGGAATTTGAGGTCCGCGCGCCGCTGAAGGAGGCCGGTTTGACCAAAGCCGAGATCCGCCAGCTTTCCGCGGAGTTGGGATTGCCAACGGCAGATAAGCCGCAGATGGCCTGCCTGAGTTCTCGTGTGCCGTACGGTGAACCGGTTACTCCGGAAAAGCTAAAAATGATTGAAGGGGCCGAGAACGTTTTGCGGGATATGGGATTTTACGATGTGCGCGTGAGGCACCACGTTTTGAACTCAGGGCAGAAAATCCCCGGGGTGGTTTCGAGTTCGCCTCAACCGGCGTCGATTCACTTGGCGCGGATTGAAGTCGGCCCTGCCGAAATGCAAAAATTCCTGTCGAATGGCGCGTGTGCCAAGGTAGTCGATTCGTTGAAGAAAATTGGGTATGCCCACGTCACTCTTGACCTGCAAGGGTACCGTCGAGGCAGCACCAATGAAGTGCTGGTTTGAGCCGCACCAGCCTTCGGAGCAGGACCCCCAATGAACTGGCAGGCCCGGCTGGAAGGGCTTGGTGACTCCGCTCAAATTTAGCGTTGCGGAAATTGTCGCTTGGAAAGCCGCAACTTTTCGCTAAATTTTGTGTTTGAACCTACTAGGTTATGGCACAGTTTTCGTATAAGGCGCGCCGGCGCACTGGAGAGGTTGTTGAGGGAGTCCTCGAGGTAGCCGATCGTTCGGCGGCTTTGATCCAGATTGAGCGTCTTGGGCTGTTTCCCGTCGCGGTGGATGCCGCTAAAGGCGGGGCCGTATTGGCCCTGGACCGACCTGCCGGCCAGAAAACCGATTGGCGTGCCATCCTGCCGCCTGCCTTAAGGACCGCGTTCACCAAAAAGCGCAAACCCAAGCTCCAGGAGTTGGCCACCTTTACCCAGCAATTGGCCAACCTGCTCAGCTCCGGTATGCCGCTCACCGTCGCCCTCAACAGCATGACGCACCTGGAGACCAAGGGCATCCCGGCCGAGGTCAGCAAGGAACTCAAGCAGGACGTCATGGAAGGCCGAAGCTTGTCGGATTCGATGGGCAAACAACCGCGCATTTTTTCCGACCTTTACATCAACATGGTGCGGGCGGGTGAATCCAGCGGCGCGCTCGTCGAAGTGCTCCGCCGCATGGCTGACCACTTCGAACGCTTTGCCCAGGTTCAGTCGAAGTTCAGTTCCGCTCTTATTTATCCGGCGTTTGTGTGCATTGTGGGCTTCGGGATCATGTTCTTTTTCATGACCTACATGCTCCCCACGTTCCTGACCATGTTCCAGGGGCTCAATGTCGAGTTGCCCATCATGACCCAGATGCTCATCGGCATCAGCCATATTTTTTCAGGCTATTGGTGGCTGATGTTGTTGCTCGTGGCAGTTTGCGCGATTCTTTTCAAGCGGTTCCAGTCCAGTCCCCAGGGCCAGCGCAAATTGGACGAATGGAAGCTCAAGGCGCCGGTGTTTGGAAAAGTGGTCAAGCTCAACCTGTTTGGCCAGTTCGCGCGCACCCTTTCAACTCTGCTCGAGAATGGCGTGCCTGTCCTGACCGCGTTAAAGATTACCGAGCAGGTCCTTCCGAACATCGTGGTGAAAGAAGCCATCGCCAAAACCCGAGAGGAAGTTACCGACGGAAAAACGATCGCCCAACCGCTGGCGCGCAGCAAGGTTTTCCCCCAATTGATGGTGGACTTGGTCAAGATTGGCGAAGACACAGGCAATGTCCCGGGCGCATTGAAGAACGTCGCCGATACATACGAAAATGAATTGGCGATTCAGATTCGGGTCATGACGAATATGATTGAGCCAGTGATGATCGTGGTCATGGCCGCAGGCGTGGCATTCCTCCTGATCAGTGTGTTGTCCGCCATGTTCGCCATCACCTCGAATATCGCCCGGTGAACTCACTCCGCCGTATCCGCTCGATCGAGACATCTCACCGCCGCGCTCGGAGTCTGAATTTTCCACCGAGGCGGCTTCCTGGCCGCGCGCTTTGCCCATCGAGCGTCAACCACCCGGCCGCTTTCTCCCTGATCGAGATCATGATCGTGGTTGGGATCATGGGCGTTGTCCTCACCATGGGGGTGCCAATTGTTTATAAGGCGTGGCACAAGGCGCCAATGACCAAGGCCGTTTCGGACGTCGTCGAGGTATGCAGCCATGCGCGCGCCCTCGCGATTATGCAGGGCCGGCCCGTCGACGTCGTGTTTCATCCGCGCGAAGGCCGGCTCGAGGTCGGCTCGCCTTTGCCAACCGCCGGCGCATCGCAACCCGGCCAGGGTGGTCCGCCGCCTGCCACTTCGCAAGCACCCCCCACGAGCACGGCCACAGTCTCCGGCGCCGGGTTGTCGGCCCGGTTGCCCGACAAAGTTCTTATCGAACTGATGGACATCAACAAGCTTCCCCACGAATTCCGCGATGATGATGTCGCGCATGTCCGCTTTTTCCCCAACGGCACCAGCGATGAGCTGACGCTGGTGCTGGTGTCCGATCAAAATGAGCGGCGCGAAATCACGCTCGAGATTACCACCGGCCTGGCCAGCGTGGAATCCGACCCGAGGCGTTTCAAATGAGAATCCTGCGAGGCAACGCGCGGCGGGCGTTCACTCTCATTGAGGTAATGATCGCATGCGGGATTTTTTTCATGGCCACTTTCGCCATCCTCGGCCTGGTTACAACGACCTTGCGCAACGCCCGGGCATTGCAACGCGGCGATGTAGACGCAGGCATGGCTGCCGCCCAAATTTATCAAACCCTGAAAACAAACCGCGTCGCCGAGCTCTCCGGGTCGGGCGATTTCGGCGAATCCTACCCGGACTACAAGTACCAGTACCAGGGTCAGCAATATCAGAGCAACGGTCTGCTCCAGGTCGATATTGTCGTCACTCGCCGCGGCCTTAACAAACCGGTCGATACGCTCACCATCTGGGTCTATAACCCCGATGCGAAGTCCGGCCTGGGCCAACCGATGTTCCGATAATGAAGTTCCGTCCCCAACCTCGTACGTGCTCGCTGGTGCCGCCCGCGAAATCCGCAGGATTTACACTGGTCGAGATCCTGGTTGCGATCGGAATTTTCTCCATGGTTCTCGCTGCGATCTACTCGACCTGGACCGGGATCCTCCGCGCTTCGAAGGTGGGATTGGAGGCGGCAGCCGCGGTCCAGAGAGCCCGGATTGCAGGCCGTACCATCGAGGAGACGCTCGCGTCGGTCCAGTCTTTCGCTCTGAACCAATCTTACTACGCATTTGTGTCCGAGAACGGCAGCGAGGCGATGCTCAGCTTCGTCAGCCGATTGTCGCCTTCGTTTCCGCGCAGCGGAAAGTTTGCCGGGCTTGACGTGCGGCGCGTCACGTTTTCACTTGAGCCGGCAAAAGACGGAGGCGCGCAGTTGGTGTTGCGTCAAACTCCCCTCCTCATGGAGATGGACAAAGACGAGAAGAATTATCCGCTCGTTTTGGCGAAGAATGTTAAGGAATTCAAAACAGAATTCTGGGATACCCGCCGGATGGAGTGGATTGACGAATGGAAGCAAACCAATCAAATCCCCGTCCTGGTGCGCGTGAGTTTAAAGCTGGCGGACAATGCCTATTCGTCCCAGGTGCGCCAGGCAGTGACCCGGATTGTAAGCCTCCCGTCGGTGACGGTTCAACCCGGGTGGCAGGCGCCCAGGTTTGCGCCGGGTCCCGGCACGCCCGGGACGCCCGGAAATCCGGCCACCCCGGGTGTTCCTGGTAATCCAGCCAACTCTGGCAACCCGGGTTATCCTGGGAGCCCTGGAATTATGCCGAGTCCGGTCGTACCGGGGTTACCTGTGGGGGGCGGCCGATGAACGTTTTTTCAAGCAACTTGATACGGCCGGTGCAATTGATGGCCCAGGGTGCAGGTCGCGGCCGCAAGTCTCAATCGGGAATTGCTTTGATCATCGTGATGATTTGCATTTTCGTGCTGACCGTGCTGGCGGGCGGTTTTGCCTACTCGATGAAGGTCGAGACGAAGCTTGCTCGCAACGCAAACAGCGAAAGTGAGATCGAGTGGCTGGGGCGCTCGGCCGTCGAATGCGCTCGTTGGGAACTCGGCCAGCAATTGATGATTGCTCAGGAGCCGTATGATGCCCTGAACCAGGTTTGGGCCGGCGGCCCGGGAGGAATCGGAACCTCAAACAGTCCGTTGGCGGACTTCAAAAACGAACTGGAAGTGCCGGATGGCGGGGCGACCTGGACCATCACGGACATGGAGCGCAAGGCCAACATCAACGTCGCCAACGAAGCGCTCCTGCAACAGGGGTTGATGGTCATGGGCGTCGATGCCGGGCAAATGACTCCCATCATCAACTCAATCCTGGACTGGATTGATCCAGATGAGACACCACGCATCCAGGGTGCCGAAAGCGATTTCTACCAGGGCCTGAACCCTCCGTACTTCGCCAAGAACGGGCCGATTGACGATATCTCCGAACTGCTGATGATCAAGAATGCGGCCGAGTTCTATGCCCCGGTCGATAACTCGGCGATGCAACAAAATGTATATAACCCTCTCACCAGCCGTTTCACCAATCCCGGGAATATCATGCCCACCTCGGCCGTGGGCCTGACCAATCTCTTTACCGCTCTATCCAACGGCAAAATCAATATCAACACTGCCTCGGCCGAGGTTCTCCAGATGATCCCGACAATCACTCCGGAGGCTGCCCAGGGCATCGTCTCCGCCCGCTCGGGCGAAGATGACGGGAGCGGGTTGTTCGGCCCTTACCGAAATCTTGGCGAGGTGCGTCGAGTCCCGGAAGTGAGCTTGCCCATGCTTGGCGCGCTCCAGCAGTTTTGCTCGACGCGCAGCAGCACCTTCGAGGTTCATGTGGACGCGCATGTCGCCGGTTATCACCGACATTTCGTTGCGATCATCGGGCGAAACAATCCCCGCGACGTGCAAATCCTGAGTTTTTACTGGACCGACTAGTCGGAGCCGAAACCCAAATCACGGTTTGGCCAGCCGGTAAAAACCGAGGGTCCCGCCAATCGCGCCTGTCCACGTATATGACCCCGATGCCGGGGTGACAATCGTCGCGTTCGTCCGCCACGAATTGAAGTTCGTCGTGGATTGCACTTGAAACTGTGTTCCTGGGCTGGCCTGCCATTGAAGGAGCAGTGAGTTGTTTTTGACTGCAACGGACTGGACGGTCAGAGGTGCCTGGGTCGATTGCGCAGCCACTAACTGCCCTTGCAGCCGGATAGTGGTGTCTTTTGAGGAGAGCAGTGATAAATAGAAGGTAGCGTCGACGGGTATAGTAATGACTTGCTGGGCGCCGCTGTTGGTGAGATATCCCAAGCTTGTGACTTTGTTCGTCGCATAGCCGGTGAGCTGAATTGACCCATGTTTGCTGACCAGCCCGCTCGTGTTGTAAGCCAAACTGCTGAGCGAATTGGTCGGGAACTGGAAGGTCAGGTTGGTTGATTCGAACTGCCCGCCGGTTAATGGGATCAGCGGGCTCGATACATCCAGTTGAACTTGTCTTAGTGCCGCGTCCCCCGACGCCAATCCGAGGTTTGCCTGGCCGCCAAAGTCGGCCGGTTCGGACCCGGAACTGCCGTCCGATTTTGGCTGCCAGCTGCCGTTTGTTTCAGCCAGGATCTGGCTCTGACCGGTAAACTGGATTGAGTTGCCGGTCACGGTTGCATTAAGGGTCCCGCCCATGGCAGCTGTCAGGCTGCCATTGCCTTGGGGCATGATTGTGCCGCCGATAATGGTTCCAGAGATCGTTATAGAACTCTTGTTGGTATCGATGGTGAAGACCTGCGCCGCAGCAGGCCTAAAAGCTGTCGCCAGCATGAGAATGCTCCAGGCCAGCAAACAGCGCCTGATTGAGGTGTTTATAATAAAGCTCATATCTCCTGATACGGGGTTGAACCTGACACTAGCACCAACCTTGTCCCCGCGCAAATCTCAAGCTGCTTTTAACTCGATCCAAAAGCGGCTGCCCCGGCCTCGCTCAGATTGAACCCCGACCTTTCCACCCATTCGCTCGGCCGCTTTTTTGACGATGGCCAATCCCATTCCAGTGCCGGGATAAACGTCGGGATTAAGCCGCTTGAACATGGTAAAGAGCTTTCCAATGTCCTCTTCACAAATCCCTATCCCGTTATCCTGCACCGACAACCGAACAGACGCTCCGTCGTTTTCTGTGCTAATCCGAATGATCGGGGTCTTTTCGGGTTCGACGAATTTCGATGCCTTGGTCAGCAGGTTCAGCAGGATCACGTGCAAGGATGAAGCGTCAGCAACCACAACGGCTGAGTCCGGTGTTTCGTCGTGGATTTAGCCCCATAATCGCTTGTTGTGAATGATGTTTCAAAGGCCGTGGCGCGACGGATAACGAGTTCGGAATACCCGAACCGAGCGGCATGACCGAGCCATGGCTTTATAGCGCCCGGTGCTCAATGCAATACTCGGAGCGAGGGCCTACATTTTTTGTCATTAGAGAGCAAGAAATGTTGAAAGGTTCTCTCACTTTCTTTTTAAGTTTCAGGTACTTCTGTCGATATGAAGACGTGGTTTTCACGCGCCGGCTTTCGCAGTTCATTATTGTCAGGCTAAAGCTCCTCTGCGCATTGGCGCGGCTTGGCGGGCAGGCGCTGGCCTTGTCTTTCGTATTGCTGATTGTCGCGCCCAATGCGCTGGGAGTTGAGGGGAACGGTGCGAGGGGCGCGGACGAGCTTTCCCTGGAAGACCTGGTCAATATCAAAGTCACCTCTGTCGCCAAGAAGGAAACGAGTCTGGAGGATTCGCCTGCGGCGGTGACGGTGGTGACGCAGGACGATATCCGGCGGTTTGGCATCCTGACCTTGCCTGACGCGCTGCGGTTGATTCCAGGAATGGATGTTGCCCAGGTCAATTCGCATGAATGGGCGGTAAGCGCTCGAGGTTTTACCGGGGAATTTGCGAACAAGCTGCTGGTGATGGTCGATGGCCGCTCGATTTACACCACGGCGTTTGGGGGTGTGATTTGGGGAATGCAAGACATGGTCATGGAGAACGTCGAACGGATTGAAGTCATTCGAGGTCCGGGCGGCAGTTTATGGGGCGCGAACGCGGTGAACGGCGTGATTAATATCATCACCAAAAGCGCCAAGGACACCCAGGGAGGTTTGATCACTACAACCATGGGCACGGAGGATCAACCAAGCACGACCATCCAGTATGGCGGGCAAATCGTGTCCAACCTGTACTATCGCGCCTACGTGAAATATTTTAACCGGGACGAATTTGTGGAAAGCACGGGGGAGGATGCTCCCGACGCGTGGAGTGGGATTCAAGGGGGATTTCGCCTCGACTGGGAGCCCGCTCTCGCCGACAAGGTTACTCTTCAGGGAGACTACTTCGAACACCGGGTCAGGGAGAGCCAAAACTTTCCGAGCCTGACTCCGCCATATGACTCTAATGGCCAGGTGGTCAACCATGATTCCGGAGGCAATGTTTTGGGGCGATGGACTCACGAGATTTCCGATACCTCCAGCCTGTCGGTTCAGGCCTACTACGATCGGTTCAGCCCCGAGCAGTTGGGAGTCCGCTACACCGCGGACACGGTGGATTTCGATGCTCAGCACGGTTTCAGTATCGGCCCCCGCAACGATATTCTGTGGGGCCTCGGATATCGGCACATCTCAGACCACCTTGTGCCCAGCCTGTACTTGTCGGCCTCACCGGAATCTCAGGTGCAGCAGATCTACAATTCTTTTGTGCAGGACCAGGTAAAGCTGATCCCGGAACGTCTAAGCCTGACGCTGGGCACAAAGTTGGAACACAACACCTACACAGGGTTTGAAGTTGAGCCGAGTGGCCGGCTTTTGTGGACCCCCACGGAAAAACAAGCGGCCTGGGCTTCTGTCTCGATGGCCTCGCGAACGCCGTCGCGCATGGAACGAACCGAGCGCGTCAACTTTGCGGTCCTGCCCCCATCCGCAGTCACGCCGCCGGTTTTGCTCTCGACCTTCGGCACGCCGGACTTGGAGTCGGAGCGACTCATTGCTTATGAGCTGGGGTATCGCGTCGAACTATTCAAGCGCGTGTCAATCGATGTTGCCGGTTTTTATAACAAGTACACCGACCTTATCGTGACTGAGCCGGGTGCGCCGATTCTGGAAACCAGCCCGTTGCCACCGCATCTGCTGGTCCCAAGCCAAAGCCTGAACGCGGCCGCAGGCCAGACCTATGGCGCGGAGTTGTCAGCCCGCTGGCGAGTGACTGAAGATTGGAACATTGTGGGTTCCTATTCATGGCTGGGCTCGCATTTTGACACGAGTTCTCCTTCGTTTGCAGGCGCCCCTCAACAACAGTTCCAGTTGCGGTCTACCTTGAACCTGCCGGCGCACCTCGAACTGAGCGGTGCAGCCTTTTACGTCGACCAAATCGAGGCGCCCTATGGCACCGGACTATTGCGAGTTCCTTCGTATGTCCGGGTGGACCTGGGCCTGACCTGGCATCCGATACCAACACTGGAACTAGGGCTGTGGGGCCAGAATCTCGCAGATGATCGGCACCTTGAGTTCACCAGTTACAAAACCTCGGTATTGACCGAAGTGCCCCGCGGATTCGTGGCGCGGCTGACCTGGCATTTTTAAGAGGTTGAAAACTCGCGATGATTCCCAGGTTTTCAATTCAAGAGAATCGGGTGCAACCCCGGGGCGGCAGGGGACTTGGCGCCGGGATCAGGCGGGCGCTCGGGTGGATCTTAATCGCCGGACTGCTGGCCGGACCTGGCCGCCCAGCCCTGGGCCAGGCGTCCCTGCCGGAACCGGAGGTCAAAGCGTTGTTCCTCTTCAATTTCGCCAAGTATGTCGATTGGCCGGCCGACTCATTTGCAAGCGCGTCCGACGCGCTGACCATTGGCATTATCGGACATAATATCTGCACCGAATGCCTGCAAAAGGCAGTCGAAGGCAAGAAAGTCTCCGGGCGGAGCGTGGTGGTTCGGCAGATTGAAAAACCGGAGGAAATCCTTGCGTGTCAGTTGGTATTCGTTAGCGATTCGGAAAAACGGCACCTGGAGGATATTTTCAACCAATTGCATAGCCGGCCGGTCCTGGTGGTTGGTGATTCTGAGAAATTCGCGCGCCAGGGAGGCGTGATCGGGTTTGTTAAGAAGGACGGGAAGGTCCGTCTGGAAGTCAATCTCAACGCGGCGCGAAAGGCTAGGCTCGAAATAAGCTCGAAGCTGCTGGCGGTGGCCGACGAGGTGATCGGAAGATGATTCCGCGCGCCATGAACTTCTTTCGGAGGGCTTCGATCAAGCGCAAACAGACCTTGATCATCATGGCCACAAGCGGCGCCGCGCTGCTTTTGGCCTTTCTGGCCTTCACGATTTACGAAATCGCCAGTTTCCGGCGCGCTACGATCGCGGAGGTCTCGATGCTGAGCGAGTTGGTCGGCAACGCTTCGACCGCGGCCCTGGATTTTAACGATCACAAGAGCGCTCAGGAAACTTTGTCGGCCCTGAAAGCCGAACCGGATGTGGTTCATGGAGCCATCTACGACAAGGCGGGCGAAGTGTTTGTCGTTTATGAGCGGACCAAGCGGCCCGGTTTTACTCCTCCGCCATTGCGGCCCGCAGGCTTCCAGTTCAGCCATGGAACGATTCAATTTTTCCAACCGATTTCGAGCCAGGGGGAGGTCATCGGCACAATTTACATCGAGCGCGATCTCCGCGCGCTGGATTCACGTCTGCGCCAATACCTCCTGATTTCGGCGGGCGTCTTCTCCGCGGCGGTGCTCCTGGCCTTCGGGCTGTCAGCCTGGCTTCAGCGGTTCGTTTCCGGCCCGATCGTGCGCCTGGTCGAAACCGCCCGTCAGGTGGCCCGTGAACGGAACTATTCGGTCCGGGCGGTGCGACATACCGATGACGAACTGGGGGTGCTCGTGGACAGCTTCAACGAGATGCTGGCCCAAATTCAACTGCGAGATGCGGAATTGCAGAAGGCCAAGGAATCATTGGAAATGCGGGTTGAAGAGCGCACGACGGAATTGCAGCAACGCAGCGAGGAACTGCGCCAGGAAATCATCCAGCACAAACGCACCGAGGAGGCCTTGGCTGCCTCCGAACGGCTGATGGTTTCCCTGGTCGAAACGTTGCCCCAAAATGTCCTGCGCAAGGATCTGCAAGGCCGCTTCACATTCGTGAATGGCGTTTTCTGCAGGACCGCCGGCAAACTCAAGGACGAGATTATTGGCCAAACGGATTGGAGTTTGTACCCCGCTGAGCTGGCGGAAAAATTCCGCCGCGACGACGAGTTGGTTATTTCTACCGGCAAACCGTTCGAAACCGAGGAGGAACACCAGGGTCCAAACGGATCCAGGTTTTACGTTCAGGTGATTAAGACCCCGTTGTACGACAGCCAGAACAACCCCGTTGGAATTCAAATCATTTTCTGGGATGTCAGCGCCCGGCGGGCGGCCGAACAAGCGTTGCGCGCTCAGGAGGAACGCACGCGGTTAATCATCGACCAGGCATTTGACGCGGTGTTCACGACCGACGTGGAAGGCAAGCTCATCGCCTGGAACCGGCAGGCTCAGACCACGTTTGGCTGGTCACCCGAAGAGGTCCTTGGCCGCAAAGTGACCGATGTCATTGTGCCGGAGCGCAACCGCAGGGAACGCGAGAATGACTATGAAGAACTTCGCCGGACCGGCAAGTGGCGGCTCCAGGGCGAACTGCTCCAGACCACGGGGCTTTGCCGCGACGGCACTGAAGTGCCGCTGGAGGTCAGCAGCACGGCCATTGCGGTGGGCAAAGGTCATATTCTCAATATTTTTGCCCGCGACATTTCCGCCCGAAGAATGGCCGAAGCCGAGTTGGCGTACGAACGGGACCTGCTCAAGACACTGATGGAGCATGCTCCCGACGTCATCTATTTCAAAGACCTTAGGTCGCGTTTTGTCCGCATCAGCAAGTCGTTCGCCGCGCTGTTTAGTGTGAATCGCCCCGAATTCGCCCGCGGAAAGACCGATTTTGACTTCTTTACCGAGGAGCATGCCCGGGCTGCGTATAACGATGAGCAGGAGATCATCCGCACGGGCAAACCGGTCCTGGGCAAGATCGAAAAAGAAACTCACGTTGACGGCCGTATCACCTGGGCGTTGACCAGCAAGATGCCCTGGCGCGACGGCTCCGGAAATATCATCGGCACTTTCGGCATTTCACAGAACATCACATCGATGAAAGAAGCGGAAGCAAAGCTGGAGGCCGTTCACAAAGAGTTATTGAGCGCTTCGCGCCTGGCCGGGATGGCCGAAGTGGCCACCAGCGTGCTTCACAATGTCGGCAACGTCCTCAACAGCGTTAATGTGACGGTCACCGTCCTTGAGGACCAGGTCAGAAAATCCCGCGTCGCCAGCCTGGCGCGGCTGAGCACGTTGCTCTCCCAGCATGCGGCTGACCTTTCGAGTTTCCTCACCTCCGACTCCCGCGGCCGCCGGGTGCCTGAGTTTATTTCTCAGCTCGCCTCGGCACTGACCACGGAGCAAGGCCTGTTGTTGTCGGAGTTGGAATCCTTGCGCAAAAACGTCGGCCACATCAAAGAAATCGTAGGCATGCAGCAGAGCTACGCGCGCGTGTCAGGCTTGTCCGAAATGGTGGATGTCGCGCACCTGGTGGAAGACACCTTGAGCATGAATGCCGCATCATTCGAAAACTCCGGGCTCGAATTTGTTCGGGATTTTTCGGAGGTTCCTCCTATCAACACCGACAAACACAAGGTTCTGCAAATCCTGATCAACTTGATCCGCAATGCCAAGTTCGCCTGCCGCGAATCAGGCCGGCCCGACAAGCGCATTGTCGTCCGGGTGAGCGAGGCCGACGGCCGGGTCCGCATTTCTGTTGAGGACAACGGAATCGGGATCCCTGCGGAAAATCTCACCCGCATTTTCAACCATGGCTTCACCACGCGCAAAGACGGCCACGGCTTCGGCCTGCATAGCGGCGCGCTTGCGGCAAAAGAATTGGGCGGGAGCCTCGTGGCCCACAGCGCCGGTACCGGCAAGGGCGCCGTATTTACTCTAGAACTGCCCCGATCCCAACGAGGTTAAAGGACAACCTATTCCTGCAGCCAATCGCGACGCGATTGGCGTCCCATGAGATCCACTATGGGGCAACCTGAGCTTACCGCGTGAGCACACCCGGGTGGTCGTGTCCAATCCTGGGTAGCAACAGTTTTTCACGGGGATCCTGGGTGAGCAAATAAAGTATGAGACTCCGGCGTTGGAAATGGGTGACCGCGCTGGCTGCCGCCGTTCTGGCTGTGGTGGGGTGGCGGCTCTTTTCGGGATCAAACGCAGGTTTCAAGTTGCCGACCGGCAATGTGCGGCCTGCCGTCGCATTGGGGGACAGCCATGGTGTCATTCTGGCGTCGGATGGCAGCTTGTGGGTTTGGGGCGAAGAGGAGATGGGCTGGCCGGTTTTGGGCCTGGGTCCCGTGCATCGTCAACCGATGCTCCGGCGTTTAGGCAATGCCAAAGACTGGGTGGATGTTGCGGCCGGCAATTCCCACACCCTTGCTCTCAAGAGCGATGGAAGGATCTGGGCCTGGGGCGAGAACCATGGATGGCAATTGGGCGACGGAACGACGACGCCCAGCCCAGTGCCTGTTCAGGCGGTTCCCGGTAATGATTGGAAGCAGGTCGCCACGGGCTTGCATTGCATGGCTCTTAAAAAGGACGGCACTCTTTGGGCCTGGGGCAACAACTGGGCGGGGGTGCTCGGAACCGGCACAATGAACAACAGCAAAACTCCAGTCCAGGTGGGAACCTCGACAAACTGGGTCAAAATCTGGGCCAACAACATCGAAAGTGTGGGGCTGCAATCCGACGGCACCCTGTGGCGCTGGGGTTACTGCCTGCTTCGGTTTGGCGCGACTCCGACCAATGTCCTTTCGCCCACTCGCCTGTCAGCCGATACCAATTGGGTTGATGTCGGCCTCGGTGATTTTATGGGCTTCGCAATTAAGTCCGACGGCACCCTTTGGGCCTGGGGAGCGGACGCCGACATTTACACCGGCGCGCCAAGTCCGGACCTCAACGGCGCGCCGCGCCAGGTCGGTGCCGACCACAACTGGGCCCAGTGCGCGCCGTTTTGGAATTGCTGCGTTCTTCTGAAAAAGACAGATGGGTCCCTTTGGGCGCTGGATGATGTCCTGGATCAGCGGGGAGCGCGCCTGGGGAATTCATCCTGGAAAATGAAACCGCTGGTTCCGCGCCGCATCAACCTCGACGAACAGATACTCGCTTTCGCAGGCGGCCGCCGAAAGCTCGGAGTGGCGCTCACGCCAGACGGTGAAGTCTGGACCTGGGGTTGGGCCATGGGCCAACGCTCCCCTTCGGATCGCATTTTGGAATGTGTGTCATGGCTCCTGGCCCGCACCGGCATTCAAAGTCGGCCGCTCGAACCAGGCGTCGTTTCCAAGCCCTGGCGCCTTGCCACCCAGGAGAACTAACCTCAAAAGGCTCCTCTTTGGCGCGCCTGATGCGTAGTCTTCGGACGCAATAATGTCCGCTCGAATTATTTTTATTACCGGAACCGACACAGGCGTTGGCAAAACCGTGCTAACATCGCTCTTACTATGTCACTTGCGGCGCACCGGCCAACGCGCCCTGGCGCTAAAACCCTTCTGTTCGGGCGGCCGCGCCGATGCCCAATTGCTTTACAAGCTCCAGGAAGGCGATCTCACTCTCGACCAGGTTAACCCCTTCTATTATCCCGAACCGGTCGCTCCGCTCATTTCGGCCCGCAAACACAAACACCCGGTCCTGCTGGAGACAGCCCTGAAATGTATCCAGGAAATCGCCTCCGGCATCTCCCGGTTGGCTACCGTTTCGCCGGGGAAATCACAATCAGAACTCCAGGAGTTCCTCCTGGTCGAGGGTTCCGGCGGCCTGCTGGTTCCGCTCGGTGAAGGCTACACCGTGCGTGATCTTATAGCGCGCCTTGGGGCCGAAGTGCTCGTTGTAGCGCGAAACCGTTTGGGGACCATTAATCACACGTTGCTGACCGTGGAGGCTTTGCCCGGAAGGTCGACGATCCGGAGGAAATGGCCGCGCGCGCTCGAAGCCTCAGCGTCATTGCGGCCGCGAATTGTTCTGGTGCAAACGTCAAAACCCGATCCCTCGTGCCAGACAAACCCGCGGATTTTAAAGGAACTGTTGAGTCCATGCACGTTCGTGGAATTGCCTTTTTTAGGCCGGTCCTGCGCCTCGGCGAAAAAGATGAAAATTGCTGCCGCAAAATATTCCAGTCGCTTGCAGCAAATGGTCTGAACCGCTGATTGTTATCTCGCCCGACGCTTCGAAGTATTGTCTGCCGTCAAGACGCCGATGTTTAAAACGAATCTTCTTTCAAAAAAAACACGAAAAAAGCCCCGTAAAACCAGGGTTTTTTGAGAGCAGTGAAATTTTTCCGAGAAAAACTCTTGCGCGAATAGTTGCTTAGGGTATTGTCACGGCCCTTGTTCTTTGAGAGAAGCTCCCGGGTGGAAAAGCCCGGTGCGACAGAGTGAAAAAAAGTTAAAGATTTTTTCAAAAACCTGTTGCGGCGAAGTTCAGTTCAAGTATAATTCTTAAACGTTCTTTGTGAGATAAGTAGCGGAAGCGATAAAAGAATTTCGGGAAAAAGGGAAAAAGAATTTGCGGTTCGCTTCCAGCCAGCTACACTGTTCCCGTTGCGACCAGCAACCCGGCAAAAAAAATTCAACAAAGATGTTGACGGCCGGCGCAATCTTGATAAATTGATTGCGAATTTAACTAAGGTCTGAGAGGCCGAAGTAGTAAAGAGAATCGGCCCTCGGATTTTTTGTCCCCCAAAACTGGGGCAATCGCTTCGGCGAGAACAGGTTAAGTGCTTCGGTCTAGTTGACCCTGCCGGATTAGGTGAAAGCAGACGCGTTTTGTCGCGGATGTTTAAAGCATGGCGGTTGATGGCGCTTAAAAGATTTTTACGGGTGGAAACACCCGCTGCTCATTGAAAATTGAATTGTGCGATAAGTTAAGAGCCCCTTCAGAAACACTCTGTTAGTGGAGTGGTTTTGGAGAGTTTTAAAAGATTAAAGACCGTCCGGTTTCACGACCGGACAATAAGTCGAATCAACTAACGTTTTTTAACGGAGAGTTTGATTCTGGCTCAGAACGAACGCTGGCGGCGTGGATAAGACATGCAAGTCGAGCGCTGATTCCGGGGTAGCAATACTTCGAAGTCGGAGCGGCGCAAGGGTGCGTAACACGTGGGTAATCTGCCATGAAGTTCGGGATAACTTGCTGAAAGGCGAGCTAATACCGGATGTGACAACAGGGAGGCATCTCCTGGTTGTTAAAGTTGGGGACCGTAAGGCCTGACGCTTCTTGATGAACCCGCGGCCTATCAGCTAGTTGGTGAGGTAACGGCTCACCAAGGCTAAGACGGGTAGCTGGTCTGAGAGGACGACCAGCCACACTGGAACTGAGACACGGTCCAGACACCTACGGGTGGCAGCAGTCGAGAATTTTTCACAATGGGCGCAAGCCTGATGGAGCGACGCCGCGTGGGGGATGAATGGCTTCGGCCCGTAAACCCCTGTCATTTGCGATCAAACCTCATTATTTAAAAGATGATGAGCTGATAGTAGCGAAAGAGGAAGGGACGGCTAACTCTGTGCCAGCAGCCGCGGTAATACAGAGGTCCCAAGCGTTGTTCGGATTCACTGGGCGTAAAGGGTGCGTAGGTGGTGAGGTAAGTCGGATGTGAAAGCTCGGAGCTCAACTCCGAAATGGCATTGGAAACTACCTTGCTCGAGGGTTGGAGGGGGGACTGGAATACTTGGTGTAGCAGTGAAATGCGTAGATATCAAGTGGAACACCAGTGGCGAAGGCGAGTCCCTGGACAACTCCTGACACTGAGGCACGAAAGCTAGGGGAGCAAACAGGATTAGATACCCTGGTAGTCCTAGCCGTAAACGGTGCTTGCTTGCTGTAAAAGGAATCGACCCCTTTTGTGGCGGAGCCAACGCGTTAAGCAAGCCGCCTGGGAAGTACGGTCGCAAGATTAAAACTCAAAGAAATTGACGGGGGCCTGCACAAGCGGTGGAGTATGTGGCTCAATTCGATGCAACGCGAAGAACCTTACCTGGCCTTGACATGCATATAGTAGAAGGGTGAAAGCCTGACGAGGTAGCAATACCAGTATGCACAGGTGCTGCATGGCTGTCGTCAGCTCGTGTCGTGAGATGTTGGGTTAAGTCCCGCAACGAGCGCAACCCCTGTGTCCTGTTGCCACCCGGTCGCGAGATCGGAGCACTCTGGACAGACTGCCTCGCTTAAACGAGGAGGAAGGTGGGGATGACGTCAAGTCAGTATGGCCCTTACGGCCAGGGCTGCACACGTACTACAATGCCCGGCACAAAGGGAAGCAAGACCGTCAGGTGGCGCAAATCCCCAAAAACCGGGCCCAGTTCAGATTGTCGTCTGCAACTCGACGGCATGAAGCTGGAATCGCTAGTAATGGCGCATCAGCTACGGCGCCGTGAATACGTTCCCAGGCCTTGTACACACCGCCCGTCACATCATGAAAGCCGGTCGTACCCGAAGTCAATGTGCCAACCGTAAGGAGGCAGTTGCCGAAGGTATGGCTGGTGATTGGGATGAAGTCGTAACAAGGTAGCCGTAGGGGAACCTGCGGCTGGATCACCTCCTTTCTAAGGAGAACACGTGAACGGGGTAAAAACCGTTTCACTAGGTCGTCAATGCGCAAGCATTGAACATGGCTTCTCTTATCGCACAATCCAGTTTTTAAAGAGCTGCGCTCTTTGTAAAGTTTAAGTGGTCGAGATTCAACTCCGGTTGCCTCGATGATTGCCGAAAATGGATACGAATCCAAGTTCGCCAGTCAAAATCGGCGATCGGCAGGGGCTGTAGCTCAGTTGGTAGAGCGGTAGCTTTGCAAGCTATAGGTCAGGAGTTCGAATCTCCTCAGCTCCACCAGCCTTGCGGGCGTGGCCCGCCACCGGGCCTGTAGCTCAGTTGGTTAGAGCATGCGCTTGATAAGCGCAGGGTCACTGGTTCAAATCCAGTCAGGCCCACCACTTGAAACGAAACGATACTTTTGCCGAAACAGAACGTTCGGGGTCCAAAAACCTCGCGCGGGACGGATTGGCGATGTTCTTTGACAACTACACATAGGTAAATTATTAGGGCAAATTACAATTCGCTGAGTTCCATTGAGCAATCAATGGTTAACTTTGTGATCAAGCTACTAAGTGCAAACGGTGAATGCCTTGGTGCCAAGAGGCGATGAAGGACGTAGTAAGTTGCGATAAGCCACGGGGAGCCGCAAGCAGGCTTTGATCCGTGGATCTCCGAATGGGACAACCCAGCCGCTTTAACCGGCGGCTATTGCAGGATGAATTCATAGTCCTGCAAAGCGAAACGGGGTGAAGTGAAACATCTCAGTAACCCCAGGAAAAGAAAACGAAGTGATTCCGTCAGTAGTGGCGAGCGAAAGCGGAACAGTCTAAACCGGAGGAACTTGTTTCTCCGGGGTTGAGGGACCTCGATGTGGTAGGTGAATGACGAGCATAACGCTGTGGAAAAAGCGACCATAGACCGTGACAGTCGGGTGTGCGAAGTCTGAAGCCGTCTAGGGGTATCCCAAGTAATGCGGTGCACGTGAAACTCTGCATGAATCCGTCCAGACCACTGGATAAGACTAAATACTCCTTGGCAACCGATAGTGAACAAGTACCGCGAGGGAAAGGTGAAAAGAACCCCTGCTAGGGGAGTGAAATAGTACCTGAAACCGATTGCATACAATGTGTTGGAGCCGCGCAAGCGGTGACAGCCTGCCTTTTGCATAATGAGTCTGCGAGTTATTGTCAGTGGCCAGCCTAAGCCCCTCTGGGGTGGAGGCGAAGCGAAAGCGAGTACGAAATGTGCGCCCAGTCGCTGGCAATAGACCCGAAGCGGAGGTGATCTACTCTTGAGCAGGTTGAAGCTGTGGTAACACACAGTGAAGGACCGAACTCGTGAATGTTGAAAAATTCTGAGATGACTTGAGAGTAGGAGCGAAAGACTAATCAAACCCCGTGATAGCTGGTTCTCTCCGAAATAACTTGAGGGCTAGCGTTGGACAAGTACTCCATGGAGGTAGAGCACTGGATGGCTTAGAGTCCACACCAGGATATCAAAACCAATCAAACTCCGAATACCATGGATCCCATTATTCCAGCAGTCAGGCGGCGAGGGATAAGCTTCGTCGCCAAAAGGGCAACAGCCCAGATCGCCAGCTAAGGTGCCTAAATATAGTTAAGTGGAAAGGATGTGACGTTGCTTAGACAGTGAGGATGTTGGCTTAGAGGCAGCCATCATTTAAACAGTGCGTAATAGCTGACTCATCGAGCGATGTCGCGCCGAAAATGATTGGCGATTAAACTATATACCGAAGCTGCGGATTCCCGAGGGTTTCGACCCTTGGGAGTGGTAGGAGAGCGTAATTCGCGCATTGAAGCCTTACTGAAAAGGACGGTGGAGTGCGAATTAGTGAGAATGCAGACATGAGTAGCGATAAACCAGATGAGAATTCTGGTCGCCGTAAACCCAAGGTTTCCTGGGCCAGGTTCGTCCCCCCAGGGTTAGCCGGGAGCTAAGATGAGGCCGTAAGGCGTAATCGATGCACAGCAGGTTAAATATTCCTGCGCCGGCTGGGAGATTAGGTCAAGAATGACGCAGAGAGAAAAGTGACTAAGTCATCGAAAGACAGAGCCTAGGCTTCGGCCGAAGCGCATCACCGGACAATCTGCCGAGAAAAGTTCTCGGTTGTTTCCCCAGCCGCCCGTACCGTAAACCGACACAGGTGGGTGAGTCGAATAGACTAAGGCGCGCGAGAGAAACCTCTCTAAGGAACTCGGCAAAATAGCCCCGTAACTTCGGGAGAAGGGGTGGCCGCTTCGGTGGCTCTCAGTAAATTGGGTTTAGCGACTGTTTAACAAAAACACAGCACTCTGCCAAGTCGTGAAGACGACGTATAGGGTGTGACACGTGACCAATGCGGAAAGATCAAGGTGAGTTGTTAGCCGCAAGGCGAAGCTCCGAACCAAAGTCCCCGTGAATGTCGGCCGTAACTATAACGGTCCTAAGGTAGCGAAATTCCTTGTCGGGTAAGTTCCGACCTGCACGAATCGTGTAACGACTGAACCGCTGTCTCGGAGAGGATCTCGGCGAAATTGTAACGGCGGTGAAGATGCCGCCTGCCCGCAGTAGGACGGAAAGACCCTATGCACCTTTACTGTAAGCTGATATTGTGTTCTGGCTAATGATGCTTAGCGTAGGTGGGAGACTTTGAAGGCGTGGCTTCGGTCGCGCTGGAGTCGCAATGTGAAACACCACTCTTTATTAACTAGGATTCTAACCTCATCCTGTAAGCCAGGTGTGGGACAGTGCCTGCGGGTCAGTTTGACTGGGGCGGTTTCCTCCCAAAGAGTAACGGAGGAGCGCTAAGGTACTCTCAGCACGGTTGGCAACCGTGCGTCGAGCGTATGGGTAGAAGAGTGCTTAACTGCGAGACCAACAAGTCGAGCAGATGCGAAAGCAGGCCCAAATGATCCGATGGTAGAATGTGGAATTGCCATCGCTCAACGGACAAAAGGTACGCTAGGGATAACAGGCTGATCG
>DATGLT010000421.1:0-35569 GCA_035294005.1 Verrucomicrobiia bacterium
GAAATACCATCGACTTTGCTGGGTCCATTGTGGTCGCCGCTCCGCAGCCAAACCCCGCAATTCTCTACACGCGCCTTGCGACCAATAACGTCGTGGTCTACTGGAGCACCAATTTCCCGGGATACCAACTCGAGTTTACGACCAGCCTTGCACCGCCCATTGCTTGGCAATCGGTCACCACTTTCATTCCGATTGTTGGGCGCAATTACGAACATCAAGTACCACCGCCGTCGGATGCGAAGTTTTACAGGCTGCGCAAACCCTAACACAGTACGTCGGAAAGGACTTGAGGCGTCGGGGGTTTGACCAGGTAAGCCTTGGCGCCAAGGGCCAGCGCTCGCTCGCGATCCCGTTCAACCGAACTGCCCGTCAGCACAACGACGTTGAGATCGCAAAGTTGCGGCTGGGAACGCACCCACTCCAGGACCTCGAAGCCGCTGATGAACGGCATCTTCAGATCCAGAAAAACTGCGCAGGGAATCGGAAAAGCGCTAAGCTCGGAAAACTGGTTCACGCCAGAAAGGTAGTTGATGGCCTCTTCTCCATTCGTCGCGACGTGTTGCGGCAGGGTCACGTTGGCTTTTCTAAGCGCTCGCTGGAGGATGAACAAGTCGGTGGGATCATCCTCAACCAGGAGCAATGGGGCGGTCGCGTCGGCCATTTAGTTCGTAGCGGAGGGAAGTTCGATCCAAAATTTGCTGCCTGATTTGCCGTCCGAGACCAGGCCGACTTTGCCGCCCATTTTTTCGGCAGCCTTGCGAACGATCGCCAGGCCTATGCCGGTGCCCTCGTAATTGGGGGAAGTGTGAACCCGCTCAAAAACGTTGAACAAGCGATGCTGGTATCTGGGATTGACCCCTAACCCGTTGTCGCTGACCCAAAGGCGCACAAACCCGTTGTGGCGCTCGGTCCAAAGCTCGACAACCGGCTGGGTCCCCGGGTGAACAAATTTTACGGCATTGGCGAGCAGGTTGGTGACAGCCTGGGCCAGCGACGGCTCGTGCGCGAGCACCGGCCCGAGGGGTGCCCGGATCTGGATCTTTGCGCGTTTCGGTTGCAGGTCGGGACGCTGGCTGATAATTGCGGAGATGAGACTATCCAGCTCGACCGGCGCAAGTTTGACGTCGGTGCGCGAGACCCGCGAGTAATCCAGAATGTCGCGGATAAGCTGGTCCATTCGATCGGCCGAAGCGCAGATTTGATCGATGAACCCCCGCAACTCGGGCGCTATGGCGGCGCCGTAGTCTTCAATGGCGGCCCCCGCCAGGCCGCGAATTGAGCGCACGGGAGCCCTCAGATCGTGCGACACGCTGTACGTGAAGTCCTCCATCTGGGCAAGCGCTTGCTCCAGAGAGGCCGTTCGCTCAGCGACCGTTTGTTCCAGCATTTCACGCGAACGCACTTTTTCGGTGATATCTCGCGCCACTTTTGAAATTCCGATGATGCGGCCGCTGGAATCTTTAACCGGAGAGACGGTCAGTGAGACATGCAGCAAAGACTCGTCTTTGCGTCGCCGAATCGTCTCGTAGTTCTCGACCGTTTGGCCCTGCCAGATAAGCTCCAGAAACCGGGGTTGTTCGTCCTGGTGCCCTTCCGGGACAAGTATGCTGATATTGCGTCCGACCACCTCCCCGGCCAAATACCCGTAAAGGCGTTCCGCGCCGCGATTCCAGCTGCGAATCACGCCCTCAGTGTCCGCGCTAAAAATAGCGTCGTCCGAGTGCTCGACGATGGCTGCAAGGCGTGCGGCGTTTTCCTCGGCGCGCTTTCGTTCGGTAATATCGACCAGCATGTTTATGGCGCCCACGATCTTGCCGTCCAGGCTGCGCAGAGGCGTGGGATAGGGAATGAAATGAATCCGGGTGCCATCAGGCCGTTCGGCGATGGCTTCGCAGCCCTTTACAGCGCGGCCTTCTCGCAACGCGATGGCCATCGGACATTCCTCGTAAGCCAAAGGGCGCCCGTCCGGCGTGTACAGTTTTAACGAAACGCACCAGGAATCGGTCCCGATTTGAGGAACGCGCCCCCAGAATTCCACGGCCGCCTGGTTGAACATGGTAACCCGCCCCTGGGCGTCGGTCGTGTAAACGGCGGCGGGCAATGCTTCCAACAGTTCGCGGAGGCGGCCTTCATTCTCGCGGAGAGCTTCGAGCGCGCGAGCGCGCTCGATCCGGCTGTGAATGCGAGCGGTAATCTCGGGAATCTGCTTGATTTCAGCAGGCTGCCAGGAACAAGGCTCAGCCTTGTGCAATACCATCAGGAATCGCCAACCGCTCTCGGTCAGTTGAGGTGCGAGAATCATTGAGCCGATTGCCCACTGATTGTAGTTTTCCGCAAAAGGAGCGGTGCGCGGGTCCAGGCGAATATCGTCGATCGCGATAACGCGCCCGGCCTGTAATTCCTGGATGATAGAGTTGGGCAGGTATTGCCGGAGTTGGTGCGTGATGCGGTCCTCTTTCAACCCTGGAGCGCGCTCGCTGGCAAACACCGTGGCTTCGCTCCTCGCCAAATCGATATCTGCAAAGTTAACTCGGCTGGCGTTGTAGTGATTGCAGAGCAAACGCGCGGCAATTTTCGCAATTTCAGCCGATGATTCTGTCGAAGCCAGGGAGGCGCTCAGGTCGGAAAGGAACACCAGGTACGCCTCCGTGCGCTTCAGGTCATCGATGTCGGTGCAGGTGCCGAACCAGTAAATGATTTTGCCGTTTGCGTCACGGACCGGGGCGCCCCGCGTCTTAAACCAGCGGTATTGACCGTCGTGACGGCGAATCCGGTACTCCAGGTCATAAGGGGCCTTGTCGGCGCAGGCGTTTTGCCAGCACTCGAGTGTGTGCTTGCGATCCTCCGGGTGTATGACGCGCTCGAGCCAACCTAGACCCAGGAGTTCTCGTTCCGGTATTCCGGTGTACTGGCCCCATTGAGGGCTGAGCCAGTCGCACTGTCCGTCGGGCAAGTCCGTCCAGACGAGGTTCGGGAGCGCCTCAGTAACGCTGCGCCAGCGTAGTTCCGCGGTGCGAAGGGCGTCTTCGGCGTTTTTTCGGTGCGTTACGTCGAGAGCGGAGCCGGCGACACCGATGATGCACCCGTCGAAGCTGCGGCGGGGCAAAATCAAAAGATCGTAGTAGGTGGTTCGCTCTGGAAATGTTGCTGGAACAATATGCCGCTGACTTTGGCCAGTGCGCATAACCTCGGATTTGATGCGCTCCAGGAATGCCCCCTCCTCATTCGGCAGGATTTCAGAATCAGTTTTGCCCAAGGACTTGGCGTATTCGGGCTTGAGGGGATAAAGCCAGGTATACCGCAGTTGCTCATCTTGCTCATAAAGCGTGATGGCATCGCTCAGGGTGGCCAACCGCAGCCGCTCCTCGTTCAATTGGATGGCACGCTCGGCGTGCTTTCGGCTGGTAACGTCACGCGTAACGGCAAGGTGGGCGGGCTGGCCCGTGACCGGATGCTGGATCGGCGCCGCGTGGGTCTGCATCCACCTGCGGGCGCCTTTCAGCCCTACGATCTCGTAGTCGAGTTCGCATTTTTGGCCGGCACAAACCTTATCATGCAAGTCACGGAAGGCGTCGCGGAATTCGGGAGCGATCAGATCAAAAACACATCTGCCGATGACATCGCTCTGCGCCTCCGCCTCCACGAGTGCTAGCCCGGCTGGATTCATGCTCACAATCGAACCGTCACAAGCGATGATCTTGATGCATTCCGGGGTGTTCTCGAAAACAGCGCGGAACCTTTGCTCATTCGGACTGAGCCCATCCCTATTGGGTTCCCGGGAATCGGTCAACGCAGCCGCGCTCGCGGCGGAAGAAACTGAGGCGACACCCTGTCCCGGCGCCATCCCTTTCCTGGTACGATTTACCTGGCTGTTTGACATGAACTGGCCTTGCCGGCCCCACCGGCGTGCCTCAAAAAGCCAGAAATCGAAGCGGCAATGGCCAACGCCGGGCCTTTAATTTGCCCAAAAAGCACTTGCTTGGGATGGGGTGAATACCCACTCCTGATTCCTGCGACACCTGAGCCAACGGCCAATCTCGTGTCCTGCATTCAGAATCGGACGGAGACTCGCTGAGTGAACCAGGTCCAATCCGGGTCATTTGGCGCGACGCGGCGAATGGAGACGGCGACGCTCGGAAGAAAGAGACTGGATCCCACCCATTTGTGGAACTCCACATGGCCGTCAGCAAAATTCAGGACACAGCCGTTGTTGTGCAAGGTGCTGGGATAATCAATCCACTCAGGGTTCGCTGGGTTAACACACGTGGAACAGGTGCCGTCATTGATGCTGAAGGGCGCTTCCTCGGTCATCATTACCAGGTCGGCGGGCGTCGGTAACACGATTTGAGATAGTTTGCCATAGGTCCGGTACGGCCCATTAACGGCATTGTTTTGCCCGTACGATCCGGTCAGCCAAGGACCGTTCACTGGGAGGTTCGGAACGCCGGAGTGTCCTCCGCTGCCGTTGTAACCCGGGTCGATGGTTCCAGCCGCATGGTTCATCGAGATAGTTCGAGCCGAGGGAACAATTTTCCCCACCAAAGGAGAAGTAGGGTAGAGACCGGCGCCGTCATACCGGCCAGTCCGGGTATCTGCGGTGCAACGGTACACGCTCGCATTCGTCCCGGTATAGCGAGCTAAAAGGCAGCGCCGAGGGTCCGTGAGTATGTCGGGATCAAATTCGTCGGCCCCGGAAACGCCCGCCTGGCCACTGCACCAGGAGTAACCGGGAGTGGTTGTCCCGTCGTCGGGGTCTGGGGGCAGCAGGTCATGGTTGTCGTGCGTGTACATGGTCACGGCGTTCACGACCTCTCGCAGATTACTCATGCATCGCAGCGCTTGGGCTTTGGTTCGAGAACCCGCGCGGGCGGGCAGAAATGTCAGTGTCGCCAATGCCAGAACCGAGGTGATGGCGAGCAGTTCGGTCAGAGTAAACCCGGATCGAGCTCCGAGCGTGCGGGGTTTATAGGTTTGAAAGCACACGATGAATCATTGTGAGTAACTATTCCTTTTAATGAAATTGTATTTAATGCTTGCCTGCAGATAGTAACTTGTCAAGGATATTGAAGGTATGAACTCAAGGTGGCTTCTCGCGCTCACATGCTTTTTCATGGCGCTGGATATCTCTCGCGCCGACACCGGGCTGACCCGTTTGCATTCCTTTGGCCTTGGTAATTCCGCCGCCGCCCCAAATGCCAGGCTGCTGCTGGCAACCGACGGCAACTTGTACGGCACCACCAGCGCAGGCGGTCAATTCGGCCAGGGCGCGCTGTTTCGGATCCATCCGGATGGCACCGGCTATGTTCTGCTCAAGAGTTTCGGCGAAGGAACCAATGACGGCTCGCGGCCTATAGCAGGCCTGCTGCAGGCCACCAACGGGGCGATCTACGGCACCACGGAAGAAGGCGGGCAATTTGGCATGGGAACGATCTTTCAGCTCAACCAGGACGGTAGTGGGTTCACGGTTTTGAAAAGTTTTTCAGGTTCAACGGATGGTGGGTATCCCGAGGCCGGGCTTTTGCAGTCCACTGATGGTCTGCTCTATGGCACTGCCTCGGGCGGAGGCTCGAACGACAACGGGGTTGTTTTCCGCATGGGCGCGGACGGTTCAGCCTTTACGACGCTCGTGCAATTCACCGGCACCAATGGAGCCAACCCGGAAAGTGAGCTCATCGAGGCCAGCGACGGACTGCTGTACGGGACCACTGTGGCGGGCAATGGCAGCACCAATGCTGGAACGGTTTTCTCCCTTCACAAGGACGGCACCAGTTTCACCGTTCTCAAACGCTTCTTCTACACCAGCACCGTCCGGACAAATGGCGCGGCGCCACTGGCGCGGTTGGTCGAGGGCACCAACGGCGTGTTGTATGGAACCACGTCGGCCGGCGGCACCAACGGCACGGGCACGCTCTTCGCGTTGAACAAGGACGGAACGGGGTTCCAGACGTTGTATCATTTCGGCACAAATAACGCCCCGGACGGACGGATCCCAATGGGAGACATTTTGCTGGCCAGCGACGGCCTGTTATATGGAAGCACGTTCGACGGCGGCACCAATGGGAGTGGTACGGTTTTCCGGATCGGTCAGGACGGCAGTGGTTATGCCATTCTAGCTAATTTGCTCTCGCCGCAAGGTCCGGCTGCCGGGCTGGTCGAATCGACCAATGGGATGCTCTACGGCACAACCCTTTTAGGTGGTGACTCCGGGGAAGGAACGGTTTTTGCCCTGCAGAAGGATGGGACGTCATTGATCGCACTGAAAAGCTTTTCGGCCAGTGGAGACGATGGGCGTTCGGGGTATTCGGCTCCGATTTCCGCCGCAACCAATCAACTCGTCGGCACGACCCGCGCAGGCGGGAACATGGCGGCCGGAACCCTTTACAGCCTGCGTTTTGACGGAACGGGCTACACGCGCCTGCTGGACCTGAACTCCAATCTGGGACCTATCGATCCAGTGGCTTCTTTGCTCGAGTTAAGCAATGGCACACTGACGGGTGTTTCACGATTGGGCGGCAGCTCGAACTCTGGAACGATTTTTAGTGTAAACGAATCGGGCGGTGGCCTCGTGGTAACCGCCTCTTCAACCAATAGCGCCAGCGGCGTGGATTTTCGCAGCGCTCTGATTCGGGCCGGCGACGGTTTGCTTTACGGAACCGCAACCTCCGGTGGTGCCAATGGCGAAGGCCTTGTCTTTCGAGTCGGCCCGGACGGTTCGGGGTACACCGTTTTGAAAAGCTTCGCGAAGGGAGCCACCGGGCCGGGAGCGAATCCGGTCGCGGCGTTGTTGGAAGGCAGCGACGGGAACCTTTACGGAACAACATGCTTTGGAGGCGCGACCAATCGCGGAGTGATTTTTAGTATGTCAAAGGATGGCACGGTCTATAACGTGCTCAAGTCGTTCGGAGTTCCGGCGGGCAATGGAGAGACCCCCATGTCGCCTTTGATCGAAGCCAGTGATAGCATGCTGTATGGAACCACCTACGGCGGCGGCTCGACCAACAATGCCGGCACCGTATTTCGGATCAACAAAGACGGAACCGGTTTCCAGGTGATTCTCGCCTTCGCGGGAGCGGGCGCTGACGGACGTCACCCTTCCGGCAACCTTGTAGAATGGACCGACGGCGCGATCTATGGCACGACGGAACGCGGGGGGATGCTGGATCAGGGAACAATTTACCGGGTTAATAAGAATGGCACAGGTTACACAATTCTAGCCAGCCTCGGCGACAGGTGGGGAACTTATCCTCATGGCGGCCTGGTCCGCGGCCCGGACGACGCCCTCTATGGAGCGACCGATCAGGGCGGTGATTCGGGGTTCGGCACAGTTTTCCGCTACGGCCCCGCGTTCGGCGACATTGTGAGCTTCCAACTCGCGAACCAAATCCCCACCCTCACCGGCCTCGGTCAGCCAGGAAGGAATTATGTCTTGCAGCGCACCACTAAACTGGGATCGCTGGCGTCCTGGACCACTGTGCTTTCCACAAATGCGCCGCCCATGGGACGGTTCAGCTTTCCCGATGTAGGAATAGGGCTTTCCGGAGCGACAGAAGCTTTCTATCGGTTGAAATATTGAAACCCGGCTTACGGCACACCCTATTCCGGTCTCGGGGTGAATTGACCCAACTCGTAAATGCCGAGCTGTTTCTCAATCGTTGCCACCTGGTCGACGCTTCTCTCAAAGCCTTCGTCGCCCAAGATTTTCTTTTCTTCGCCTTCCATTTTTTCGCCGAGTTCCTGAACGGCTTTGGGCTTGAGAATCGTGCGCAACGCGGGGAATAAGACCGTGTCTTCGCGCGCTTCGTGCGGCCGGTACATTCGGATGAAGCTCTCACAGGCGGCGGCCAGGTTTTGCTGATTTTCGCTCGATCGAAAAGCGTCCGGGTCGGACAATTTCAGGATATTGGCCGTGACCTCCCGTCCGGCGCGATGTTGAGTTTTGAGGATCTGCACCAGGTCCGCCAGGTGCCCGGTTCGCTCGAAATGAGGGAAAATGTACTTCTCCTCGTTTTGTTCGTGGTACTCCTCAACGAACTTCCGTATTAAGCCGGCAGTGCGGTTGAACACCTCCGGCCCGATGTCTTCACGGCGGCGCATGCGGCGCAGGCCTTCTTCATAGATCAGAAGGCAGCGATTAAGCACGCCGTGCTCTTTCATCAAGTCTTCCGGGGCGGTGACTCCCTCGTCGGGATCCGGTTTTTGCCTGGCGTGCCCGATTGACAGCATGGAAGCCCCGGTAATGGCTCCCGCGGATATAAGAAACCGACGCCGATTAGACACAAATTCAGCCATATAGTTCCCCTTCTCAACGTGAGCTTAACCCCGTTGGGCAGTTTTTGCCACTCTACAACCCGCTTTTGCCTTGTCTCGGTGAAGTCCGCGTCATTCAATCTCCTGAGTGAGCGACGGGCCTTTTTTAATCGCCTCGTGCGAGCATTGCGCTCAACACATCGAGTTTCCGGCGCACGGCTCGGGTGCCCGGGTGAGTTGTCCTCACTGCGGCTCGGAAACAATCCTGCTGGCCGAGCTCGCTGAGGCTGCGGCGCCGGCGGAGGAAATCACCGCTGCGGAACTTAAAGAAGCGCTGAGCGGCGTGTTGCCGCGATCCCGGATTTCCATCTTTTACCAGGCGGGCCTGTTATTGGTTGCGATTTTCATGATCCTCTTGCCGATTGCTTACGTGGGCGTCGCGGCACTCGCCGCCTACGGCGTTTACTGGTACGCCTCTCACGGTCGGGTGTTCTTCTCGAATTTCATCGGTGGGATCTATGTCCTGATTTTCAAGGCGATCTTGTACCTCGCGCCCATCATCGGTGGGACAGTAGGAGTGTTCTTCATGTTTAAGCCGATTTTTGCGCGGCCGCGAAAGCAGGCTCCGCCGGTTGAATTAAATCCGGCGGAACACCCGCGGCTGTACCAGTTCATCGCCCATATTGGCGACCTGTTGCGGGTACGCGTGCCAAAGCGCATTTACCTGGACGGCAACTTGAACGCGAGCGCAGGGTTTCGGCGCGGGTGGCTGAGTTTGCTGGGCAATGATCTGGTTCTGACGCTGGGACTGCCTTTGGTGGGCGGGTTGAACACGCGGCAATTGGCCGCACTTGTGGCTCATGAACTCGGCCACTGCACACAGGCACTCGCGATGAGGCTGGGCTACATCATAGATTCGATTGACAGGTGGTTCCTTCGTGTCGTCTACGAACGCGATTCCTGGGACGACTCGTTTGATGAGTGGGTCAATTCAGTCGAGGATTGGCGCCTTTCCATCATCACAGGCTGCGCTCAGTTTTCAATATGGGTATCGCGCCTGGTTCTAGGCCTCTTCATGCGCGTGGGTCACGCCGCAAGTTGTTTTCTGTCGCGCCAGATGGAGTTTCACGCGGATAGTTGCGCCATGGCGGTGGCCGGCTCCCAGGGAGTGGAAAGCCTGTTGCTGCGTTCGCGGGAGCAATCGGTTATCGAACAAATGTCCTATGCGGTCCTGGTCACCGCATGGAAAAGGCGACACCAAATGCCTGACAACCTGCCGGGTTTTCTTGAGGAATTCGAGCGGCGCCTGCCCCCGGATTTCTACGAAAAGGCGCGCCTGACCTTGCTCAACGAAAAGGCGGGACTTTTCGCAACGCACCCCACAGCGGCGCAAAGAATCCAAAAAGCTCGTAGGAAGGCGGTCGCCGGTTTGTTTGTCATGGAAAAGCCCGCGCGGTGCCTGTTCAAAGATTTCGAAACCACAGCTCGTTTCGTAACTGCGCGCCACTATCGTTATAACCTGCGAATGGCCGTTACTGACCCAATGCTTAAACCGGTTCGCGAATTTTTCCGACAGGAAGGCCTAGCTGGCTCCGAACCAAAGACCATTCCGCTCAAGACCTACAAAGTACCCTTTGGCGGCACCAAAAGCTCTTAACCGACGTCTTGCAGGCGCCGGCGCCAAATAATAGAAAGCCCGACCACGCCCGCCGCAAAGGTCACCGCGACAATGCCCATACCGGCGAAGCTTTTGGCTCCCTGCATTTGAATGACCAGCGCCAGCAGGGCGCCAAAGAGCGTCCAGGGAGTGATTGCACCCAAGCCCCAAAGACCTCTGCCGAACACCGCCGGTTTCATCAATTCAATCCGTCGAAGGGTGCGCCACGTGGCCCAGGCAAAGAGCAGCCACACCAGAACAGTCAGCGTCGTGGGGATACGAGCGCCGCTCTCAGCCAGGCCCGGCAATAGAAAGCCGACCAGGAAAAAGCCGGGAGTGAACCAAAGCCCATTTGCCCAGGGCCGACGAGCGGCAGCCAGGTTCGCGGCGGGAACGGCTTTTTGCTTAAGAGCGACAAAACACAGGAGCACGATCGCGCAACAACATAGGACGGTGTGAACCCAACTCGGGTAGTAAGGATAACTGGGCCGAGGCGTCAATTCATCCGGGAACGCTTGCTCCAAGAGCGCCCGGTTCAATTTGACGAGTTTGTCACCTTTTGGTTTGGCGGCAGCCTGCGCTCGGGTGTCGTTGCTGAGTTTTACGCCCGCGAAACGCTCCGTTGAAAACAGCTCGGAGTTGGGCAGTAACCGGTTCAACTCATCCAGCAAGGCGTTCCTCACATCATTGGCTTTCGCCGTATCCGCAGCGGCAAGCACTTTCTGGTTTTTCGCCTGCAGCCTGGAATGAATAAATGCCGAGACCGGATCCCCGGGCGAGGCAATTTGTCGCGCGAGTGCGCGCGTATCCCGCAAATCCAGCATGTGAAACTCCTTCGAATCAAAGGCAGCGAACCCGAGCGTGGTGACAAAAAGAAGGGACACGGCCGCCACAATCCAGCCCTTTCGCCGCAGCCAGGCCAAGCCTGCCCGGCGCGGGAACAGAGCTTCCGTGATAAAGATGGGTGAGGCGATCGAGATGCACGTGTGGTAAACGGTCAGGCCGATGACCCAAATCCAATTCACGCCTAACGCCCGCCCATACGTGCTGAGGTAACCCACATCTTTCCAGTAAGGGTTGAAAAAGCTCTTGCAACATAGGCCCTCCTCGACAATCCCATAGGCCATTCCAAGCAGCAGCAGTCCAGTGATGTTGAGATCGAATTTCCTCACTGTTTCCCGGACGAGCAACGCCCCGCAGCCATACAATCCCACCAGGAGCACCAGGAAGACCGGGTTGAAAAAGATCACCGGAGGGGAGGACCCTGACAACAATTCGCCCAGCGCAGGCGAAAGCAACAGCAACGTCAAGATGGGCTTCCAATTACCGCGACCGGGCAGTTCCTGATGGTCCAAGGCGGCAGCCTCGATTGGTTTCAACCCGTCGTCGCTCATCATCAACTACTTCCATTACCCGGCAGAATTGGAATTGTTTCAAGAAAGAGGCTTCACTTTAGTCACGCTAACCGCGGATAAACACGGTCATCAAACCGGATGCTCACCCGAGGCTGGCCGCAAGGCATAACGCGCCGGTTCCCGTCCAGAAAAGGAGGCCCGCCACAAAGGCGCACCAGGCCGCCACTGCCATCCCCGGCCGAACCGCGCGTCGACACAGAACAAAAGGACTCGCGGTTGCGATCAAAACAGGGAAAGCCAGCGCCGCGTATCCCATTACCGGGCCAAGTGAACTGCCTCTAATCATCGGGCCAAGGAAAGGTCCCAGGATCACCAGGCCGCCGGCCGCGGGTCCAACGATCAAAAACGAAGAAAGCGGCACGGTTGCCTTCGTGAAAACGGCCGTAAAAAGCAGAATTGCCGTCGCGAAAAACGCGAGGCTCACGGCAAGCACTGCGACCACCTGAACCAAACGCACATCAAACGCCAATCGGATCGGGGCTTCTGGAGAAGTCTGCTGATCCGCCGAGGCCTTTCGTCCGGCAAACCAGGCCCAACCGCAAATCCAAACCGCACCGACGGGAACGACGCCGTAAACGCATTTCCAGGCTTCCCTGCCCAGGAGCGATCGGACCGACAACAGGTAGCTATCATAACCTCTGGAGTGACGGTTGATGATCAAACCGAGAAGCTCTCTATGATTCCTGATTAGCCAAAACGAAACGGCAAGAACTACTGCGGCGCTAACTCCGACAATAACTATCCGCACGAGAGTTTCTGGCAAACTCCGTCCGTTCAGCAGCCGAGGTAGAAAATATCCCAGGCAGGCGCCAATCGAGAAGACTATCCAAGCCGCGGGAAGCCACAGAACCAGGAGATCCAAAAATAAATCGTGCGGTTTCGGCAGCATTCCAACGCACAGTAAGGCTCCGGCCAATAGGACCAATCCGCCGCGGAAGGACGCTTCGAGTCTTTCAAAGTAGACCGCATCGGATGAAGTCTGGTTTGTCTCCCGGACCAACATAGGCGCAATGCGATCCAATCAGAATCCATTCTGAATTCAAGCGGCAATTTGAATAGATTTGATATTAAACCCGCCCTGTGCCTGCGTTTGTTCTCCTGCGTGCTTCTCTTGCAACCGTGTTGCGGCTGCGCCGTGCGGTTGAGCTTTTCCTTGCTCATTTGGGTTCCGCAACTATCTTGAGATTAACAACGGGTCAGAGCAATGATCGAGGACACTATCGGAAAGATCGAAGCCAAAGTTCAAAGCGCCGAAGCGATCAAAGACGACCGTCGCCGGGAACTTCTCCAGCTTATTGGGACCTTAAAATCCGAGATTGCCGCCCTTTCCAAAACCCATGGCGAACAAGCCGAAAGCATCGCCGGCTTTGCCGAACTGTCCACCCACGAAGCCATTCGGACTGAACAAAATCCCCAGCTGCTAAGGCTCTCGCTCCAGGGACTGAGTTCCTCCGTGGACGAGCTCGAGAAATCCCATCCGCGCCTGGTGCAAATCGTCAATGCCATCAGCAACACCCTCTCGAATCTTGGGATCTGATGCCGGCAAGACGAACTCGGGCCGGACTCGAAGAAGTTTTCTGAAACAAACGGCTTCAGCCGCAGCGGGCATGGCGCTGTTTGGCCAAACGGCTCCCGGGCAGGCCAGGAATGCGTCAGATATCGTGCGCGTTGGAGTCATGGGCTGCAACGGGCGCGGCAAAGATCACATCGCGGGGTTCCTGCGCGTCCCCAATTGCGAGATCGCGTATATCTGCGATGTGGACTCTCGAGCCGTTGAGCAAGGGGTATCTCTGGCAGCGCGGCGGCAGTCTACACCGCCCAAAGGCATTTCCGACCTGCGGTACATGCTGGAGGATCCGCAACTCGACGCGATCTCGATTGCAACACCCGACCATTGGCACGCTCCGGCGGCCATCATGGCCTGCGCTGCCGGCAAACACGTTTACGTCGAAAAGCCGGGAAGCCACAATTTGCATGAGAGCCAGTTGCTGATGAAGGCTGCCGCCAAACACCGGCGCGTTGTTCAAATGGGCACGCAACGAAGGAGTTGGCCCTGGATCATTGAAGCCATACAAGCGCTTCATTCCGGAGAAATTGGCCAGGCGTTTCTCGCTCGTGCCTGGTACACCAACCGCCGAACTTCAATCGGTCCAGGCAAGGTTGTTTCCGTTCCGCCATGGCTGAATTGGCAGCTCTGGCAGGGGCCCGCGCCGGATGAGCCGTTGCGCGATAACCTGCCCCACTACAACTGGCATTGGTTCTGGTCGTGGGGAACAGGGGAGCTTGGCAATAACGGCGTACATTGCCTGGATCTGGCCCGCTGGGGATTGGGCGTGGATTATCCGCGGCGCGTGACCTGCGGCGGCGGCCGTTATCATTACCAGGACGATTGGCAGGTTCCCGACACGTGTCTCGCCACGTATGATTTCGGCGGTAAAATGATCGCTCTCGACTGCCAGAGCTTCGACCCGCATGGAATGGATGGCTCGTCCTTCGGGGTAAGCTTCCACGGCGACAAGGGGACCTTGGTAATCGCGGGAAACACCGTCCGGGTTTATGACTTGAACGAAAAGGCAACCAGAGAAGTCGAAGGCAAAAGCGACGACACCCTTCATTTCGCGAATTTCGTGGATTCCATCCGACGCGGGACCGCTTTGGCGGCCGGCATTGCCGATGCCGAAAAAAGCACCGTGTTATGTCATCTCGGTAACATTGCGTGGAGAAGCGGACAAACCGTTGACTTCGTCCCGCAGAGTTGGGAAGTCAACGGCGGCAAAGAAATGCGCGCATTCACGCGGCGAACCTATCGGGCGGGCTGGGAGCCGAAGGTGTAACTTCGCGAGTTACGGGAACTGGTCGGTATCGGCAAACGGCCCGAGGGCGGCGATGGCGCCCATTATCTCATCCGCAACCTGCTGATAGATTTCCTTTACCCGCGTTTTCGAGCAGGTGGCAGCTTCGGCCCGGAGTTTCTCGAAATGCATGGGGCGGCCGTATTTGACAGTGACCCGATGAAACGGCCGTGGAAAACGCATATGCCGGTTGTAGGCTTCGTATGTGCCAAACACCCTGACCGGCACAACGGGAGCCTTCGACTTAATCACCGTCAAACCGATGCCGGACCGCGCCGGCTGCAACTTGCCGTCGCGAGTGCGGGTGCCTTCCGGAAACAGGATGATGGCGCCTCCCGCCAGCAACCGGTCCAGAATTGCCTTGAGTCCTTTGGCTCCGCCCCCGTCGCGATCCACCGGGACGGCTTGCCAGCGATGAAGAATCCAGCCCAGTACCGGAAAACGAAATAAGCTTTCCCGTGCCAGGTAATTGATTCCGCGTTTGAGACCGGCCCCGACCAGGGGCGGGTCGATAAAACTAGCATGGTTGGAAGCGAGGATCACCGGACCACTGAGCGGCACACGTTCAGGGTTGTACACACGCCATCCGAAGTAGAATTTGTACAGCGCGCGGAACAAGCACCAGCCAATGAAATAGACCGGGTTCACTGCGCCTCTTGGGGTAGATCGCAAGCTGTCACCTTCGGCTCACGCTGACCAGGAACCGAGAGCGACCAACCGTGGCGCGCCGCGCACTCGCAACTCACGAATTTGACCGGCCTTCCAACCGGGCCCGGATATCGTCCAGAATGAGAGCGCTGGTCTGGTCGGCAGACATTTGGGAATTGTTGATGACTTTGGCGCCCAGCGCGACCATCAGGGGCGCCGAAGCTCTTTGGCTGTCTCTTTGGTCCCGGGCCGCAAGGTTCTCTTTCACCCCTTCGGCCTCGCGCCGCCGAGATCGCTCCTCAAGATGCGCGTCCAGGTAATACTTGAAATCGGTTTCAGGGAAAACGTTTGTTCCTATGTCACGGCCCTCCATCACGAGATTGCCGAAGCGCACGCACTCGCGTTGCTTTTTCTTCATCCAATCCCGCACTTTGGGAACGGCAGCCACGTGGGGAACCGCGGCGCTGACTTCTGCGGTCCGTATCTCGTTAGCCGGGTAGTACCCGTCCAGGGTCAAATGAACGTGGCCATCCACGCATTCCAACTGCGGTTTCCACCGGGAGCACGCGGCCGCGACTGCGCGTTCGTCCTCGACATCCACCTTGTGCCGCAAGCAGTACCAGGCCAGTGTCCGGTACATTGCTCCCGTGTCCACGTAGACATAGTTCAGCGCGCGGGCCACGCGCTTTGCATTTGTGCTCTTGCCGCTGGCGCTGGTGCCGTCAATGGCTATCACGGTCACCGATTGTTTTGTGCACGGTTCCATGATTCGGACTCAGTCCGCGAAAAGCTCGTCGGGGCCGAGTTGGCGCCCGGTCCGGGCATTCACAACTGTGGCGCCCAGCCCGGCTGGAGGACTGGCGGCAAGCTTGTTAAAAAAGTTGGGGAACGTCTTCTTCACACACCCGGGATTTTTGATTCTAATTCCTGGTACTTTCAACCCCAGAATCGCGAAGCACATCGCCATTCTGTGGTCATTATATGTCTCAATTTCGGCGCCATGCAGGTTCGAGTGGAACACTTCCAGCGTGTCGCCGGTCTCCACCACCCTGGCCCCGCACCGGCTCAACTCCGTGCGCAAAGCCGCCACGCGCTCGCATTCCTGCAGCCGCAACCGTCCTAAATCGGTGAAGCTGACCGGGCCCGACGCCGGTTCGACAGCGGCGATTGGCGCAATCACGATAGCCGTCATGATGCTGTCGCCGAGATCTCGTTTGCGCGAGAATTCACGAGGCGAAACCGCATTGAGTGTTTTGTTCGCTCCAACTGCCTTCGACGTTGCCAATCCCGCGACGTCAACAAACTTGCAAAGCATTTTGGGAAAGCTCTCGTCAATTTGCCAGCCCGACCGTGGCCAATTGGCGACGGTGATATTGGTTGGGTAAGTGGTGTGGATCGCCGCTCCGCGTTGGGCTGAATGATCCGTGCCTTTCAGTTCGGGCAACCTCAGCCAATCAACCGCCCAAAAATAGCTGCCGCTGGAGGCATCCGGCTCGATTGCAAACTTTCCCGACCCGTTTGGAAAAGCTTCGATCAGCTTCGAGGTCATGCTGACGTACGATGCTTCCTCGGACTCGTCGCCTTCGACCACGACTTGCCATCCGCCCACTCGAGAGCCGAGCAGCAAGGCCGATGCAAACTGCGAACTCTCTTGGATGCTGACGCGGCACTTTCCGGGCCGGGGCCCGCTCCCGTGAATCATGACCGGCAGTTTGTCATTGGGTGAATCGAGCCGGTACCCCAGTGTACGCAGCGCGCTGAACAAGGCGCGCTGGGGCCGCTCATGCATTCGAGCCACGCCCTGCAAGCGGTAGACCCCTCGCCCAAGACACAGAAAAGCGGTCAAAAACCTCGCCGCCGTTCCGGCATTGCCGACGAAGAGGTCAAGCGGCTGAGTTTCGGTGCCGCCCTGAGGCACAAGGCCCCCTTTGCCGTACACGGTGATAGTGCGATTGCAAATCTCCTGCGGGTCAGGCGCCACGTTTACCATGAAACCCAGTTCCTGCAGACTCTCAACCAGCACCTGCGTGTCTTCGCTCCATAAGGCGCCGGTCAACGTGGTTTCGCCATCTGCCAATGCCGCCAGGATCAAGGCGCGATTGGTGATGCTCTTTGAACCAGGCACGGTAAGCGCTGCCTTCACCATCGCCTTGAGGGGAACGATTTCGATGAGGTCGGGTAAGGGCATCGGGGTTGGTGCGACGAGAAAATCCGGATGGCGCAGCTCCTATTCCGGAGAATGAGCTGCGGCCCGCTTGGACCACGCGTCACGACGGGTGCGGGCTTCCTCGAAAAAATTCAGGATGGCCCCGGAATCGTGGCCGCGAAGCGCCCGCTGAAACCCGCGCAGCCCCGTCAAAAAACTATCAATCGCGCCCAAAAGGTTCCTCCGGTTGGCAATAGCGATATCGCGCCACATTTCCGGCGAGCTGGAAGCAATCCGGGTCGTGTCGCGGAACCCGTTGGCGCAAAGCATCGCCTGGTATTTGGGCGAGCGAGGATGCAAAACGAGGTTCGAGAGCTGCGCCGCCACCACGTGCGGCAAATGGCTCGAACGGCTCACGAGCTCATCGTGCGCAGCAGGATCAAGCAATAGAACTCTTGCCCCAACCGCCTTCCACAAATGGCGCACCTGGCGCACCGCCCTGGGATTCGACTGCTTCACGGGCGTTACGACGCAAAGGGCCTCCACAAAAAGGTCCGGGCGAGCGGCCGTGACTCCGGTCTTTTCGGAGCCCGCCATAGGGTGGCTCCCGACAAAATGAGCGCCGGCTCGTCTAACCACAGGCGAAAGCTCGTCTACAACGCTTTTTTTGACGCTCCCGACATCGGTCACGAGGGCGCCCGGCTCGAGGTATTCCGCCATCTGCTTTACCAGGCCGTGCATCTGGGCAATCGGCGTGCAGAGAATCACAAGGTCGGCGCCCCGAACCGCTTGTTGCAAGTCCAGGGTCGCATTGTCAACGGCTCCGAGTCGCAGGCAATCCCTGGCCGTGCTCTTTCGTCGGAGAAACCCCGCCACGGAACCGGCTAGACGACGACGCCGCAAGGCCATGCCGAGCGAGCCGCCGAGTAAACCAACCCCAACCAACGTGACTTTGTTCCAACGCACGGCCAAGTTTCCGAATTCGGCTTCGAGGTTTCAAGGCGGAACCGGGAACCTGGGATTCAAGAAAACGGATACTGCGAGCGATCAGGTGTGAAAATCGCACGCGGCCCATTGCGCGGCCTCGCGCACCCGCTCGAGTATAACCTCGCTCATCATGGGATCCGTCCCAACGGCCGACGCGCACCACACCAGTTTGCCTCTTTTCTCCGTAGGATTTCGCCACGGGGCCTGGCCATTCTGCAATCGTTCCCGCACCAGTCGTTCCGGCTCACCTAACATGGACGGAATATCCTCCTGCACATGCAGACCGTCGCTGATGAAGAACGGCACAAGAACAATGTTTCTAGCGCGGGCCGTCTCATAACAGGAAGCGATGCGCGGCTCTTCTTCCAGGTAAACGGCATGGACATCCGAATACAGGTTTTGCTGTCGAATCGCTTCCAGTTGGCGCTCGACCGAGACCCGGGAGTTGCTGTCCTGCTCCGTCCCATGACCGGCGATGAATAATGAGATATCCTTCGGTTTGGGCGTGCGTGGAAAAGGAAATTGCCGAATAACTTGATCCGCTCGTGACAAAAGCAGTCTCGTCATGCCGGGATGCGACCCAACCGCCCGGCAATAGAACACCATTTGCCTCCCGCTGCGACGCACCCGTTGGAATGGCTCGTCGACTTTCAACTCAAACCCCAACGCCTTCGGAATGACGTTTTCGCTGAAGTAGCCGTCACTGATGAAAAACGGGACGAGAAAAATGCGGTCATGGTTTAGCTCGGGCAAAACCCGCTCAACCTGCGGGTCTTGTTTCCAAAAAGCTTCACGCACTTCGGCAAAAAGCCGCCGCTGCCGCAACACTCCCGCCTGCTTAAAGACGGGCACTCCCGAATCGGCGTTCTTGGTCGAACCATGACCAATCAGGACCAGGGCGGCGTTGGAAAAGTCTTCCGATAACACATCGAATCCTTAACCCAGCCTTTGCCCGCGGGCAAGAACGACAGAGCCGTGAGGCGCGCTTTTGTGCGACCTCAATACCGGGACTAACCCCTTAGCCGTCCTGCGGGACTTATCGACCTTGCACAGACCCCAAGGTTGAAACCAGGTTGAAACCTTGGCTAGTTGCAATTGTCCCTTCGGGACAGAGGCCAGGCCGCGGAAACAATTGACCTTCCAAAGCCGATGTCGGGGCTCGCTGGAAAAACAATCCTCCGCCGCGGGCGTTGCTTCCCGTCCCGTCCCGAACGGGACGGAATGAGAATAACCCAAGGTTTTTTAACCTTGGGTTCATCGCCCGGCGGAATGAGTCCCGAAGGGACGGCTGACATCGCGGGTTATTTGCCTGATACAATGGGAGAACTAGACCGGACTCGTCGACCTGCCGCCCCACTGCGGGATGCTTGCGCGCAACGAAGATGTAAGCAACCATGCTCAAGGTGATTGTTCCCGAAAATCCTGAGGTTCCAGGGAGTTGTGCAGCACCGACGCAGCATCGCCACCCAAGGGTTCGTTGGTGGGTTCACCTGGTTATCATCGGCTCATACCCGATCATTATTGGGCTGTTGAGTCTCGGTCGATCAGGTCCGCAACAGCCGGCTTTGGCACAAAATGCGCCCGGCCTGCTCCACGCCTGCGCATTTCAATTAGGGGTGTTTGGACTGATCTTTTTGCTCGGCTGGGTGGCGTCGCGGGCATCGGCAGAAGATTTGTGGCTGCCATGGCGCCCGGGACTTTGGCCGATCCCGCTTGGCATAGGCTATTCAATAGGTCTTCGGGTGGCTCTCGGATTGGTGGCCGCGTTTGTCATGATATGCCTGTTGCTGAGCCGGTTTATCAAGCCGGATGACCTTCAACACTTAGCGCAGCAGAACCAGCCCGACGTTCGCGCGCTGGTTGATGTCCGAGCGCTGCGCAATGATCCACTCTATTATTGGCTCAATCTTACCCTGGTGAGCTTCGTGGTCGCCGGCCTGCGCGAGGAACTCTGGCGCGCCGGTGTTCTCGCCGCACTGAAAAAGCTGTGGCCTACATTGTTCGGGTCGCGTCCCGGAGAGATTGCCGCTGTCGGGATGGCAGCCGCGATTTTCGGATTTGGCCACGTATCACAGGGGCCCGTTGCAATTGCAGCCGCCGCGCTGCTTGGATTCGGCCTGGGCACAATCATGGTTGTACACCGCTCGATTTGGCCCGCGGTGATTGCGCACGGCTTTTTCGACGCGACGACTTTCGCGGTACTGCCCTGGTTGTTTGAGAAACTGCCCCACTTGCGATGACTCTCTTGCCTTTGGTCACCGCAGGGCGAAATGCTTTGTGGCCTCACGAAAGTCCACGTGCTCTCGGGCGAGGCTCAGCAACGGCTCAATATTAGCGCGGCCCCCGGCGATGACCAGGTCGCGATCATTGAGCACCAGAACACAGCACCGAACCTTCTCAGTAGAAAGACCGGATTTGGGCACGTAAACAGCCACCAATTGGCCATCCTGGCTGACTCCCACGATGCGGTCCCAGCGACGCGCCGACATTGCCTTGTCGGCGCGCGCCAGGACAGCCCCGTGATCCACCCGACCAGCAGTTCCTTGTAATTTGTAAATACCAACCTCCCCCGCCCGTATGCTATCCAAGGCGGCCCGCGGCTCAGGAGGCAGTTTGAAAAACTGTGACCCTGTCCTCGCCAGGCCGGTCGTGACCCATCCAATGTTTAAAGCTATGGTTTTTTTCCAATGCCCGCCCGTCCCTGCCATGGCCGATTCCCGCAGGGCGGCGGCATCCGAGCTAAGCATGAAAAAACTGGCGATTCCCAGCGGCACCATGGCCACCAGGGCCAGCAATCCGCAGAGAATGACATGCGTTAACCGGGGAACAAACCTGCTGATTTCGGATGGTCGGGCGGCGTTCATGTCAGCCAAAATCCGGCGTTAAGGTTTCTCCGGCTCGGGTTCGGTCTTTTCAACCCGGTGGCCCAGTTTCTTAAGCGGATCGATATGCAAGGTTTCACCCAGCATCGACAACTGCTCTGGTTTTATGTCCCCAACGACGTTTACGAAGACCGCCTGCTTGCTCCCGTCCAAAACAACCACAACCAACCCCTGAACCGTGTCCTTGTTTTGGCTCTTAAGATATACGCCCACGTCCTGGTCCTTTTCGACGACCTTCACGATGCGCTCCCAACCCTTTGACTCAAGCTCCTTGCGCACCGATTGGATTCGTTCCTGCACGTCCGAGCGGTTCTGGTCGTCCACTCCAACGACATTTACATGGACCAACTGCAAACCGCGCAGGACTTTGGCAATGTCCGGTTGATCTTTCTCGATGAACTTTGTTGCCAGTGAAATAAGGCTGCTGGTCACATTGACTTCAACGAACTGGCCGCCAGCCGAGGGCGCGGCGAAGTTGCCGAAGTCGACCTGGCCAGGCGGAAGCGCGTCCCCCATCGCCTTTACCGCGAGGCCAAGGGGAAGAACAGCCATTCCGAGCACACACCGTGCGAATAATTTCATATTTGGGCTCCGATGATTTTTGTTTTGTCACAGGAACACTTTTGTCCCCGTGTAGGCAGAACCCGCGGGCTGCCTGGAAAGTTTCAAGAATTATAAACCCGGCTTCCCGACTCTATTTGAAGGTTCTCAGTCGACCCCAACCCCAGCCAGCTGGACCCGAGTGTATTACCGGTCGTATGGCTCGGAATGCCGCTCGTGAACCTGCCAATTTTCGACGTAACGGCTGGCCAGGTCGGGGTCATTGATGACCAAAAGATTTTCGGCATTGTTCTCCTCCGCGGCCCTTGTGAAGTTGAACGAGCCGGTAAGCACGAGGTAGTTGTCGATGATGATGATCTTATTGTGAGCAATTGCGTGAGAGGTATCGATCATCGTGGAAATACCTTCGTGCCTTAAAAAGTCGGCCTCGGAGTACTTTTCAGTGCGTTGGCTCTTATCGAGAATCACTCGGACTTTTGAGCCGCGGCGCCCGGCATCGACCAATGCCCGCGCGATAGGTGCAGAGGTGAAACTGTACGCCTGGACCAGTACGGAATTTGTGGCGTGATTCAAAGCCTCAACGACAGCTGCTGTAGCGCCGCCCCTTGGGGAAAAATATACCTGAACACCACGAGGAACAGACGCCTCGGGATCCGGGCGGCAGGCGCTCAGGAAGAGAGCCGCGACTACAACCATACAAATGGTCAACTTCATGTTTTGTAAAAAGCTCTCAAGAACCCGAGTCCAAGAAAAGTCTCCAAATCTAACGCACACGGCCGGTGCGGTGTCCGCGGTCTTGTTTTCGGTTGAGTCCCGGTTGCAACAAATTGGCCGGTTTTAGCGGGCGCGTTTTTACTTCCTTTGCCGGAACTCATTTGTTATCCAAAGGCCATGGTGCGCAGTTTATACGGGATTGTCGGAGTGTTGGTTATAACTGTCCTAACGGGGTCGATCCATGCCGAGGCATTCAAGCTGGCGTCCGGTGAGACCTTGAATGGCGATATCCTGCCCACGACCGCCAACGAACAAGGCGTCCAAATCAAGGTCGGCGAAGGAGATTACCAGAAAGTCCCGTGGTCCAATTTCTCCCAGGAAGATCTCAGGAAGTTCGCCAATAATCAGCGAATGGAGCCCTTTGTGGAACCGTTCATCGAGGTAAGCCAGGCGGAAAAAATCAAGAAAACCGAGGTCAATATCAAGGAACCGCCACGGCTGCCCCGTCCGGCGAAGCAGTCGCTTCTGAGCGCGTTGTTCTCTTCTGCCGTTGGTGTGCTGGTGTTACTGGTGCTGTATGCAGCGGTGGTGTATGCCGGCTACGAGGTTGCCATTTTCCGGGCGCAACCACCGATATTGGTCTGCGGCCTGGCCGCCATACCACTAGTGGGCGTTCTCTCGCCGATTATCTTTCTGGCAATGCCTACGCGAATCAGCAAAACCGCGGCCGAACTTCGTGAGGCCGAGGCGGCCGCCGTCAGCGCCGCTGAGCCCATTCCAGCAACCGCGGCGGACGAGGTAAACCCGATGAAAGGCGACAGCAGTTCTGGCGGCCTCAAAATAGCCCACACCGAAACCGGCCATGACAAGCCCAAGGTGCCCGACCCAGTCATTTTCCAGCGGGGCCAATTCACATTCAACCGCCGTTTCATTGAAACCAAATTCCCCGGGTTCTTCGGAATTGTCCGCCGCGAAGCTGATCGCGACATGGTTCTCGCCATAAAGACCTCCCGAGGAGAGTACGCGGGCCAGCGCATCTCGCGCATCGCGGCCAATGATATGCACCTGGAAGTCCAGCGCGGCAGCTCGACCGAAGAAGTCTTGATTCCGTTCCAGGAAATTCAGCAGATTATTTTACGCCACAAAGACGCCTAGCGGCAGCTTGTCCTTGTGGCTAGTCACTCGCCGCGCTGTCCGCTTGAGTTTGACCTGGTTCCTCGTCCGTCTCCGCTGTATTCAGAAAACCTCCGCCTTGAGCCCGCTCACCTGGCGAACTTTTAGCGCGATATTCGAGAGCGATTTCAGTGGCAAATGCCCGCATTCAGGACGGAGGATGGGACGCGTTGCGGAATAAATCTGCACCATCGCGATTTGTGCCCCGGCCTGCTTAAGCGCGCGCAATCGCTGGGCGTAGGCCTCAACTTCGTCAAGCGACGGTTCCTGGCCGTTGATGGCCGGAAACAGACTTTGAATCACTACCGGCCTGCTGCGGCTGACGCGCAAAATGTTGGATAGGATTCTATCCAACGGCACTTCAACACCGTTGATCCTGTCCAAGTACGCCTGGGTCCCTCCATCCAACTTCGCCCAAATTTCGTCCTGCGAAGTCAGCCGCGAGAGGCCGGATTCGATTCCGGGCAAGTCCAACCCGACAGCGTTGGTAATGAGGACAATTTTGAAAAAGGGAAGGCCCGATAGCGCGCGCACATGCAAAACAGCCTGCAAGGCTTCCGTGAATTCAGGCGCCAGGGTTGGCTCTCCATCCCCGCTCAGGGCCACGTGCCGCAACTGGAGCAATTCATCGGGAACTTTTCGGTACGCGTGCAGTTCTTTGAGCCGGTTCTCGCGCACGTATTCCAGCGTTTGCTTGAGCTCGTTCGTCATCGCGGTAACGTCCAATGCCGCTTTGCCGGCTTCGGTCGACCGGTCCACCTCGCAGTAAAGACAATTGAACTGGCATCGCTTGTCCGGGTTCATGTTCACCCCGACGGACAAACCGCGAGCCCTCGGTGAAACTACCAGGTAAACAAAGCGGTTGTGGAGAAACTGCCTGGGATAGCCAGCGGTTCGGCGCCCGGGATCCTCTTCGCCGGGAAGCGGGCCGACCAACGCCTGTGCCAATCGGACGATCCTTCCATTGGCTTCTTTCATTTGTTAGTCCAGCTTTAAATGGAATGGACAACTCGGCCACACCGGCTTTGGCATAAGCTGGCCCTTTTTTGCCCACAAGGCGGCCTCAACCTGATATCGGCCTACCGGGTTTATCCCGAAAGCGTCCGTAGATAACCCGCTGGACAACCAGCCCTGAAACTAAAATCTTGTGGGCGGCGTGAAGCACCTTGCATATTTGGGGCGTTACCGGGGTGTCCGGCCGCCTGTGCCGGCCCAGCAAAAACCATGTCTATGAGATACCATACCATCCTGCTGTTTGGCGCCCCGGGAGCCGGAAAGGGCACCCAAGGCAAGATCCTTGGGACTGTTCCCAACTTTTTTCATTGCGCGTGCGGAGACGTGTTTCGAAGCCTCAAGGCCGACAGCCCGATCGGGCGTGTGTTCCTCGAGTATTCCAGCCGCGGCCAACTGGTCCCGGATGCGACAACAATTGAGCTCTGGCACGATTTTATCGACGCTTCCACCAAAGCGAACCGGTTCCGCCCCGAACACGACACGCTCGTGTTGGATGGAATCCCGCGCAGCGTGCGGCAGTCTGAAATCCTGAAAGACACGCTGGATGTAGTTGCGATTTTTTACCTGCGCTGCACCAACCAGGAAGCTCTCATTCAGAGGCTTCAGCGCCGCGCCTTGAGAGAGAACCGGCTGGACGACGCGAACCTGAGCGTGATTCGTGAACGCCAGGCGACATACGAGCGCGAAACCAAACCGGTATTGGACTTTTACAATCAAAAGATCGTGCACCAGATCGACGCCGACCAGGCGCCGCACAAGGTGTTGTTTGACCTTTTGAGGCACATCGTGAAGAGTTGAGTTATGCCGCAGCAATTTGGCCAGTTCACGGCCAGCGAATTGTATTGTCCAAAATGCAAGAGCTCCCAACCCGTCCGTGAGAGGCTTCTGCTGGTGTTGCCAACGGGTGAACTTCATGAATTCCTCTGTTCGCAATGCGCGACCTCGCTGGGCAAACGCACCGTGACCGGTCCGGCGGTGGCCCCGGCTGCGCCTTCACGCAAGCCGCCTGCGCCGCAGAGAAAACTCCTGCGTTAGCCAGGTGAGTTTGCGCGTCGTTTTCATGGGAACCCCGCAGTTGGCGGCGGTCTGCCTCCAGGCTTTGCTGGACTGTCCGACCATCCAGGTGGCCGCCGTGGTGAGCCAACCGGACCGGCCCAAAGGACGGCAACTGCGGCTCGAAGCTCCTCCCGTCAAGGCACTGGCCCTAAAACACGGCTTGCAGGTTTTCCAACCCGAACGGGCTCGGGATGCCGGATTCATTGACCGCATGCGCGGCCTGAGCCCCGACCTGATTGCGGTAGCGGCCTATGGACAGATCCTGCCGAAAACGCTTCTTGAAATCCCGAGGCTGGGCTGCCTGAACGTCCACACGTCGCTGCTTCCGCGCTACCGCGGAGCCGCTCCGATACAATGGGCGATTCTGAATGACGACAGAGAAACCGGGGTTACGATCATGAAAATGGACGCCGGCCTCGACACCGGGGATATCCTTTCGGAATCCCGCACCCCCATCCGAGACGAGGACGATGCCCAAACACTCCATGACCGGCTCGCGGAGATGGGAGCCCAACTTCTCATCCAGACCATCCCGCCTTACGCGGAGGGGAAACTGGCTCCTCGTCCCCAACCCGAAGGAGCAAGTTACGCGCGCAAAATTGTAAAGGAAGACGGCCGCCTCGATTGGACCAGGCCGGCGCGTGAACTGTGGAACAAAGTCCGGGGGCTTGTTCCGTGGCCAGGGTGCTATACTACGCTGCCGAACGCGGATATTCTGAGAATTTGGCGGACTGAAGTCGTCCCGGCGGACGGCCTGCCAGGTCAAATCGCAAGTGCTGACAAAAACGGGATTCTTGTCGGAACCGGGCGGGACAGTTTGCGGGTCACTGAGGTGCAGCGGCAAGGGAGCCGCCGAATGACCACGGCCGAGTTTTTGACCGGTTGCCCGCTGCAACCTGGCCAGCAACTCGGCCGTGGAGACTCAACTTAACGACTCAGGGACCTCCTCTTCCCCGGACCAAACCAAAAATCAGCGAGATGACAAAAATCGCAATGAAGATGTAGAACAGGATCTGAGCGATGCCTGCCGCCGTCCCCGCGATTCCGCCGAAACCAAAAATCGCGGCAATGATTGCGATTACCAGGAATGTTAATGCCCAACTAAGCATGATCCAACTTCGTTTAGCACACACCCCTCTCAATCGGGTTTGTTGCTACTCCAAGGGCAAGGTGGACCCCTCCCTGGCTGGGTCTCTTTTCAATACCCAGGGAGCTGGGGTGGCTACCTACTTTTAAGACCCCGGGGGGAAATCCTAAGCTGGCCAGCCGAATGAGAACATTACTGCGACACACGACGACAGGGCTGTTCTTCCAGGGCCCCGAAAAATGGACATCAAACCCGGCTGTGGCCTACGACTTCCGCTTGATTGAGCGGGCAAGGCAGTTCGTGCGAATCTGGGAATTGGAAAACGTCGAGGTGGCCTTTGTCTTCGAGGATTCGCAAAGCATCTCGACGATGCCAGTGAACGCGCTGGATCTCAAAGCCGCCGCCTGATCACGCCTCCAGAAGCCTGGAGATCGCCAGCACGTTCAGGCAAGCCTTGGGAACAAACGAACTGACCTGAACAAATTCTGGTAACTTCGAGCCGTCAGGGGAACGTTCCGAGCAATGGTCGTTGTCACCCCAAGGTCCAAGACCGTCCAACGTCGGTAACTGGTCCCAAAAGCTATTGCCGTCGCTGAGACCACCTCGCAACTCGCCGCTCACCGCGAGCCCGATTTTCGAGGCCGTCTCGGTCCAAACCTTAAGTAGCCTGTCGGTCGCATCGTTTTTCGGCCAGGGGCGGCTCTCGCTGGTGATTTCAACTTCCACTTCGCAAGCGTAACCGTCCGCAACGCTTCGAACCTCGCCGGCACCCGCCAATCCCAGCAAACGCTCTTTTGCCTTGGCGCAAATTTCAGGGCTCAAGGCACGGAATTCCCCTTCGGCAATGGCGAGGTGTGGCACCCGGTTCAAAACGGTTCCGCCGGAAACCGTCCCTACGTTGAACGTCAAATCTTTCGAGAAATCGGTCAGAGCATCAATTTGTTGGATCGTGCGAGCCATCTGGACTAACGCGTTGGCTCCTTGCTTGAGATTGCCACCTGCATGAGAGCCTCTCCCTTTGACAATCACCTTCCAGGTGGTCCTGCCCTTTCTTGCTTCCACCATCAAGCTGGTTTTCCCCGCGCGATTCTCAGCTTCAAATACAAGGCAAGCCATCGCTGAGGGCGCCCGGCGCCTTCGGCAAACCTCCTCAAAGTCCGTAGAAAGACATTCCTCGGAGGAATTCCAAAACAATTGCCAACCGGTGTCCTCGAACACCCCAGGGGCTTGCGCGCGCAAAGCCGAAAGGACCAGCCACATCATGACCGTGCCGCCCTTGATATCCAGCGTTCCAGGCCCGAATATCCGATCCCCGTCAGGTTGCCATTTGAAATCGTTCGCCCTTTCCTCCTCGGGAGGGAAAACGGTGTCCAGGTGTGAAACGAATGCCAGGCCCCGGTTCTTCCGGCCTTTGCGGGTCATCACCAGGTGGTTCCCCCATTTGGGATTGGCCGAAGGGACAAACTCTGCCGTAAAGCCCAGCGGTTCGAAACACTCGGCTGTCAACCGGCCAAGTTTGTTTACTCCGTCCGGATTCGCAGTGAAGCTGTTGACTTCAACCATGCGGCGCAACCACTCCATAGCCGCAGGCATCTGCTGCTCCAGGAAACCGTTGAGTTTTGAAACATCCATCATTCGGGCAGGGGTGATCGTGAGCGGAGCAACGATTCGATATAAGGCACGTCTTCAGGCCGAGTCACCTTGGGATTCGGCTCCGGACAAACAACCAAACGCACGGGTTGGCCGATCAATTCGCAAGCCGCGGTATCGTCGGTGATCACCAGACCGCGTTTTCGGACCTCGGATAATGCCTTCCGGATGACCTCGACGCGAAATGTTTGCGGCGTTTGCACGGCCCAGAGCTTTGAGCGGTCCAGGGTTCTCTCGATGTGGCGGCCGTCGGAAGATTCCTTGATGGTGTCAGTGACTTGTTGAGCGGCAACCGCAGCGCCGACTTCGCGCGCCGCTTCGAGCGTGGCCGCGATCAACTCCTGACTCGTGCACGGCCGGGCCGCGTCCTGGATCGCGACATACTCGCTTCGCGGGCCAAGAGCGCTCAAGCCGTTCCAAACGGAATCCTGTCTCTCTTTTCCGCCGCTCGCCAGCGTGAATGGTTTTGAGAATCGGAATTTTGGCCCAAGCTCAGCGACCCGTTGGCGCGCATCCTCCCGAACAACAAGGATGACTTCGTCGATGCAGTTGGCCGCATCAAAACGCGCCCAGGTATGCGCGAGCACGGGCCGTCCAGCGAGCTCCAGGAAGAGCTTGTCCACATCCTGGCCCATTCGAGTGCCTTTACCGGCGGCAACAATCAGCGCTGAAACCATGTAGAGCGCAAAGCCTAGGAAGATAAGATCAACCCTTAAAGCTCAAAAGATCGGGAATGCGGACGCGGGTCGCGCCAAACCCGGATTTTGCCTTTTTTTCCGCTGTTCCGTGCGTCTTGGCGACCCACGGCCACTGGTCGCGAACCCTGCGGGTTCGGGATCCGGCGTGGCCTAGGCGGCGCCCTTTCTCTTTTCGAGCTCGTCACGGGCACGAAGCACAAGCTTCGTCTTGAGTTCATGCAGTCCCAATTCGAGCCCAGCCACGTACTGGTGCGGGTTGACAAACCGTTTGATGCCGGGGTGCAGCATAGCCAGTTGGTGAGTAACTCGCTGGCGCGATTCTTCAAGCGAAGGCTGCCGATAAACGAGCTTGCCGCTGCGAAAAATGGGGACGAGCAGGTCTTCGAATGACGTTTCGGGCGGGACATGTTTGCGGCGAGTGGGGTCGAGGGGATCCACAATCGTGAACCGCTTTGGAGCAGGATGGCCTTGGTCGTAAATCGCGTCCGCGATGAACTGTTTGGGCGAACGGAACCTGCGCACCTGGGGCACGCCCGGGTTGGTTATTTTGGCGGCCTGATCGGAAAGCTTGATTCGAGGCTGCCAGCTGCCTCCGGGTCCCATCACAGCGGAAAGTTTGTACACTCCGCCCAGGGCGGGTTGATCATAAGAGGTTACCAGCTTTGTCCCGACACCCCAGCGTGTGATGCGGGCGCCCTGCTGTTTGAGACTGCTGATGATGTGCTCATCCAAATCGTTGCTCGCGTAAATGGCAGTGTCACGAAACCCGGCGGCATCCAGGAGCTTTCGCGCCTCGATGCTCAAATACGCCAGGTCACCGGAATCTAATCGGATCCCGGCCAGGTCATTGCCCCGCTCGCGAAGAAGTTTGCCGACTTCGATTGCGTGGGCGACTCCGGCCAGCGAATCGTATGTGTCGACCAGGAGAATACAGTTGTTGGGGAGCGCCTCGGCGTACGTTTTGAACGCCTCCAACTCGGATTCGAAAGCCATGACCCAGCTATGGGCGTGTGTGCCCGAAACAGGAATTCCGTAGACCTGTCCCGCAAGCACATTCGACGTACCCGCGCAGCCCCCGAGATAGGCGGCGCGGCTAGCCGTCAACGCGCCATCAGGTCCTTGCGCGCGGCGCAACCCGAACTCAACGACCGGTTCACCTTCCGCCGCCAGGCAGATCCGAGCTGCCTTAGTGGCAATCAGCGATTGAAAATTCACGGCGTTTAACAACGCCGATTCGAGAATCTGGGCCTGCAAAAGGCAGCCTTGGACCCGTAGCAACGGTTCCTGCGGGAAAACCACAGTCCCCTCCGGAACTGCGTCGATGTGACCTGTAAAACGCAAGCCCTCCAGGAATTGAAGAAAACCCTTGTCGAAGAGCGGCCGGCCATCGACTGCATTGATGGTTCGCAAATAGGCCAGGTCCGATTCGTGGAACTGAAATCGCCTGACCTGGTCAATAACAGCGCCGAGCCCGCAAGCAACGGTAAACCCGCTGCCGAACGGCGCGTTACGGAAGGACATGTGGAACACCGCTTCGGTCCCGGCAGTGCCGCTCTTCCAGTACGCATAAGCCATCGTCAGTTCGTAAAGATCCGTCAGCATCGTCCACGACGGCTGGCCGGGGCCGTGGATTGCATTTGCTTTCGGCCCGCTCCGGCGACGCAATCGCTGGTCTCGGCTCCTTGACTTTCGAAGGGTCATTGCAATGTCTTGAGCAGCCTTCGAGTTGCGGCTGCAGTTGGAATGGCCTCTTGCGCGCCGATTCTGAGCGTGGTCAAAGCTCCCGCGCAATTTGCAAGACGAAGGGCTTGAGCGAGATCAAGTCCCGCCCCACGAGCGGCCGCGTATGCGCCGGCAAAGGCATCGCCGGCGCCGACGGTGTCCACAGGTTTCACTTTGGGAGTCGGCACATCCAGGTACTCGTCTTGGGTAACACAGAGGGTTGAAGCTGCGCTGCGGGTGACAATCAGTTTCTCGATTCGCCTTTTAACCATCGCCTTTCTCCATCGTTCCAGTTGAGTCTTTATTCGACTGGGTTCCATCCCGAAAATAGCGCGCGCCTCTCCGGCGTTTACGATTAAGCTGTCCAGGGCGCCTTTGGTCCACGGGAAATCGTTCCGCAACGGAGATGGATTCAGCACGACCGGAACGCGCCCGAGGTTTGCCGACCGAACTGACTCGATAACCGTCGCCATTGGAACCTCGAACTGCAGGAGCAACACATCCGGTTTTGGGGAGAAAAGATTAACGCGCTTCAGCGTGCCGGGAAGAAGTGTGCCGTTCGCGCCCGGAGCAACAATGATCGTGTTTTCCCCTGCCCGATCGACGGCGATTAGGGCCGTGCCTGTAAGAGCGGAGCGAGTGCTGGTGATGCCGGACACGTCAATGCCTTCGCGTCTCAAGCGTTCCAGGTAGCTGCGTCCTTCCGCTTCGGCGCCAACACATCCAATCAGCCGAACATTCGCTTCCTGCCTCGCGGCCGCGACCGCCTGGTTCGCCCCTTTGCCACCGAATCTGCGAACCAGCGAGCCGGCCGCAACTGTCTGCCCAGCGTCGGGCAATCGGTCAACCGAAGCAATATAGTCGAGGTTTAATGAGCCAACGACCACGACTTGCGGAGGATCGGATCGCATGGCAGTGGAGCTTACTTGGGTCGAAATGCAGGGGGCTGACTCGCCAATTGCACCAGAGCTTCCTTAACTCGCCCGGCCTGCACCGGGTTCAACATGAGGTAGCGGTCCCGCCCATCGGGCGCGGGCGTGAAACGAGTGAATCCATCCGGCTCGACAGTGACATTGCCCGGCTCGGACAGGGAGAAGTATTCGCGGTCGGACATGACGGCGTAGAGGACACTCGTCAGGTCCCATGTCGGCCGCTCATGTGGAGGAGGGTTGTAAAGGCAATACGCCTCGGCTGCGGGGTGGTGCGGGACATAGCTGAAGTCCCGTTCGATGCTAATGGCGGGGAATGGAACCGAAATTCCAATTTCGAACCCGCTCCAAACGATCGGAGTTGGCCAGGCAGCAGCAAGTTTACGAGCCGAAGGAAGGTCCTGGGTGACATTGTACTCAAGGTAATGCGAGTTGTGGTCAATCTCACGGAAAGCACCCGCCATGACTGAGAGCAACTTTACCTTGGCCCGGACAAGATCCGCGCCGGCCAGGGCCGAGTAACGATCGGGTTTGGTGTCCAAAAGCGCCGCGAGGTTAGAGAAATAACCCACTTGGACCAGAGTTACCGAGTGGTCGGGCTCAGAGGCAAGAACCTTGCGAAGCAGGTCAGTTGCCGGCGGAGCATCGGAGCTGCGTTTGAGTTTATGGGGGTACCTCAATTTGCCGTTGTCGCGAATTTCGGCCAATGGCAGGAACTTGCTGGGGGAATTCTTGAGGCCGGAACGGGTGAACCCTATCGGGATGCCTGTTCTGCCGTAGAACGTGTTGATCGCATCTACAAACGGCCCTGCAAGTTCGTCCGGTTTGGTAATGGTCACGGCGAGCAACAGGCAATCGCCCCGACTTTCGAACGCGTGCAACATGGATAACGCCAGGACATCGTCGACGTCATTGCCTATATCGGTGTCGAAAATCACTTTGGCCGGTGGAGGATGGTTTTGTTGTCCATCGGCAACGGTGGCGACCAGGACACAAAGGGCGAGGGCGCATGAGCGGCCCAACTTCCCGAAACGAGCGAGCGAAGCAGGAGGGTGGTTCATTGTGGGTTTTATGTCAGAAGTCTACGCAAATCTAGAACTGAACAACCTGGACAAGAAAGTGAATTTCGATCCGGCGAGGTGGCGCCGCCAGGCGTCTAACGCCACGGCGAGCACAATCACCGCGCCGGTGACGACTCGCTTCAAGGGTTCGGACGCTCCAACTTGGGCCAGCCCCGCTTCCAGTGTGGCAATGATCAGAACGCCAAAAAAACTGCTGACAACCGAGCCGCGCCCCCCCATGAGACTTGTGCCTCCAATCACTACGGCCGCGATGGCTGACAACTCCAGCCCTGCCCCTGCGTTGGGATCCGAGGCGCCCAAACGCGATGTGTAAAAGACCGCCCCAAGTCCGGTCAGCAATCCCACGAGCGCGAAGACCGCTATTTTGGGGAGGCGAGGGTTAATCCCAGCAAGGCGGACTGCTTGTTCATTGGTGCCGATCGCCACCAGGTACCGGCCGAACAGGGTCCGCGAGAGCACTAATTGGCATACGCCCGTGACAAAGGCGCCAATCATGAATGCTGGGGAACAACCGACCGCACTCAGCGGCCGGGAGAGTCCTTCGACGGGAGCGCCGATGTACTCCGTTTGAGAATGTGTCGCCAGGTAAGCCAGGCCGCGCGACATCTCGAGCATCCCGAGCGTCACAATAAACGAAGGCACTCCGAGTTGAACTGAGATGAGCCCGTTTAAAATCCCCGCGGCCAATCCGACGCACATGCAGGCCCAGGCGGCCGCCCAAAACGGCCAATGCCAATTAACAACCGCCACCCCGAGCACGGCTCCCGCCAAGCCAAGAACCGAGCCGACCGACAGATCAATCGCGCCAATGATTAGGACGAGGGTCATTCCGGCCGAGACAACCATCAAGGTCGGGATGCGATTGGCCAGGCCGCTGAGGGTTCGCCAACTCAGGAAATTGTGACTGAAGAAGCTAAAGAGCAACCACAGCCCGAGCCAGATCAACAACATCGCGGCGAACTCGCCCAGGTGCGTGCTTTTGCGCGATGTTGCCATGCCAAGGCGCGCAACTTCAAACCGGTTTCGTCGCCTGATCCAGGTACCCGCTGAAGGCAGCGTGTGTGATCTTCTCCTGGCTCCACTGGCCGGGTAAAAACTCGGCGACGATCCGGCCGTTGGACATCACGAGGATCCGATCGCATAAGGCCATCAATTCGGTCAATTCACTGGAAACCATGACGACCGCTTTGCCTTCTGCCGCAAGATCGCGCAGTAGTTGGTAGATGGAATCCTTTGCCGCCACGTCAATCCCCCTCGTCGGCTCGTCAAAGAGGAGCACGTTGCAGTTTCGCGCCAGCCACCGCGCGATCACAACCTTCTGTTGGTTTCCCCCGCTCAGTTCGCCTACGGTTTGCTCGGCGGATTCGCAACGGACTCCAAGACGTTGCCTCAGCGCGTCGGTGGTTTGCGTTTCCGCTCTGAAATCCAGCCAACCGCCCCCGTGCACGTGGCGCGACAACGTCGCGAGCGTGGTGTTCACTCGAATCGACTGCGCCAGCAACAACCCATCCATCTTCCTGTCTTCAGGCACCATGCCGATTCCGGCTCGGACCGCATCCGAAGGATCCCGGATCAGCGCAGGCCGATCCCCTGCCCCGACAAATACGTCCCCCCGCTCTTTTCGGTCCGCGCCGAAGATCGCGCGCAGCGTCTCGGTCCGACCGGAACCTATCAAACCGGCCAAGCCCAAAATCTCGCCTTTGCGCACTTCAAACGTCACGTCACACACGCGTTCACCCGCTCGCAAGCCGCTCACCCGCATCGCCACCTCGCCTCGGCCCCGCTCACCAGAGGCTTTGCGTTCGGGCAAATCATGCCCGACCATCTCGCGCACAAGGCCCGCGGGCGTAACTTCAGCCACCGGATGCGTGGCAACCCGCCTCCCATCCCGCAGCACGGTCACCCGATTCGAAATGCGCCGGATCTCGTCCATCCTGTGGCTGACGTAAATGATGCCGACTCCGCCGTCCTGTAACCGGCGGATATTCGCGAAAAGCTTCTCGATTTCAGGATCGGTCAAAGCCGCAGTGGGTTCATCCAGGATTAACAATCGGCAATTTTGGGCCAGTGCGCCGGCTATCTCAACCAGCTGCTGCTGGCCGACGCCCAGCAATCGCGCCGGGATGGCGGGCTCCAGGTCATCCAACCCAACCCGGGCAAGGGCCTCTTGAGCCATTTTTCGCAACTGGCCATAGCGCACGAACCCCGCAACCCTCGGCAGCCGGTTCAAAAAAATATTCTCCGCGACCGTCAGCGTCCCAATGACGTTGAGCTCCTGCATCACCATGACGACGCCTGCATTTTCAGCATCCCGTTTTGAATGCGGAGAATAGGGTTGGCCGGCGAATTCCATCTGGCCCGCGTCGGCATGGGTTAACCCGGAAAGAATTCGGGCGAACGTCGATTTTCCGGCGCCATTACTGCCAACCAGGGCATGAACTTCGCCCGGAAGCAGCTCAAAAGAAAAATCCGAAAGCACCGGCACGCTGTAGCTTTTTTGGAGGCCGCTGACGCGAAGCAGTTGGGCGGGAGGCATGGTTAACGCGAATTCCCGGCGCCGGTTATCAAGTCGACGGTCGTCGTCTGATCGGTGGGCGGCGCTTCGCCCTTCAGGATCTTCAGGGCGGCCTCGATCCCGAACACTGCCAACTGATCGGCATGTTGATCCGCCGTGGCAATGACGCGCCCATCCGCGAGCATCGGCTTGATGGCCCCTATATTATCGAAGCCAACCACCAGCACCTTCCCGGTTTTGCCGGCCGACTGAATCGCCGCCACCGCTCCGAGAGCCATGTTGTCGTTGGCACACAAAATCGCCTTGAGATCATCGTGCTCGGCAAGAATTCCGGCGGCGACCGTATTGGCCTTTTCCATCTCCCAGTTGCCGCTCTGCACGGTGATGATGTTCATTCCGGCCGCTTTCATCGCATCCTCAAAACCGAACCGGCGCTGTTGACCGTTGTAAGCAGTGGGAATTCCCTCGATGATCGCCACCTTATCCCCTGTCTTCAATTTCGCGGCCAAAGCCTCGCCAACCTTTTTTGCCCCG
>DATGLT010000422.1:0-12097 GCA_035294005.1 Verrucomicrobiia bacterium
CTGGATTCGGTGATTCCTGCCACTCGGGGCGCAGTTTTTGCCGATATTAACGGCGACGGTTTCCTCGATCTGCTCATTTCGGTAACAGGCCGCGGCGTTCTCACCTTCATGAATGACGGCCACGGCCATTTTACTGATACAACCGCCGCTGCCGGGACCGGGTCAAAGCTGGGAAGCACGACCATGGCGTTGGCGGACATCGACGGCAATGGAACACTCGACTTATACATCGCCAATTACCGAACGGACGACATTCGGGACCATGGCCGGGTCAGCGTTTCCATCGTTCAGGGCAGGCCTGTCATGCGTGGGGCCGAGACCAATCGATTTGTTTTTATCGACGGCCAGTTGGCTGAGTGCGGTCAACCTGACCAATTGCTGCTCAACGACGGCTCGGGTCATTTCAAACCCATTTCCTGGACCGACGGGACTTTCCTGGACGACTCAGGCCATGCCTTGAAGGAGGCGCCTCTGGATTGGGGTCTTACCGCCACGTTCCGCGACGTCAATGGCGATCTCGCGCCGGACCTTTACGTCTGCAACGATTATTGGACTCCGGATCGTTTTTGGATCAATGACGGCCACGGACATTTCCGGGCCGCTCCCAAACTTTCCCTGCGCAAGACGAGCGCGAGTTCCATGAGCGTCGATTTTGCCGATATTGATCGAGATGGTTACGTTGACTTTTTCGTGGTCGATATGCTGAGCCGGTATCCGCAATTGCGAAAAAGACAAGGGTTCGCGCAGAAACCGATGGCAAGCTCGATTGGCGCAATTGACGACCGGCCCCAGGTCATGCGCAACACGCTTTTCTTGAACCGGCGCGACGGCACGTTCGCCGAAGTCGCATTTTACGGCGGCGTGGCTGCCTCCGATTGGTCATGGGCGCCGGTGTTCATGGATGTCGACCTTGACGGATACGAAGACCTTGTCGTCGGGGCGGGGCACTTTCGGGACGTGCAGGACTACGATGCCGAGCAACAGGTCCAGGCGCGGCAACACCCGTGGGATAATTACAAAAGTGACGCCGAGCTTCAAAAGGCGTTTGCGGCCGAGTTGATGCAGCACTATCGGCTATATCCGTGGCTCAGGATGCCGATTGCGTCTTTCCGTAACCAGCATGACTGTTCCTTTACCGAAACGACAGCGGCGTGGGGCCTCGATCACTTGGGCGTGCATCAAGGCCTGGTCGTGGCGGACCTGGACGGAGACGGAGATCTGGATCTGATCGTCAACGATCTCAATTCCTCAGCCCTGATTTTCAGGAACGAGACTTCTGCGGCCCGGGTTGCTGTCCGGCTCCATGGTCACGCGGCCAACACGCAGGGAATCGGCGCAAAAGTTTCCCTGTTTAATGGAGCGGTCCCCAGGCAGACCACCGAGATTGTCTGCGGCGGCCGGTACCTTTCCGGTTCAGACACGGAAGCGGTCTTTGCGGCAGGGGCATCGAAGGACATGCGTTTGGAAGTGCAATGGCGCAACGGCAACCGCAGCGTTGTTGACGGGGTTAAGCCCAATTGTCTTTATGAGATTGACGAAACCGGCGCTTCGGCCGACACGACAAAACCCGCCTCGCCTCCGGTGCCATTGTTTGAGGATGCCACTGCGGCGCTCGGCCACAAACACCACCAGGCTTTTTTCAATGATTACGAGCGGCAGCCGCTGCTTCCGTTCAAATTAAGCCAGATGGGGCCGGGCATTGCCTGGGCCGACCTTGATGGAGACGGGCACGACGACCTGGTCATAGGTTCGGGCCGGGGCGGAGTGGCTGCGGTTCTGCGCTCCGATGGGCATGGCCGGTTCACAAACACCGGTGGACCAGGCTTCACCGCCACCAACAACGATATCACCGGAATCCTTGTCAGTCCCGGCGCCGGGCCGAGCGGTTTGGCTTTACTTGGCCTGAGCGGATACGAGCAACAAACGGACAACGCTGTCGTTTCCGCTCGGCTGGATTCAGACGCGTCCGCCTCGCCGGCCCTCTTGCCGAGCACGCTCAATACGAGCGGCGCGTTAGCCCTGGCAGACATGAATGGGGACGGGCACCTGGTCCTGTTTGTGGCGGGAAGTGTTCTCCCCGGTCAATACCCGCTGGGCGGCGCTTCGAAACTTTTCAGATGCGACCAAAACGGCTGGAGGCTCGATCAAGGGAATACGAAGGTTTTGGAACACGCCGGCCTGGTTAACGGGGCCGTTTGGAGTGATCTCGACGGCGATGGTCTTCCGGAATTGATATTGGCTTGCGAATGGGGGCCGATCAGGGTGTTCAAGACGAGAGACGGAATGCTTCACGAAATCACGAAGGAGCTCGGGCTCGAATCGTTCACGGGTTTGTGGCGCGGTGTGAACACGGGCGATTTGAACAATGACGGGCGCATGGACATCGTCGCGTCAAACTGGGGGTTGAATAGCCGATATCGCGCCTCCGAGTCCCAGCCCCTGGTCCTGTTTTATGGACCTATCTTTCAACCGGGCCAAACCGAAATTATTGAAACAGAATACGTGAACGGCGCGCTCTGCCCATCGCGGCAATTCCGGGCGCTGGCCGAGTCCATGCCATTCCTGCACGAACGGTTTCAAACCCACAAGGCGTTCAGCGAAGCCACGGTCGAGCAGTTGCTTGGGGAGCGCATGTCGCTTGCGGCGCGGGCCCAAGCCCGCACACTGGTTTCCACAGAGTTTCTGAATGAGGGCAATGGCTTTCGCGCGGTGCCTTTGGCGCGAGAGGCTCAATTCGCCCCTGGCTTTGCCGTCAACATCGCGGACCTTGACGGAGACGGCAACGAAGACGTTTTCATCAGCCAAAACTTTTTTGACCTGCAGCCCGAGGCTTCACGCATCGATGCGGGAACCGGTTTGTGCCTCAAAGGAAACGGCAAAGGGGATCTTGTTCCAATGCCTGTGGCGGTTTCGGGTGTCCGCGTCTATGGCGAGCAGCGGGGAGCCGCGCTCGCCGATTACGACGAGGACGGCCGGGTTGATCTTGCGGTCACACAGAACGGGGCGGCGACGAAACTCTTCCACAATGTGGGCGCTGCTCCTGGACTGAGGGTCAAACTCAAGGGGGGCGCCGGAAATCCCGCGGCCATCGGGGCGGCCATGCGGTTGGTTTTTAAAGACCACAAAGGTCCTCTGCGCGAAATTCATGCCGGCTCGGGATACTGGTCCCAGGACAGCTTCACCCAGGTGCTCGCGATTCCCAGCCCGCCTGAAAGTTTGTGGGTGAGATGGCCCGGGGGACGAACCACCACCACCTTGGTCCCGGCTAACGCTCGCGAGGTAACCGTAGACGAAACAGGCAAAGTGACCGCGCATCGGTGAGCCTCATCGCGGCCGATTCGATCAATGCTCGACGATGGGAACCTTGAGGACGGGAAACTTCGGGTTGTTTGATTTGAAGCTCAATTCCATCGGCTGATTTGATGGCTTTTGGAATCCTTTGGGAAAAGTTAACAAGACCTGGAAGAACTGCCCTTTCTGCAGTTCATACAGTTTTGCGTCGACACCGGGCAGGTTGAGCGCGGGCTCAAAAAGTTCGAGCGCTGTGGACGCATTGTTTCGGACCGAGACCGAGCGGGTGATTTGGTTGGTGAGTGGACCGGCGGGCATTTCGACTTGTTTCGGAAGCACCATTACGGCGGGTTGCGCGACGGCCCAGACCGGGATCGAGAGCACGGGCATATTGGTCGAGGACGTCGGGACCGAGACTTCACCGAAGACGTTCCCGGCGCCGAGGGGCGGAACGAGCCTGACCGTGATTTGGTAGGCCTTCCCGGATTCGTTGGTGACAACTTCCGCCGCGATCGAGTGATGGTTGCTCTTGGGCGAGCCGAGTGTTAGAGGCTTATCCTCGCGGTTGGTAATGTAGATGGTCCGCATGAGGCTCGCCGGAGTCTCCAACGCCCCAGAAAACGCCGCTGACACTGGAATGACGTCGATCGGGTGCCAAACGATTCCCTTAAGCTGGATGGTGAGATCGGCCTGGTTGGTGTCATTGCAAAGGATGGTGACGGGCTTAACGACGGGTCCGTTAAATGCCCCGGTATGAAACTCGACCGGGACGGTTCCGGCTTGCCCCGGTTCAACGCGGCGGGACCATTGCCCGGCCGCGGTGCAACCACAGGTTGATTTCACGTCCCGGATCTCCAGAACCTGGTTACCCGTATTCGTGAAAGTGAACACGTGCTTTACCGTTGCCCCGACTGTTACGGTTCCAAAATCAAACGTTGGTTCGGGAAAACATATCCGGGCGCCGACGCCGGGACCGGACGGCAGATTCTCGCTTTGCACGCCAGGAACCCCAATCAAAAGAAATGCCAGGAACCCTGCGGTAACCGGAAGAGACTTGTTTAAAATGGAGAACATCGGGAAGCAGTGGCTTTTTGTGAGCGTGGTCGTCCCATTATATAACCCTGCCGAGTCGATCGAGGCAAGCTTTGCCGCCGATGCATCGATGCGGATTCGCGGGCCAACCGAGCGTATCGTTCAGTTGGCGGTGGCCCAATTCGAGATTACGGCTAAGCCAAACTGCTTGAGTCGTCCTTCAACGTCCGGACAGTAGTGACTTGGATTCGACATCTCAACAGCGGTTATCTGCCATAGCGCTCAACGAACTTCTCTCTGCTCCCGGACGGGGCGCCATTTGTTGTGGGACCGGCATTCGTAGTCGCTTGGAACTTACCGGTCTTGAGATCGAAGTCAGGATTTCCGGTGTTCACGTTCTTTTCCCACTCGTCACACCCAACAACGCTTATCACAGACTTACCAAATAAAGCTTTTAAGCGAGCAACCCCTGTGGGTGTGATCTTAGTACAGACAAGCCTTACCTCCTCAATCGATCGACAATGGTACTTAACTTTGGGAATTTGCTGCAGTAGAGTGACCGTCTTGTCATTAAATCCCTCGGAAAAAAGCACGATTTTTCTGACATCGCCCTCCCGGGGAGACATTTTGTATTCTGGCCACAACCGCGCCTTCTTGAACAAGTAATTGAAGATTGCCCTGGCATCGGTGGCATGCTCCAGCTCCTTTGGAAGCACCTGTGCTGAACGATTATGTTTCATCATCACGGCATTGTACCGTTGTCTGGTTCGGCGAATCGAATCGCAGCACCGAATTTACAATGCCGGACAGGTGCAGTCACGGACCGTTCTGATGCAAACCCCGAATATGTTGGCGAATTAGACATTGGATAGGCGGTGTCGCGTTCCCAACGACTCAGCGTCGCTGCGCTAACTCTTAACTGGCGAGGAGATCGTCACTGATCCTTGTTGGTTCCCGTGGAACCGGGATGCCACAGTTGTGCGAGGGCAATCACGAGAGACGGTAAGAGCCGAACTCCATCTCAGAATCCTGGCTTGTCGTGGCGAGATCATGTGGCATAAAAGAGCGACATGAAGAGCCTCACCCAACACCTCTCGTTTGAAGTGCCAAACCGCCTCGGGTTTGAGAACATAACCGACACCGTGACCGACTTGGTGATCAAAAGTGGGGTTCAAGAAGGCCTGTGTTTGGTAAATGCGATGCATATAACGGCGGCGGTGTTCATAAACGATGCTGAGGAAGGGCTTTTGCACGATTATGAGGTCTGGCTCGAGAAGCTTGCACCGCACGCTCCAACTTCACAATACGAGCACAATCGAACCGGCGAGGACAATGCCGACGCTCATTTGAAGCGGCAGGTGATGGGGCGCGAGGTTGTCATTGCGATCACCAAGGGCAAACTGGATTTCGGTCCCTGGGAACAGATTTTCTATGGAGAGTTCGACGGCCGGCGCCGAAAGAGAGTGCTCGTAAAAATCATCGGGGAGTAGCACGGCGCGCACCAGTCACTAACCTCTGCATGAGCTTGAGTTTCCGAAGGTGAGGCAGGGAAAGGCCCTTTTCCCAACGGTATAGCGTGACCGTCGTGGCCCCGACTGCTTTCGCAGATTCCTTCTGGGTCAGCCCGAGTTGGTGACGTGAATAAGTGATCTGGCGAGAGAACTCCTGCGAGGCGGTTCCGGATTATACCCTAGGAATTTGATATCCCCGGCTAAAAGTCTTCCCTTGGGTCGGGGCGCCGGGGGGCGTAGCTTGCGATGGCAACGTTAATTGTACCGCCCGAAAAACGAAGTGCCGCGTGGCGTCGCCAGGCCGGTGACTTTGCTCAAGGCATTGACCAATTCCTCAACCCGCGGCGGCTTGCTCAGGATTGCATCCACGCGCGGAACGCCTTCACCTTTTTCGGCGAGCATTGAACCCCAACCCGTCAGCATGATAACCGGTGTTCCCGGTGATTCGGCTTTGATTTTTTCGGCCACCTGCCGACCGTCCACCGACGGCATGCCCAGGTCGGTTATGACGGCATCGAAAGGCTGGCCGCTGGTTCGCGCCGTGTGAAAGGCTTGCAACCCGCTCTCGCCCCCATCGGCGGTTTGAACTTCATGATGATAAAATTCGAGAATTTCCCGCAGCAATTCGCGCAACAACGGCTCGTCATCGATGCAGAGCAGGCGCAATGGCGTCGCTGGTTTTTGTTCGCTCTGGTCGAACGGTCCTGTCTCGCGCGGCACCTGGCGGACCGGCAGGATCAGCCGAATCGTCGTGCCTTTGTCCAATTCACTTTGGATTTCGATATGCCCGCCATGACGCTCCATAGCGCCATAAACCATGGCAAGGCCAAGACCGGAACCGCCCCGCTGCCTCTTGGTTGAAAAGAACGGTTCGAGGCAGCGCTGGCGCGTGGCTTCATCCATCCCAACCCCGTTATCGTTGAACTCAAGAACGATGTGCGTTCGGTTGGTTTGTTCGTCGCCGGATTGGCCGGGAACAGTGACCGCGCGCCCCGAAATGACAATCTTTCCACCGCGCGGCAATGCATCCACTCCATTCAGGACGATATTGGTCATCGCTTCGCGGAGCTCCGATTCATTGCAATAAAGTTGCGGGAGCCCCTCCTCGAAGCAGGATTCCACCTCGATGACGAGTCCTTTGCCCTGGGGGATATCGCGCCAGCATGGGCTGGTCAGGTCAATCACTTGTTCCACGAGCTTATCGACCGCGACCAGGCGCAGTTGGTCGCTGTGTTCGCGACGCCGGTAAAACTCGCTCATCCGCGTCACGATTTGCGCGATGTCTTCGGCCGAGGTTCGGATGTGCGAGAGATTTTTTCGCCCGTGTTCCGATAAGCCGGGCTCTTTTTTGAGCAACATTTCCGAGAAGGCAAGGATGGGGGAAAGCGCATTGTTGATGTCATGGGCGATACCGCTGGCCATTTGGCCCAGAGCACGCAGACGCTCCTGTTGCACCACCGATTGCTGGGTCTGCCGCAGTTCTTCGTACGCGGTTTGCAGCTCTTCCTGGGACCTCGCCTGAGTAAATAAGCTCCGGCACTGTTCTTCAGTCGAAAGAATTTTGAGCTGCAGCTCCCGTTTCTCCGAGTTAATCGATTGGACCTGGTTAAGGACCTGTTCGTTGATGTGGCGCGCTTCTTCCAGCACCAGTACGATCATGCTGACCGCGATGAAAAGCTGAAGCACAGCCGAGAACAGGAAACCTGCGTTGAAGAGCGTCGCAAACCGCTGCGAGAAGGGGTACGTCATCAGATACACGCCCCAAAGGAAGAAGCCCAGGAACAGCATGCCGACGGCCACAAACTGTCTGTGGCGGCGCAGTCTGTAGAAACTCAGGCCGCAAAACATGCTGGCGATTCCGATGAGGACAAAGACCGGGATCTGAACATAGAAGGGGTCTTCGATCAGCATCCGGCCCGCGTAACTCCAGCTCATGAGGAACGCGATGAACAAGCCGAAAAGCTGCTGTGGGGTTCGCATTTCCAGAAATGCCAGGCTGCCCCACAGGAGAAAAACCGCGGAAATGGACACACACCATTGCCGCAAAATAAGAACGAAAGATTCCGGCGAGGGGTTCGGAACGGTCACGCCTAACGTGAGCCAAAGTGCATAAAACAGCCACGCGGCTGTCCAAATTGTGAAATAATGACGTTTGGTGTAGCGGTTGAGGTAATGAAAAAGGCCGACCAGGACCCACACGCTCAAGAGCGACACAATCAGCGCAACCCTCAGGTACTCACGGGGAAAGATAATATCGAAACCCTTTATTTCGTTCATAGGGCTTCTTAGCTCTTATTTTCCTGCTGTTTCATTCGGCTCTCGTGACGCCATCCGCAGATGTAAGAGAGCAAGCCTTATTCCCTAATTCGCTAAAAACCACCGGGGATTGGCAGGAATGATGTCCCCGGGATCCCCCGGGGCGATTTTCACGCTGAAAAGGCAGGGTCGGTCTGGGGCGCGTCGCAGGTGTTTATCTCCTTATGAATCAGCTATGATCGAGGTGTGATGTAGCGGTTCGTCGGAAAGCTTCATAGCTGCTGACGCAGGCGGATGCGTTCTTGTATTCGGTGATTCCGGAGGTTAAACCATGATTATGGCCGGACTGTTCAGATGGTTGCCCAAGACCCGCTGGTTAAGGTGGCTGGTGCTTGGGGTGGCGGCCGGCGCTTTTTTCATCACGTTCGTGGTCACCCTGGTGATCACGGCAGTGCTTCTTTGGCAGAACCCGAAGGTCCAAGGCTGGGTGATGGTAAAAATCCTGCAGCACCAGGCAACTCAGCCGGGGGCGACCCCGCCAGCACCGCATTTATCTCCGGCCGAACTGGCGCTTCTATCGACAAATGCCGTGGAGCTTTCGAGCGCGGGCGACCTCTTCGGCGCTACTAATATCTGGGACGTATCATTCCGGTTTACCTCCAATCAATGGGCGCAAATGGGACCTCATTTCGTGCCGCCAATCATTCGTTTTGTTCAGCCCGACGGCAGCGTGATCCTCCGGAATCCGCAAGCGCCCAGGAACGGGCTGGCAGGGGTGTTTGGCCTGGACTTTCCGTGGTCGGAAGCAGCGATGGATTTTGGCAACAGGAGTTTCAACCGCGTCGCCATTCGGTTCAAAGGCAACGGCACCTTCCTGGATTCGCAGGGCACGTTCAAGCGCCCGTTTAAAGTCGAGCTTTCGCGCGGCGACAAGTCTCAGAAATTGGCCGGGCGTGGCACCTTCAACTTTCATAACCTGACCGCCGACCCATCGTGCCTGAGCGATACGATGGCCTATGAGTTTTTCAGGGATGCCGGCGTTCCGGCGCCCCGCACCACGCTGGCTCGGCTGCGCCTGAGCATCGCGGGTCGTTTTCAGGATCGCCTCCTCGGTGTCTACGTTATTGTCGAGAACCCTGACGCCGAATGGGCCAAGGAGCAATTTAAAGAGTCGGGGGTTGCCCTTTTTAAGCCTGTGACTTACGAGCTCTTTAAAGACCTGGGCGATGACTGGAAAGCGTACGAGCGGATATACGATCCCAAAACCAAGGTGAAGCCAACCCATACTGAACGGCTCATTGCCCTTGCCCGACTGGTCACTCACGGGTCGGATTCCGAATTTGAGCAACGCATCGGGGATTTTATCGACCTGGACGAGTTCGCCCGGTTTTTAGCGTGCGAAGTTATTCTTTCCAACTACGACGGGCTGCTGAGCAACGGCCAAAACTTCCTGTTGTACCTGGATCCAACAACGGACCGGTTTGGGTTCGTTCCATGGGACCTGGACCACTGCTGGGGTGAGTTTCCCTTTATTGGCACAATCGAACAACGGGAGCGCGCCAGCATTTGGCATCCGTGGGTTGGAGAAAACCGTTTTCTTGAGCGCATGCTGGATGCGAAGCCGGTGGCGGAGCGTTATAGGGAGCAGCTGAAACGCATACGCGAGACACTTTTTGATCCCGCGCGACTCAACCGCCGGCTGGACGAGCTCGTGCCGGTGGTGCGCCCGTTTGTTGCTGAAGAATCCGGTTCCCGGTTGGCCAGGTTCGAACGCAAGGTCGCGGATAGCGGCATCGCATCGGCAACGACAACTGCGGGCCATCCACAAAACAAAAAGCAGGCCTTCTCGCTCAAACGCTTTTTCGTGGCGCGCGCTGAAGCTGTGACCGATCAGCTCGAAGGCCGCGCGGAGGGCGTCATAATCACACGCCGAGGCTCGCGCTGAAGAGGCTGGCTTAGTGGCTTAATCGACGGCCGCTATTGTGCTTTACACAAACGCCATTCGTCGCATTCTGGTTCCGAGCATTCTCTTTGCTTACATTCATGACAAAGTGCATAACCGCTCTTGCCTGGGTTCTATCGCTGACTTCATGCCTGGTGGCTTTTGGCTCCGATTCGCCAAAGCACACGTTTCAAATTGGTGAGACCAGTTTCCTGCTCGACGGCAAACCCTACCAGATCCGTTGCGGCGAAATTCATGCCCCGCGCGTCCCGCGGGAATATTGGCGGCACCGTCTGCGCATGGCCAAAGCGATGGGACTGAACACGGTTTGCGCATACCTCTTCTGGAACATGCACGAGCCGGTGCCGGGAAAATTTGTTTGGAGCGGCCAGGCGGATGCCGTGGAGTTTTGCCGAATCGCGCAGGAGGAGGGTCTTTGGGTGCTATTGCGGCCTGGGCCGTATTCGTGCGCCGAGTGGGAAATGGGCGGTTTCCCGTGGTGGTTGCTGAAACAGGATGGAATCAAGCTTCGTACGCGCGACCCGCGCTATTTGGATCCGGCGCGGCGTTATCTCAAAGAGATGGGCCGCCACCTGGCTCCTCTGCAGGTCACCAAAGGAGGCCCCATCTTGATGGTGCAAGTTGAAAACGAATACGGCTTTTTCGGGAAGGACACCGAGTACATGGGCGAGGTGCGCCAGGCGTTGCTGGATGCCGGATTTGAGGTGCCCTTGTTTGACTGTAATCCCCCGGAACATCTCAAAGACGGGTACCGGCCCGATTTGTTTCCCGTCGTCAACTTCGGATCGGACCCTGAGAACGGCTTTAAGAAACTGCGCGAGGTGTTGCCGAAGGGGCCTCTGATGTGCGGCGAGTTTTATCCGGGCTGGTTTGATACCTGGGGTCAACCTCATCACACGGGCAGCGCGCAAAAATATTTGAAGGACTTGAGTTACATGCTCGATTCCGGCGCTTCATTCAGTATTTACATGGTCCATGGCGGCACCACGTTCGGGTTGTGGTCGGGCGCCGATCGCCCGTACAAACCAGATACATCCAGTTACGACTATGACGCGCCGATCAGCGAAGCCGGATGGCCGACCGAGAAGTTCTTCCAAACTCGCGATCTGTTCGCCAGGCACCTGATGCCGGGAGAATCCATTCCCGAGCCGCCTCCCAGAAACCCCGTAATCACGTTCGCTCCGGTTCAGGTTACCGAATGCGCACCGCTCTTCGAGAACCTGCCAAAACCGCGCCTCGACGCCGCGCCTGGAACCATGGAGCATTACGACCAGGGCTATGGCTGCGTTCTGTACCGGACGGAAATCCCCGCCGGCCCGACCGCCTCTTTCAGCGCCGGCGTCGTTCACGATATTGGCCTGGTTTTCCTGAATGGGAAGCGAGCGGGCTTCCTGGATCGGCGCAGCGACACTTTCAGTTTGGATTTGCCTGCCCGGCCCGCGGCCGAAACTCTCGACGTCCTCGTCGAGGCGATGGGCCGCGTCAACTTCGGCCCCGAAATCTACGATCCCAAAGGTCTCCTGGGCCCCGTCAGGATCACAGCACCGGCGGGCGGTGACCTCAAAATCGGTCAATGGCGAATCTATAATTTTCCGTTGGACCCTCCCTCCCTGCGTCGGCTTCGGTATTCATCCTATGCCACAAAAGGCCCCGCGTTCTGGCGAGCGCAGATCGAGATTCCCACTCCGGGCGATACTTTCCTGGACGTGAGTTCCTGGGGCAAAGGCGTTTGCTGGGTAAATGGACATTGCCTCGGCCGTTTTTGGAACATTGGTCCGACTCAAACGATGTATGTGCCGGGTCCCTGGCTAAGGAAAGGCAAGAACGCAATCGAGATTCTCGACCTGGTTGGCCCGGAAAAAGCCGTGATTGCGGGCCTGGACAGACCCGTCCTGGATCAGCTGCGGCCCGAGTTGGATTTCGCCGGCGCGAAAAAATAAATCGCAGCGGAGCACACCACGCTAAGGCTTGGCCTGATCGTGGAACACGCGCGGAGGTTTCGTGTCGGCAGCGAACCTGAAAGAAGCGCCGCCGAGGATCTGGT
>DATGLT010000423.1:0-5251 GCA_035294005.1 Verrucomicrobiia bacterium
AGCCTCGCCAACCTTTTTTGCCCCGGCCCGGTTATCCGGCCCGACAAAAGGCACCGACAAACCGGCTTGTTTCAACACATCCGGGTCGAGCTTGTTGTCTATGTTCACGACCAATACTCCTGCTTCCCGGGCGCGTTTGAGCACCGGCACCAATGCTTTGGAATCCGCAGGAGCAATCACAATCGCATTGACCTGGCGGCCGACCATTTGCTCGACCACGTTCACTTGCTCGCCCAGGTCGGTTTCGTTTTTGATGCCGTTCACGATTAGGTTGTAGGATGCGGCGTGAGCCTCATGATGCTTGCGCGCCCCTTCCGCCATGGTGCTGAAAAATTCGTTGGCCAGAGATTTCATCACCAGGGCCACAGTGGGGCTGGAGTTGGCGGGGGCGTTAGCCTCTTTTCGGCACGCAGGAACGACCGATAAAAAGCCCACAAAAAGGACGATCGCGAGAGAGGTGCGCAGGGTGAACGTGGATTTCATTCAAGCTTAGCGCTTTGATTTGTACCTGTGGGAGCCGTGGAAGACGAGAGCAATTTTCGCGAATCGGATGCCGGGCCCTGGGCGACAAAGAGCGCCGAAAAGGGCCTCCATTTCGAGCGCCGGGGGACTTGAGTGTTCAAAATTGGCTGGGGGGCGCTCTACTCGATGCCTCTGCGGAGCAAATTTAGCTTATCCGTCTTTGACGGTGAACAATATCATGTTACAAAGGGGCCATGAAGTTCATGAATGAAACTTTAAGGTGGGTGCGCATCATTTCATGTTTGTTGGCCTCGAGTGCATTGGGCGCAGAGGCTTGGAGCTCTCATCCGGCCGGCGGCGAGAAAATCCGCGTTTTGGTTGTGACCGGCGGCCACGATTTCGAACGCGAACCGTTCCTCAAGCTTTTCCAGGATAACCCTGATATCACGTTCAAAGCCGTGGAACATCCCCACGCTCACGCGCTGCTCAAACCCGAAGCGGCTAAATCCTGGGACGTGCTTGTCACGTACGACATGCACCAGGAAATCTCCGAGCAGGCCAAAACGGATTTTGTAGCCCGGCTCAAGGATGGAAAGGGGCTGGTGGTGTTGCACCATTCGATCGCCTCGTACCAGGAATGGCCTGAGTATTCGAAGATCCTCGGCGCGCACTACTACCTCCAAAAGACAAACATCAACGGCGTGGTCAAAGCCCGATCCACATACAAACATGACATGCATTTCAAGATCCACGTCGCCGACCCGAATCATCCGGTCACGCGCGGGATCGCCGATTTTGAAATTCACGACGAGGTTTACAACCTCTTCGACGTGTCGCGAGACGTTCATCCGTTGCTCACAACCGAAGAGCCCGAAAGCAATCACGTCATCGGCTGGGCCAAAACCTACGAGGCCGCCCGGATCGTTTATGTGCAGTCCGGGCACGACCACTTCGCTTACGAGAACCCCAGCTACCAGCAGATTTTGAGACAGGCGATTCGCTGGGCGGCCAAGCGGGATTAGCATGTTCCTCAAAGTCATTGCTTGCGAGATTGCAACGCGAGAGCTGCAGTTTTGCGCCGCTCGTTCAAAGAATCTCGTCGACCTTGAGTTTCTGCCCCAGGGACACCACGACACTCCGGCCACCGGCAGAGAGGAAGTCCAGAGCCGAATCAATAGCGTGCCCGAGGAAAAATATGACGCCGTAGTTCTTGGGTACGGGCTATGCAGTCGAATTCTTGTCGGGCTCAGGACGCGCCACACTTGCCTGGTGATACCCCGAGCCCATGATTGCATCTCGTTCTTCCTGGGTTCCAAAGAACGGTACGAGCGTCGATTTTTGGAGCGGCCCGGAACGTACTACTACACATCGGGTTGGCTGGAATGCGCCACCCGGCGCGGAGCCAAAGGTTCCATATGGACCGGGGTCTCGCTTCCGGCCAACTCGGGTTTGAACTTAAAGGAAACTTACGAGGAATGGGCCAGGAAGTTCGGCGAAGATCAAGCGCGGTATCTCCTCGAGGAATCAACGCGGTGGATGCGTTCCTACACACATGGTTGCCTGATCGATTTTGATTTCCTCCAACACCTGGATCTGGACCGAGCCGCGCAACAAATCTGTTCTGAGAAGGGGTGGACCTTTGAAAAAATTGCGGGAGATCTTTCGTTGTTCCAGCGAATGGTTGATGGACCGTGGCCGGATTCCGAGTTTCTCATAGTCCATCCTGGCGAAACAATTACGGCGACCGGGGACGACAACATCGTTGGCCTGGAACAGGAATCTTTAACCACCGATGGACTCGGATGAACACGGATGCGGAGGAGAACGGCCGACACGAAGGACACTAATTGCCACGAAAGCGAAGGAGCGAAGGAGCCACTTCTCAGACTGGTTCCTGGTTCCAGGTGTTTGATTGCCGGCTCGTGCTCTTCCTGGCAATTCGTGTCTGTTTTTCACTAAGACTCTCTTTACATTAGGCAATTTTCCCTGCGTGAGAATTCGCGCCTGTGCTCCTTTTATCTGTGTCCATCTGTGCGCATCCGTGGTTCCTCGTTCGTGGACGAGAAACAAGGCGCAGCCCAGGTTAAAAGCTGAGCAAAAGCTGCCAGATATACATGTTGCCAAACGCGTCGATGTCCTCCCAGACACGGCGAATGAGTTCGCGGTCGCCCGAGATCTCCGGCAATTCCTTAGCGCGCTGTTCCCAGGGAAGACAGACGCCCGGCCGAACACGGGGCTGAGGGCGTCCAGCCATCCCTAGAATCCCGCTCCGGGCCATGACGTGCCGGCCCACATCACAGGGCGGCGTGGAGGTCGGCGGTTTGTAGGTGCCGGACGCGTACACGCCATATTCACGAACGAAGTCGGTCAAAGCCCGGAGGTTCTCGGGACTGGTATCGTTCTGCATAATGGCGCCGGCATCCAAAATGTACCCGCCGTCGGCCGCAACTTCCGCCAGCAACTTCTTTCCAAACGCGCGCACCTCCTGAGGGTTTCCGTAGCTGAGCATTACATTGGGCACGCCACCACTGAGGGCGAACCGGTCGTGCAGCGCGCGATGAACTTCGAACACGTCGTCCTGATCGCAATGGTAGACAATGCTGCACTCAGGTAACTCCCTGAAGGAGCCGAAATGATACTTCCAACGGCCTTCGGCAAAAAACAGGGTTTGATGTCCGTGTTTCCAGAACTCCTCGATGATCGGCTTGAGCGTTGGCCAGTAATGCGACTCAAACTGGCGGGGATTGATGAACGGAACGCACCCGCGATGCATCCAGAATCCTATCGGCACCCGTTTCGATGCGTCAGCGGTAGTCAGTCCCACGTGGCAGAGATGCGGCATCAAGGCTTCACACGCTTTGAGGACCTTTGCAGGTTGGGTTTGCATGTCCATGGTCAGCCCTACGTACCCGCGCAGTTTATCCGCCAAAATATCGAACGGAGCTTTGAAAATGCCTGAAATGGCCGAGACGGTGCCGCATTCGGTTCGTAACCGCGCCACCTGCGGCCCGAACGCGTAGAAATAGGAGAGCATTGCCATTGCCCCTTTTACCAGCGCAAGGTTGTGCCGGTAAGTGGCCGGTTCGCCGGTTCTGCTCGCTTCGGATGAGACGCGCGGCAGCCAGGTGTTGTACAAGAAAGCAGTCGGATCGTCGATCAGCGCATCATACTCGTCGGCCTTCATGAAGGCCTGTTCCTCGGAAGGCTCGATGTAATTGAACCCGCTGTCATGAGGAATGCCGATGCCGGGAATGCCATAGTAGCGCAATCCCGCGGCCTGGGCCAGGCCGGTCCACACATAAACCATGTTGGGGACCACGGCGTCCCAATCAAACGCCTTGGCGGTTTTCAGCGCTGCCTCAAAGGCTTTGCTGTAATCGTGGGCAACTTCCTGGCAGGTGTAGCCCGCGAACCTCGCAGTGAATTCGGCCACAAAAGGCCTGATCGGAACCCGGTCTGGTTTTTCATTGCGCATCGCGGTGACGTACCGCTGAAGTCGCTGCTCGTAGAGTTGCGCGAGATCCATAGGTCAGATTGGCCGACATTAGTGGATCGATTGTGATTGCACCACAACAATAAACTATTCTGCAAGTTGCTGCCCGAGGGGGACGAGCTTCAATCCTGCGCGCAGGAATAGCCCAACGCTTCAGGTTGAGAATCAGCCAGCTGAACGTCCGTTAATCCCGGAGAGGCTACTGAAGGGCAGGTTCGTTCAGCCGTCCCTTCCGGGACTCAGGCTTGGCATCACCTTTCCCAGCGCTGAAGCGCTGGGCTATTCTCAAGAATCCCTCCGGGATACAATTTCCTCGTGTCCGCCGGGCAATTCAATCTGGTTTTAAGCCTCTGCCAGTAGAGCGAACACCCACGAATCCTGGAAGGTCATGAGGCCGATGCTACGCTAAGTCGGCTGTTCTATCCGCCTCGTTACCTCGGCGGCTGCGGGCAACACAACCTCGAAATCGGTTTGTTATTGTTAGTTTTGCAGCGCCTGCTACAAGGATCAGGCATTTTGCGGCCGCATTCGGCCGCTCAAAACAGACCGTAGAATGACAATATCGAATCGAGACCTGCCATGGAGTTCAGTTTGCGGAGGGCTGATCCTGGCGTTGGCAATCACCGTTTTGACTCCGAACGCCCGCGCCAATGTTTACGCCACAAACGTGCGTATTAACGGCGGCGCCACCAATATCACCGCATCCGCCGGCGACACAATTTCGGTCAGTTACCTCCTCAATGAACCGGCAACGCTGGGAACCACCCTTGAGGTCCTTTCCGGAACCAATGTGGTCACGAAGTTTTTTGTGCCTGGCGGCGACCTGGGGACCCTTCGCGGACCCAACGAAGTTCTCTGGGACAACTTCGGCGCAACGCTTCCGAGCGGAAGTTATTCGTTCAGCGTGGTTCCCGCCTCGAGCGGCTACACAAATTGGACGCAGATCACCTCCGATACCGCCGATCTGAACACCTACGTTTCCGACGGCCGTGGCATCACCGTAGACCAGAATCCTGCCAGCCTTTATTACGGGCGAGTGTTCGTGGCCAACTCCAGTGCGGGACAGGGATCGACCCCCGGCGACACGGTCGGGATTCTTAAATTCAATGCGGATACAAGCGGCGCCGACGAAGGGATCTCCAGCGCCGGCATGGACGGGCATCAATGGCTTGGCGGTCATACGAGCCCGTGGAAAATGCAAGTTTCGACCGATGACTATTTGTACGTGGATGACCTTGCCAACGGCGGAGAGATTTTTCGCTGGGACCCAACTGTGTCCAGCAATTCCATTTTGCA